>JAOZOW010000081.1 GCA_029933075.1 Deltaproteobacteria bacterium | reverse complement strand
AATACAGCGCCCTCCCGACAGTCACTCAGAAAAGACTTTACGCCCTTTGATGGAAATAACAGATCAACTATCAAGGTACGCAAAAACCGGATGAACCAAATATTTAAACTACTGCCCATGATTAAAAAGCAAGATGTATGCCATTTTACGTTAATTAGGTTTTATTATGGAACTTAAATATTTACAACACATATGCCCTCGGGAGCCAATAAACATTCTGTAGGGCAGCAAGAATAAGCGACAAAAATGTATGAAGATACCCTGGAGTGGGGAAATAGATGGTGGTCCGACAGTGTATCCATCCTTCTGGAGACATATACTTTCGTTGACAAAGGCGGGGAAGCTCACTAAAATCGCAGCGTCCATTGATTGTTGGGCGTGAACAGGAATGATCATTCTGCTAACATGAACCTGCATCCGGGTACCCCCCTTGTCTGGATGTCTTTTCGCCGGGACCTGCAATTGATGTCAGTCCTCCGTTCATTCAGTGATGTCCTCCCTTGCGCCGGGAGGTGGGCCATTTTCCTAAATCAGGAGATGGGCAGAATCCTCCTCTTTTTTTTTAGGGGTTTTTTACTCATCTTTTCATATCCCTTCCAGGTCTACAAAATCATCCGGCAGGTTTATTTTATCGGGATGAAATCGGTATTCGTAATCTGCCTCACCGCCACCTTTTCAGGGATGGTCCTGGGGCTTCAGGGGTATTATACCTTAGTCAAGTTCGGTTCCGAAGGCCTGCTGGGTGCCGCAGTGGCCCTTTCCCTGATCAGGGAGCTGGGTCCTGTGCTCACCGCAATTATGGTCATAGGGAGGGCGGGATCGGCAATGGCCGCCGAGATTGGCATCATGCGGATCTCTGAGCAAATCGATGCCCTTGAGACAATGGACATAAGCCCTATCCGGTTCCTTGTGAGCCCCAGGATAGCCGCGGCCCTTATAAGTTTCCCCCTCCTTACCGCCCTTTTCGATGTGGTGGGCGTGTTTGGGGGATATGTGACGGGATCGGTCCTGCTTGGAATCAATCCGGGCATCTATTTTGCCCGTGTGGAGTCAAGCGTGGTCATGGACGATGTCACCGGGGGATTCATCAAGTCCGTGGTGTTTGCGATTGTTGTCGTTACCATCTGTTGCTACCAGGGATATTATACCCATCTCAGGACCCGGGGGTACGGGGCGGAAGGAGTGAGTTTCTCCACTACCTCGGCGGTGGTGATCTCCTGCGTTTTGGTCCTGATTTCTGATTATGTGCTCACATCATTCCTCCTCTGAGGCTACATGAAAGAAGCGCTTGTCCAGCTCAAAAATGTTACAAAAAGGTTTGGGGACCAGTATGTGCTGAAGGACGCCAATCTCAGCATATACCGCGGGGAGGTCACAACCATCATTGGCAAGAGCGGCGTGGGCAAGAGTGTGCTGCTCAAGCATATCATCGGTTTACTCGAGCCCGACTCGGGGGAGATCCTCTTCAGGGGCCGCTCCATATCTGACATGAGCAGGGTGGAGAGAAAGGCCCTGAAAAAGAAATTCAGCTATATGTTTCAGAGCAACGCCCTGTTCGACTCCATGACCATATTTGAGAATATCGCCCTCCCCCTCAAGGAAGGGAGCAGGATGTCCGATGCAAGAATCAAGAGTCTGGTGCTGGATAAAATGAAGCAGCTGGATCTCGAGGGCATTGAGGGGAAGTACCCCTCCCAGCTCTCAGGCGGAATGAGAAAACGTGTGGCCTTGGCTCGCGCCCTGGTGACCGATCCGGAGATAGTGTTATTTGACGAACCTACTACCGGTCTGGATCCAATTCGCAAAAATGCCGTGCACAGCATGATATCAGAGTATCAGAGGAAATTCAGGTTTACCGCTATGGTGGTAAGCCATGAGATCCCGGACGTCTTTTACATCTCCCAGCGCGTTGCCATGCTGCAGGATGGAAAGATTTATTTTGAAGGGACGCCGGAAGAAATCCGGCAGTGTGATGACCCCGTAGTTCAGCAGTTTATCCGGGGGCTTGAGAGCCGGCACGATACCCTGACAGGAATGGCCCCTCAACCGGAAGGGGAAAAGAGATTCAATGAGGAGATGGCAAGGCTTCAGCGCCACGGGATAACATTTTCCATTATTATTTTCACGGTGACGAACCTCGATGAGATCAACCAAAAAGCAGGACACGTGGCAGGGCAGACTATTTTGCAGAACTTCGCCACAGAGCTTCAGCGCAGTCTCCGGATAACCGACACCTGTTCCCGTTATGGGCTCGATAAGATTATGGCGGTCCTGCCTAACACAAACAGGCTCCAGGCCGAGATGACATGTGCGAAGCTGGCCAAAAAGAGGAGAATAAGGGAAATCCTCGAAGCTCAACCGCAGCGGGGATTTTGTCTTTCGGTAAGCGTGGGCGTGGCTGAGGCAAAAACGGACAGCGCACTGGAGACTGTGGTGGCCAGTGCGGAGTCGAGGCAAAATGCCCTGTATCAGTTTCGTGTCTGCACAGCGGAGGATTCATGAGCGAAAAAACCATAGAGACAGCGGTCGGGATATTCGTGGTTATCGGGCTGATCTGTGTCGGCTATCTTACCATCAAGCTTGGGAAGATGCAGTGGTTCGGGGACGACACCTATCCGGTTTACGCTCGATTCCAGTCGGTGTCGGGCCTCAAGCCTGGCGCCTTTGTGGAGATGGCCGGCGTCCAGATCGGCCAGGTAGAGTCAATCACTCTTGATCAGGATGAGAAGGTGGCGCTGGTGAAGATAAAGATTAAAAAAGGCGTGGTGCTGGAAGAGGATGTCATAGCATCGGTAACCACGGCTGGCCTGATTGGAGACAAGTATATCAATATCACCCCGGGGGGCTCGGATCAGTTCCTGAAGCCGGGAGATATGATCACAGAGACGGAATCCGCGGTCAATCTGGAAGAGTTGATCAGCAAGTACGTGTTTGGCGGTGTATGAGCGGCGCCAGGACTCGTGGTTTTTGGATTAAGGAGATACCTATGCCCAAGCTTGTTCGCCTTTGTCTTTTGGCGTTGCTGCCATTGACTTTTTTCGGCACCTTTTCCTATGGTGCGCAGCCCTTGGATGATCTTAAAGGGCCTATTGATGAGGTGATTCGAATCCTGCGGGACCCGCGATACCAGGATAAGGCTGGCCGCGAATTGCAACGGGAGAAGATGTGGAACATCATCCAGGAAGTCTTCGATTTCACGGAGATGGCCAAACGCACCCTTGCCCGCAATTGGAAAAAGTTCACCCCGGCCCAGAGGAAGGAGTTCTCGGAGCTTTTTGCGGAGTTCTTAGGCAATAATTATATCGACAAGATACAGGGCGGGTATCAGGAGGAACAGGTGGTTTACCTGGGCCAGAAAATGGTGACAGCCAAAAGGGCGGTGGTCAAGACGAAGATCTTGAGGGAAAGCTTGGAAATTCCTGTGGCTTATAGCATGGTGCTTCGTGGTGGGGTTTGGAGGGTGTATGATGTGAATATCGAAGGGGTGAGCCTTGTCAAAAACTATCGTACACAGTTCAGAAAAGCCCTCATGAGGAAGTCACCCGCTCAGCTTATAGAGATCCTGAGGAAGAAGATTGAAAGACAGAAAAAGGCGAGGGCGACCAGGGATGACCGGGCAGGGGGTGCAGCCGATGCACTAAGTAACAGATGTCAGTTCAAGGAGGGGTAAATTGAAAAAATCAATCTGGATTTTTGTGTTTATGGGGTTTTTTGTGGTGGCTGGGACAAGGGGCCTTGCCACTGGCGCGGAGCCCGGTCAGGGCAAGAATACAGGTGCTGTTCCTATGAGTATTGCGGCGGGTGCGGGGGTGGTGGAGGAACGATACATGGATGATAACCTCGGGTACCTGGATGAAGAAGGGGAGGAGGAGATCCAGGTCCCCGATCCTCTTGCTGATTGGAACCTGGTCTGGTTCAAGTTCAATGATTTCTTCTATCTCAAGATTGTTGAACCGGTGGCAAAGGGTTATCGGGCTGTCATGCCGGTGCCTGCAAGGACGGCGGTCAAGAATTTCTTTCACAACCTGACCACGCCTATCCGATTCGTAAACTGCATCCTCCAATGGAAAGGGGAGGAAGCGGGCAATGAGTTCAACCGATTCCTGATAAATTCCACACTGGGTATTCTCGGGTTTCTGGACGTTGCCAAGAAGTGGGGAAATATCGATCCCGCAGACGAGGACCTGGGCCAGACTCTCGGCGTGTGGGGTTTGGATAACGGCTTCTATATTGTCTGGCCTTTTATCGGGCCCTGTACAGCCCGGGATACGATTGGCAGAGTGGGCGACTTTTTCCTGGATCCCGTAACCTACGTGGATCCGCTTCTACTGTATGCAGGTATTAAGAGCTATGACGTGGTAAATCGCACTTCCTTCCGCATTGGCGATTATCAGAGATTCAAGGATGCGGCCATAGACCCCTATGTCGCGGTCCGGGATGCCTATATCCAGTATCGGGAAAAGGAGGTCAGGGAATGATCCCCTGAAGTGGCGCGTTTCTTAAGCCCTGTCTGGATATCCCTCCATTTGCTTTTGGTAGTGGCGATAATATTCCATTACCTTTCTGATATAGTACCGGGTCGTCTTAAAGGGCGGGATGCCCCGGTATTGCATAACCTTTTTGCAACCTGCGTTGTAAGCCGCCAGGGCGAGCTTCACATCTCCGTCAAATTTGTCCAGGAGCTGCCTCAAATATCTGACCCCTCCATTGATATTGCGTGCCGGATCGAAACCATTTTCCACTCCTAAGGACCGGGCCGTTCGGGGCATCAATTGCATGAGACCCATGGCGCCCCTGCTGGAAACGGCCTTTGGGTTGTAACCGGACTCTGCCATGATGATTGCCTTAACCAGCGCCGGGTTTACTCTATGGCGTCTTGCTGCATCAAGTATGATTGAGTGAAATAGAGCGTCCCTTTTGAGAGCGAGGAGGGGAGGGGGAGTGTTTTTTCCGGTGCCCCCTGAATTCAGGGATCGGGAATGGTTATCAATCGGGAAGACTGTCTCCCTGAGCTCTTTCGCTTCCGGCCCGGCGGCCTCCTGTGATTTTTGGGTCTTGTGGATAAAAGCTGAGAGTGTTTCGTGATCCAGGGATTGTTGGGTGGAAGCTGGGAGCACGAAGAGACACAGGAGGAGCGAGAAGAAAATCCAGCGGAGCAAGCCCCCGCCGGAGCTTATAGTGAATGGTTCTTCATCCATTGAGCCTTGGTCTCCTTTCGGACTATCTTGTTACAAAATACCTGAAGAAAGAGCGCTCATAGATACTGCAAATAAAGAGGGCCGGTCCTTTTGCAAGCCCCAGATCCCTCAGGCGGCAGTAGATATGAAGTGGGTTCATGTAATGTTTCAGCTTCGCCACCATATGTGACCTCCTCCTGCGCTCTCAAAACCGCTTCAAGCCAAAAAACCGCACCCGACTTCTTTTTCCCAATTTAGCCGCCGATTAGCGGACGATCCCATACCTCATCTTTTTTTGGCGGAGGAGTATAAAGTTAAATATATTGTATGTCAAGAAAAAATTAACACAACATATAGTATTTTTCCCCTGGACCAGTCACTCAGGCGGAGAATTGAGTAGGAGAAAAGAAGTCAGGGGTCCAGGTGAAAAGAGGCAATCGATTTTTTCAATATGTGCCGGAGGGAGGTGTATCTTTTCAAGGCCTCTGCCCGATTCCTGCCCCTCACTGTAACCGTTATTGAGTAAATCCTGTTCTTTTTCAAAGTCTGGACCTGGTAAATAATCAAATATCTTTTCCCACTTCCCTTAGTGTGAATCAGGGCGAACCGATTCCACAGTGCCTTCCTGTTTGAAAGATCCATAGTGCCGCTATCCAGCAAGTACCCTCTGAGCCCCTTGACGATTACATCTTTGGTGTAAGCCGCATAACCAGGGATTTCAATGATATTCTTGTATTTTCCTCGATACTTGGGGGCCAGGGGATCGATGGTAACAATGATCCTGTCCCCCTTGCTGCTCTTGGCGCCGACAACTGGTTTTGTCCCTTTCTTTTCAAACAGGGTCCAGCCCTCGGGAAAAGTCATGGAAAAACCATTCTCCCGGTCCCAGTAGGTTTGGCCTAATACCTGAGGGTCGGGGCTGAGCAGGACCAGAAAGCACCAAACAACAACGATTGCAATGCTGGATCCTGGGCCGTTCCCGCACCGGGCAGTAAGGGCGGTTTTCTCATGTGACCAAGGCATATTACGGTTTCAAGACACGGATTTTTGCTTTAAGATTTTTTCCTGAAAGAGGACCAGACTAAAAACGGTTCCATTTGTCAAGATGAAGAATTTGACTACACTCTCTATTGCCTGACTGCTTCAATGCTCCATAATGTCTCGGTGACAGGAGGAAATTCTTTTGCAAACTGCACCTCCATCCTCACCTCTCTGTCCCTCCTTCTGGGTATGCCGAAGCGGATAATGCCTCCCGGTCTATGCCACTCCGTAATACGAATGAAGGCGGAATCATTGATATCCTCTGCAAGCCTGGCGCCAGCCTCCCCCCTGTCAAAGAAGTTATCAGGTCTGCCATATCTGTCGATGAGAAGCTTCCTGACCCGTTCGAAGGTCTCCATCATGTCCTCAGGTCTTCCAACATCGTCGAACTCTATTATCAGGGCGGATTTTTTGAGCCTTCCGGCCTCATGCACCAGGACGAGCCTCTGCCTCTGCTCTATCTCCTCCAGCAGTCTTGTCTCATAGATAAGGATGCCCGGCTGTTCGGCCGCGCCTCTGATACCGGCCCCCGCAAGCCTCTCCCTTACCTCTCTGATCCCGGAGCCGGGCATGAGCTCAGACAGGTCTACCTCCACTATAGGAGGGGGGCCTGAGGGGGGGCCCATTACCATTGCCGCCATTTTTCCCTTGCCCGCGGGCTTGTCAAAAGAGTAGGTCCAGAATATCCCTGCCTTGTACGAGGTGGTGGGCCCGCCCGGATCAGGGTTTCTGTGTTCGCTGACAAGCTCCACTCCAAATGTATTTCTCCCCTTGGCATACCGATAGCTCAAGTTGTTTGACAGGCAGGAGATATCAGTGCCGGAAGAAAACCACCTGTCCTGGTAATTGAATCCGAGATTGTACCTGAGGCTGTGAGGACCCCTTGACATATCGAGGGCGAGGGTGGGGACAATATCAAGGGCCTCGGTGGAAGCCCCCTCGCTTTTCCTGACCACCACCCCAGGGGTTATGCTTCCCTTGAAACCCGCCACGCCGAGGCCGTGATCCGCGCTTATGCTCACCTGCTTTGTAGTGGTGTCGCCTGTGCCCGCGACCTGGCTGTCCACATTCTGCCAGTACAGGCCGAGCCTCCCGTTCCACCCCCCTTGAAGGGGCCTGCTCAGGTTCATATTCATGCTCTTCACCACATGGTCCGTGGTCTTGTCCCTGTTCTCCACATCCTGGACAAACGCGTCGAGACTGCCGCTCAGGTTATGTACGTGCCCTGCGAGGAACGGACCGCTCAGGCTTATGCCGCAGGTGTTCGTGTCCGTGGGATTGGTCGATTCATAACCATCGCGGAAATACTGGATGCGGGTCCGAAGCTGCAGACCAGAGGCGAACCGCCAGCCCGCGTGCGCTTCACCGGAGCGGCGGTCAGAGGAGACCGCAGCCCCCTCTGGCTGGTAGTGTTCCCCGTACTGCTCGAACCTGAAGCGGTAGGTAAAGGGCAGGCGACCCTTTCCGCTCACCTGAAAGTATATGCCGTTTTCATCACGATTCCGGGCGTTGTCGTGATCGCCGCTGAAGTGGCCTGCCTCGCCCTCCACGGTCAGCCTCTGGCTGCCCAGGGAGACGATCTTTTCGCCCGCAACACTCCAGACCTGCTGCAGCCGGCGGGGCATCCCGGCTCCCCTGTCCCTTTTTCGGTCGTTGTGGACGAAGTTGAGGCTGAGGGAGCCGAATACCGGGTCATTCAAGAGATAAGAAAAGCCGTTGGTATAATTATCCCGGGGCTGGAAATGCCTCCATGAGGCCTGGTTGGCCCCCGTGAGGAACAAGATAGAATGATATCGTTTCGAAGGACCGGGTATGGGCTGGAACTCCAGTTGTAACCCTTTCAGGGATCGCTGGAGGGTGCGGGGGCTGAAAAAACCGTAAATGTCTCCAGCCTCCACCCGGTGCGGCAGAAAGGCGTCCCCTTTTTCATGAAACAGATTCAATCGCTCCGGAACGAAGCCGTTTTCGCTGCCCCGGTAATCCGAGTCGTTCAGGACCCCGAATACCTGCCCGCGCCACGTATCAAAGGGTGTCATGCGTCGGTCAAGGTTGAGGCTGAACTCGTCGTATGTCTGCATGCCTTCTTCACTGTATGGGCTTGCTGAGGGATCGCCCCTTACACCGTAGTACTCCGAGCGGATGGTGTTGCTGCCCGATATGTGCCAGGAAGCGAGGGCATTGTCCGTCTGGCTGAGAGGGGACTCGGAGCCCTCTTCCGCCAGGATTGGGATGGAGACAAAAAAGGATGAAAGCGAGAGGAAGAAAAGCATGGTGACCAATGAGAGTCTTCTAAATAGGCTGACTTGCGCTGTCATAACCGCTCTCCGATATTAAGATTCACTCAACCACCTCTTCGGTGATCCTCAGGATATATTCATTGACCCCTTCCAGCCGCCTGAACCCCCTTTGCGCATCATTGAATTCTATCTGCGTGTTGGCGGTAACGGATATTGTGCTTATTATTTCGTTGCCTCTCTGGTATTGCTGAAGGGTCTGGACCCCCCGGACTGACATGACCCTGACCCGCGCATCCCGCGGCACTTTTTCATCCATTGCATCAAGGAGCCTGCTCTTGTCGTAGAAATCGTTTGCAAGGTGTTTCTCAAGACTGCCGTTGTTCCATGCATTAAAGACCTCCCCGGCGGCTTCGCCCGCCCTTGCAGGATCAATGGGCTCAAGCTCTGCAACCGGCTTTGCTCCTTTGGGCGCCGCTCCCGGCGCGGGGATAGGTTTGAAGGCCCTGAACTCGCCTGCCTGCGCGCCGCAGACAGCAGTGACAAAAAGTAAGGTCAACAGCAATGTCAATCTTTGCATCCTGCAATCCTCCTTGGTTTGGTGAAATTGTGGCCCGCTCTCCATTCTGTGAACCGGATGACCTCGATTGTTGCGATGTGATCAGTTCAGCGGTGTCAAAGACAGGACCTTAAGAACTGGAGGCGTCGTGGTATCCACCTTGAAGCGCACCTTCAGGCGCCTGCCTTTGTTGGAAACAGCGACGAACTCAACCACCTGACCGGGAGTATACCCGTTACAATGACCACCTGCCTGGAGTTCCCAGGCGCTGTTAGGGTCTGCAGCAGAGCCCGCGCAATACAGCGTATTCATGGGATCTCCTGCCGCATAGGTAATGCTGAAACTGCCCTGTCCCGCTACTCCTGGAGGCGGGGTGACACACTCCAGCGTGCAGGGACCGATATCAAAGTTTGCGCCATAGATGGGCGCTGGAGGACCGGGAAAAATTACATGCATGGGAACGATTGTTTTGCACGGGCCCAGCGTGGCTCCTGTACATTGAGATGTGCTTCCGCCGGCGCCGCCGCCTTGGTCTTCCGTTTCATCCACTGCCCTGTAAACCACCTGGCCCGAGGGCAGGGTGGTATTTCTGATTGGATCATGTGTGTTTACGGGATTGTTGCCGCTTTTAGGGATCACACGCACAAGCTCTACTTTCTTGATCCTGCGCATCTTCCCCCGTACAGGCGCAGGCATTCCCTTCGCCGCAACCCCCGCCTTTCCTTCAGGTTGCTGGAGCCCTAATGCGGTTCCCTGTGCGAATTGACCTGCCAGATTCAGGCCATGGAGCTTGCAGACGGTTTGTCCCATTGAATTGATGATCTCAAAGAACAGCAATCTCTGGAGAGAATGGATATTTGTAACATTGACCGTGCTCGTCCATCCCCCTTGGCTTTTCTTTTCAAACGACGTTGTAAGGATCTTGTTACCCAGAAAGTGCCAGTTGGCCTTGAACCTGCCCATATCAGTCTGACCCCTGACCTCGGCAACCAATACCCCGCCTTTGGCGTAAAATTTCACCCTGTTCAGATTCACCCTCATCCCTCCGAAGAGATACGGCTTGTCTTTGGTGGACAGGAGGATGAGGCTTTTGATGGCGTTCAATGCCGAATATGTTGCAGTAATGGAATAGGTGCCCGGCGCTGCAGTCGGTGCGCACTCGATGTACGTGCGGTGTGCCCCGCCTTTGCTCAAACCTTTCATCGAACATGAGCCCGGAAGGTTGTTCTGGATCGAGAAGAGAGGGCCTGCCTCTTGAAGGGAAGAAGAAACAAGTCTCCCGTTTATCCTGGTCATCAGGACAAGATCGGCCGGCATTGTACCCGGAGTAAATATGCTCAATACGCCCGGTGCAAACACAAAGTCCTCGAGATATCCAGCCGGCAGGGTGGCATGCTCCCTCACTTCCCCAATCGCGCTGCCCTGGTAGAAAAACTTGGCCGTTATCGTGCACCCCTTGGCTGCCTGTCCTATGAGATCCTTTATTTCGTTAACATTTATAAACCTCAGATCCGGTGTAAATTGGGCCTCCCATCCATCGCGTGTCTTTACCAGATGGGCTGTTCCATTGTTTGCACACCGGATGTTCTTGGAAGAAGGGCTCGCCTCCCACTTAACCTTGACATCGCTTAGATCAATGTCCGTGCCGCCCGTATAAAACCTGCACCTGAATGTAGTCCTCCCATCATCGGCAGTCTCTCGTTCCAGGGCCGTTGGGGGGTCCACATGAACAAGTCTGAGCTCGGTGCCAAAATGCACCTTTTTGGTTTTAGGGTCCCTGAATCCCAGCACCGCCCTGCCTTCCCAGATGCTTCCGCCTCTTCCGGCAATACGAGGGCCTAACAGATTACAACATCCGTCATGAGTCAAATTTTCTGTCCTTATTATGTCAACAACGCCACGGACAGATTTCTTGAATTCTCCTTTTCCACAGCTCAACGTCACCTCTGCAGAAACAGGGATCACAGTGTCCCTGCCTATGAAAATCTCTTTTCTGCTGTAGGCGGGAGCCGTTGTCTTTCCCACGATGAATTCAACTTCTTTCACGGAATAGGCCGCGACTTGAAAAGATATGTCATAATTCTTCTTTACTTGCAGCAGCACGTCATTCCAGCCTGCCTCACAATCCGTGCCCGGGCCTTTCAAGATCTTGGGCACCCGGCCCAGAGTATGGGCGCGCAGGCTCAAGGTGACTTTTCCCGAACCCTGCTTCACCGCGGAAAGATATCCTGTCTCCTTGTCGACTCTAAGGAAGGCGGGGCACTTGAACTCCGT
>JAOZOW010000080.1 GCA_029933075.1 Deltaproteobacteria bacterium | reverse complement strand
CTTCATGGCTTTTGTTGATACCTTCGACAACCGCTTTTAAAAGTGTAGCCACGGTACCTTTCTTCCGAGGACTACCATTAAGAACCACTATCTTCATTCTTGAACGCTCCTTTTTTTAAATTCTTACAGCTAATGGGCGCGAGCTCAGCAGAATCTGAATAACGCCAGGAGCCCGAAGGGATCACTGGCTGTTATACAGATTTCTGCTCCAGCGAATGTTAGGCGGAGCGCGACCGACGACGAACAGTCGCTGGAGTGTAACTCAGCTCGCGCCCGTTAAGCGCGACCGCTTGCGGTCGCGCTTAACGTGAGCATATACACATTCGGTATAGTATCCTATCAAGCACGATCAGTGTTTATTATTATGAACGAAAAATATAGTAATGTCAATAGGTTTTGGGACAATGGGCAAGAGCGAACACCTTCACATAGAGGGTGTGAAGGGCTCAGGATAGAGACTTGTTATCCTCGGGATCATCACAGACAGGTCCGGGCAAGGCTGGGGCAAGAGTCAGCAGGATGTAAAGGCCTCGATCAAGTGTTTGGCCCCGGGAGCCGGGGGGTGGGGCCTGATCATAAAGTGGTTGGTCCCAGGATGCTCCCGGGTTATAATGCGCTCCGTGACCGCCATGACAGGACATATCATCAAATATCACGACGCCACGAGTTATACCCGCCACAAGATGGGAGGGCATTACCTTGACTGGGGCAACCAGCCGTCCGTGTTCAAGGGCTATCCCGGAATAGAGCCGATCCCGCTCTCAAAGGAGGTTGACCTGCCGGAACAGGATCTTCCATCAGTGATCAGGTGGAAAGGGAGCGAGGCCGCTCCCCGATCGCTCACGGCGGAGGATCTTTCAAGGATCATGCTCCTCACCTACACCTTCACCGCCAGGGCACGCCACGGAGGGGGAGACTTCTACTACCGCTCCGCTGCATCTGCAGGCGCCCTATATCCCACCGAGCTCTATGTGGCCGCATGTGGCATCGGAGGCCTTGACGATGGGGTGTATCATTTCTCCATAGCACACCACGGCCTCAACCGGCTTCGCAAGGGAGCGCCGTGGAGGGCCATCATGGATGCCGCCCCGGCATCCGGAATCAGGGCCCCTGCCCTCTCCTTTTTCCTCACCGCCATCTTTTTTCGAAGCGCCTGGAAATACCGCGACCGCTCATACCGCTACGACCTGCTCGATACCGGGCACGTTGCCGAAAACCTGATTCTTGCCCTGAGGGCACTTGACCTTCCGCACGTGCTGACCTATGACTTCGATGACCGAGAGGTAAATCACCTCCTCGGGCTTGACGAGGAAAAGGAGGTGTGCCTGGCAGTATGCCATGTCCCCGGCCAAGAGAGGCTTAATGGAGACCGGTTTGTCCGGCCTGAGGAGCTTCCCTCTGCCGTAAAAGCTGCAAGCAGGACAGCCCTTGCTGAAAAGGGCTATGCCACCGTCATGGAGATTCACCGGAAGGGAGAAAAGGTTTCCCACCAGAAGGAAGCCGGCTTCAGCATGAGCCGGGAGCTGGGCCCTACACCGGTAAACTGGGACAGGATAAAGGCACCGGGTCTCTGGCTCGAGGCCATGCCCCTGGCAAGAAGCGTGTTCCGCCGTCGTTCAAGGCGCAACTTCGTCCCGGATCCCCTGCCCCGGGATTCTCTCACGGCCCTGGCCGAGGCCCTCTGCACCGATCTTCCGGAGAGGGCCCTGCGGACTCCCGCGCGTCACGAGGCCGTGGGTGTGGGGCTCGTTGTGGGCAATACAGGAGACATGGAGCCCGGTTTTTACCTCCTGGACATGGCCGCCCCATCCATGGCGCTGGTGGCACCGGGAGACCAAACCGGCCCAATGGCCCGGGTCTGCCTGGACCAGGCCTGGCTTGGCAATGCGGCGGTTCATTTGCTTTTCATGGCAAACCTTGAAAAGATCGAGGACTGCTGGGGACCGAGAGGATACCGCTACGCCCTGCTGGAGGCGGGACGGATGGGGGAAAGGATATATCTTGCGGCCACGGCCATGGGCCTGGGATGCTGCGGGATCGGGGCTTTTTATGACCCTGAAGCTGCGGAGCTCTTGAATCTCAACAGGGTCTCCAGGCTCCTATATCTCGTGGCCGTGGGACCGGTGAAGTCGGCTCCGCGCTCATAGGTGACGGGGGCTGGATTTTAGAGGAGAAAACAGATGGACGATGTTGTAATCGTTTCCGCCGTCAGGACGCCTGTGGGACGGTACATGGGCGGGCTAAGGGGTGTGGAGGCCTATGACCTGGCATCCCTGGTGCTAAACGAGGCCGTGCGCCGGGCAAACATGACACCTGACATGGTTGACGAGGTCGTCATGGGGCAGGCCTACCAGAGCGGGGAATATGTGAATATCGCCCGCATGGCCCTGCTCAAGGCCGGATGGCCTGAGTCCATACCGGGCATAACCGTTGACAGCCGTTGTTGCACGGGGCTTGATGTGGTCAGGATTGCCTCATGCCTCATACAGACCGGGCAGGCCCAAATCGTGGCGGCAGGAGGCGTTGAAAGCATGAGCAACGCCGAGTTCTACCTCCCCGGCAGTATCAAATGGGGCGTAGGGGGGAGGAAGGGCATGCCCAAAGGCCACGGAGACCTCTCCATCTGGGGGATCCCTTTCTATGACCGCATACAGAGGGCCCGCGTCATGTCCCAGCCTACGGAACGCTACGGCGTTCTTCCTTCCATGATGTCCTGGGCGGAAACGGCTGCAAGGGAAGAAGGTATCACGCGGGAGGAGTGCGACAAGTGGGCTCTTTCGAGCCACCAGAAGGCGTGCGCTGCCATCAAGACCGGAAAATTCACTGAGGAGATCGTCGCTGTGCCCGTTCCCCAACAAAAGGGGGAGACGCTGATGGTCGAACTGGACGAGGGCCCCAGGGAAGATACGAGCCTGGAAAAGCTCTCCCGGCTCAGACCCGTCCTGGGAGGGGTATGTACGGCGGGAAACTCGTCATCTGAGAACGACGGCGCAGCAGCGGTGATCGTCACCTCTGCAAGGAAGGCTTCGGAGCTGGGTATCGAGCCTTTTGCCAGATTGATCTCATGCTCGGTGGTGGCAGATGATCCTACCCGAACCTACCGCACTGTGCCCAAGGCAGTGGATAGTGCCCTCGACAAAGCAGGACTGGGCCTCAATCAGATGGACCTTATAGAGATCCAGGAGGCCTTTGCTGCCCAGGTGCTTGCAGACCTGAAGGCCATGGGGATCGGACCCGAGGATTACGGGAAGATCAATGTCAACGGCTCGGGCATCTCTTTGGGGCATCCCATCGCATGCACGGGGACCCGGGTGCTCGTGACCCTGCTTCATGAAATGCGCAGGAGAGGCTCACGGTTTGCCCTGGAGTGCATTTGCGGGGGAGGAGGGCTTGGGATCGCTGCGGTCCTCGAAAGGAAAAAGTAAATGAATTTTTTGACATGGGATTGAGAAATGGAAACCAAAAACATCATTCTGGAGAAAAAGAATCATATAGCCATCATCACCATTGATCACCCTCCGGCCAATGCCTGGGATCTTGCCACCACGGAGGAATTCGAGAAGGTCATCGACCTGGTGGAAGGCGACAAGGAGGTAAGGGTTGTGATCCTCACAGGGGCCGGCGAGAGATTCTTTTCAGCGGGCTTTGACGTCAGCGATGCGGGGAATGCAGAGCGGATCGGCGCCAAGGGCAAAGAGCTCTGGACGAGGATCGACCGGTTTGCCAAACCGGTGATTGCGGCCATAAACGGCCATGCCATGGGAGGAGGACTGGAGCTTGCCATGTGCTGCCATTTCAGGATCATGGCAGATGACCCTGAATTCATGTTGGGCCTTACGGAACTCAACCTCGGGATCATCCCCGGGTGGGGCGGAACCCAGCGACTACCGCGTCTTGTGGGCCGGGCAAAAGCGCTGGAGATGATTCTTTTCAGCAAGACAATGACCGCCCGGGAGGCGCTCGAGGTCGGCCTCGTCAACCGGGTGGCGCCCCCTGGAAAGCTCATGGACGACACCCTCGAATTTGCCGGGAGGTTAGCCCAGAGGCCTCCCATTGCCGTGGGCTGGGTGCTGAAAGCGATGTCGGCCGGAGACTACCAGGGCCTTGAAAGGGGCCTTGAGGTGGAGGCAGAGGGCAGCGCGGCCGTGCGGGAGACAAAAGATCGCGAGGAGGGATTCAAGGCCTTCCTTGAAAAACGCAAGCCTCTGTTCAAGGGAGAGTAACGGGAACCTAAAAGACGCAAAATGGATTTCTTTTTCAACCCCAGGGGCATTGCCCTGGTGGGGGCAACTGCCAATACCAACAAGGTGGGATTCTCCATCCTGAAAAACCTCAGCGCCAGTTTCAAGGGAGAGATTTATCCCGTCAACCCCCGCTATTCCGACATAGATGGGTTCAAGTGTTATGCCTCGGTCACGGAGGTGCCAGACCCGGTGGACCTGGCCATCGTCTTTGTCCCGGCCCCCATGGTCCCCCGAATAATTAGAGAGTGTGCCCAGCGCGGCATACCGGGTGCAATGATACAATCCGCGGGATTTGCAGAGGTAGGAGAAAAGGGCAAGGCCCTTCAGGATGAACTGACCGAGATCGCGCGCCTGACGGGAATCCGCATCTGGGGACCCAATTGCATGGGGCTTGTTGATGCGATTCATGGCAAAGTCTTCTCCTTTGTTTCACCCGCCATCTGGGATGAGGGGCTCACGGGGGGCAGTGTTTCCCTGGTGGTTCAAAGCGGCATGCTCTCTGCCGGGTTCCTCATAGATCTGATGACTCACGGCAAAATGGGGATCAGCAAGGCCTGCTCCATAGGGAACAAGGCGGATGTGGACGAGTGCGATATTCTGGAATATCTCATTGAAGACCCGCATACCGGTGCCATAGCCCTCTACCTCGAATCGATCCCTGAAGGACGAAGGTTTCTCGATATCTGCACTCGTTCCGGCAAGCCGATCGTGGCCCTCAAAGGTGGAAGGAGTCTAAAAGGGGCCCAGGCCGCCATGAGCCACACTGCCAGCCTCGCAGGAGACCGGGAGGTGGTAAGCGGCGCCCTGGCCCAGGCAGGGGTGGTTGAGGCGGCTGATTTCGGCCAGATGATGGACCTGGCCCGCACCCTTGCCATGTACCCCCGCGTCCCCGGGCAGGGAAAGAGCCGGATTGCGGTTCTGACTTTCAGCGGGGCTGCCGGGATAGTCTCAACCGATCTAATGGACCAGGAGGGGCTTGAGCTGGCCGATCTTTCCGGAGACACGATAGAGAGGTTAAGGGAGATCTTTCCCTCATGGATGCCCGTTAGCAACCCGATTGACCTCTGGCCAGCAATAGAAAAATCCGGCTCCGAGAGGGCATACAGGGAGGCGGTACGGGCTGTGTGTGCCGATCCCGGCGTGCACGCACTGTTCCTGCATGTATTTGTAGGGGGAGTGACAAGGCATGTGGATATTTCAACTATTGTGGAAACCGCGCGGGATGCCCGAAAACCCCTGTTTTGCTGGCTCATAGGGAAACGGGAAGAGACGAGGGAATTTCAAATGCAGGCCCATGAACTCGGCATGCCGGTTTTCCGCGAAATATGCCGCGCCGTGGAATGCATGGCTGCCGTGCTTCATGGCGGAAAACTCCGCCCACAGGCGTAATATGGTTATGAAACCTAAAAAATCCATCTTTAGATGGTATGATGCCCTGCTCCTGAGGGTGATCCCGCCCCTGGTGGCCCTGCTGGTCAAGCTACTCATGCAAACCTGCCGGATAACAAAGGTGGAAGGGCAGGAAAGGGAAAAAGAGGCACTCATACGATCAGGCGGCAGGGCCGTCTATGCCACATGGCACCAGAGAATGGCCTATCATGCCCGCTATTTCGGCAGCCGCCATATCACGATCCTGATCAGCCAGAGCCGGGATGGGGAGTATGGCGCCCGAATCGCCGCAAGGTTGGGCTTCAGGAGCGTGCGGGGATCATCCACCCGGGGAGGCATAGGGGCGCTCAGGGAAATGATCGAGAGGATAAAGAGGGGGGAGCTTGCAGGAGTGTTTGCGGACGGCCCCCTGGGCCCTCCCCGCATTGCCAAAATGGGGGCCATCATAATGGCCCGCTCCGCGGATGCGCCTCTGATTCCGGTGCTCTGGGGAGCGGACCGATGCTGGTGCCTCAATACCTGGGACAGGTATCTGATACCGAAGCCCTTTGCCCGGGTGGCCGTATACTTTGCGGAGCCCATATGGATTCCCGCCTCAACCAAGAGAGAGGGGCTGGAGCAGTTCCGCACTCTCCTTGAAGGGAGGCTCAATGAGGGCGCACGGTGGTGCGACGAGCAATTCGGCCAACAGAGGCCCTGGCGCAAAGTCAAGAAACAAGGGGTGTCAGAGCTTGGACCAATTCATGATTCACCTGGCCAACAGAAATGACACGGATGAGCCAAAAACGGCACAGTGGGATACCTCTCACTCGTCTTTCAGCACCAGGGGCGTGCCAGCTATGATTGCAACTACCTTCCTGGCAATACCGGCAATTCGCTGATTTGCCGACCCGGCGGTATCACGGAACCTGCGGGACAGCGCGTTGTCCGGCACAATACCCATCCCCACCTCGTTGCTGACCACCACCACAGCACCCTGCGCTGTCCTCAACTGGCGTTCGAGGTCTGATAAGGCCCGCACAATCGCTTCCTGGTCCTCGTGGTATTCCAGAAACAGGTTATTCAACCAGAGCGTCAAACAGTCAATCAAGATCACCCTGCCTTCAGCATCCAGGTCACGAATACTCTCTGCTAATTTGATGGGCTCTTCCACCGTCATCCACTCATCGCCTCGCTCTTCCCTGTGGCGGCGGATACGTTCTGCCATCTCTCGATCAAGGGCCTGCCCTGTTGCCAAGAAAATACGCTCTTTCCCCAGCCCATTGCACACATCAAGGGCGAAACGGCTCTTGCCGCTTCTGGCACCCCCGATCACCAGCATACATCCCCGTTTGAATTCCTTCCTGAACATTGTCCTCCCCTACTGGAACAGAACCCTCCCTCGACCGTTGAGTAACAGTTTAACTCACTGAAAAAATGGTTGATCCGGCAAATGCCGGAGAGAATATCGGCTGATGCATTGAAAGAGTCATCGCCAGGGCGGTATATCCTCTGTTTAGTTTTGCCTGATCGTTGCTGCAGTTTGGGTATCTGAAAACAGGCTGGGGCGAGGCACATTTCTCTCACCCTGAGTTAGGCCCCTCTTTTTCAAACGAGCAAGCCGGTGCCATTCATGAGTCTGCCCCAGGCATTTGCCGGATGAGCCGAAAAAATTCGTCTTGAATATTAAGGGGTGAGGGACGTTTTTTGATGCGCAAAAACCCCCCGCTGACTAAGTCCATTCTCGCCCTTAGCGAATAACGATCAAGATGCATGTGCCCATGGCCACGGTAATCCACCCCGCCCACTTGAGAAGAAAGACCGTCCTGCGCACATGGACCGGCCCGGGGTCAGGGTTCCCCGCTCCCAACCATGGCTTGTTCCTCTCCCCTTCGGCATCACGGTACGGGCCCCCGAGCCGCACGTGGAGCGCCCCCGCCACAAAGCTCTCCGCGTGGGCAGAGTTCGGAGAGTCGTGCTTCAATCTGTCCCTGAGGGCTGTCCGGAGGCCCCATGAAGGGTCAAGGCCGCAGAACCGTGCCCCCGCCCAGAGAATCAGGAGCGAAAGGCGTGCCGGGATAAAATTCATCAGGTCATCCCCTCTTGCTGGGGCCCAGCCGAAATCCGCATATTCCTTGTTCTTGTAGCCCACCATGGAATCCAGTGTGCTCTGGACCTTGAATCCGAGCATAAAGCAGAGGGCCCACTTCACAGGCGGGAGCCCGAAAAGGGATGCCAGGATCCCGCCTGTCACATACCAGAAAACAGGGGAGAGGAATCCGTCCACGAAATTCTCGGCCAGGGTCTCCACTGCGGCTCTGCTCAGGCCCTCCCTGTCCAGCTGACTCACGTCCCGTCCAACGACCCTGGAAATGGCCTCCCTTGCCCGGCGCATGTCTTCGGCCTCAAGCGCCCGCACAACCGGCCGGATATGATTGATGAGATCTTTCAGCGCAAGGCATGAGTAGCATACGAACAGGTCAAAACCGACGCCCAGTGGTCCCCAGAGATGCTGTAAAACAATATTTCCTGTGAGGTAGGCTGTCAAAAAGAACCCCTGGACCCACAGCACCAGGACCACACCGCCCATCTTCCCACCGAGACCATAACGTCTCAAGGATCTCTTGGAAGAGCAGATGAGTCTGCCCATGATTCGGATCGGATGAAGAGGGTATTGCGGATCACCCAACAGCAGGTCAAGAAGAAATCCGAAAAGGATTGTGGTTGCAGCTGCGCCCATGATCAACCATGACAATTCGTGAGCTCGTAATACTTTGGCCTCTTGAAAAGAAAGACTCCCCAAGAACGCCCTTCCTCCCACTCCTCCTTCAAGCACCTAAAGTGTTACGTGAGCCATTGTTCTTTCCAGAGCAAAGACAACATTGGGAGGGCGAACCGCAGCGGACCTAAAGAGCTGAAAGCACTGAGAGAAGGCGGTCGTTCTCCTTTCCTGAGCGGAGACCGATACGAAAAAAGTTCTTCTCAAGGCCCGGAAAGTTCCGGCAGTCTCGGACGTAGAGGCCCTCTGAGAGCAGGTGACGTAACAGATCATCCAGGTCTCCGCTCTTCAGCCATTGACAGAGGATGAAGTTGGCCCGTGGAGGAAACGGTATCATGCCATCCAGTCTCTTCAGGCGGTCAAAGACCCTCTCCCGTTCCCTGCTCACCTCCGTGCGCGTCCTCTGGTCGTAGTCCCTGCATTGCGTGAGCAGACCAGCTACCCTGTCTGCAATGGCGTTGACGGTCCATGGCTCCTTTGCCTTTTTGAGACGGGCAATACTTTCTGTACTCCCCACCAGGCCGCCCAACCGGATCCCTGCAAGGGCATAGAACTTTGTAAGGGAGTGGATCACGAGGATATTGGCTGTCGGGGTCCCGGTGAGAAGGCTCTCCTCTTCCCACCTGTCCACGAACTGGATAAACGCCTCATCAACAATGAAATACCTGTCAGGAAGCCTGGAAGCAAGCTCCAGGAGGAGATCTTTAGGAAAAAGTGTTCCGGTTGGATTGTTGGGCCGCCCTATCCAGACCGCGTCCACATCGCGGAGGAGCGCCATCAACCGGCTCATCGCAGGAAAAGAGAAGTCTTCCTCGGGGGAAAGGGAATGCCTCCGGACCTCTGCGCCGGACAGAAGGCAGGCCCGCTCGTAGTCATGGTACGAGGGGGACATGACCATAACTTTTTTAAACCGAAATACCCTCGGCAACAGGTAGATCAGCTCCGTGGAGCCGTTCCCGGCCAGGACATTATCACGGGGAATGTTGAACCTGTCTGAGTAATAGCTGGCAATGCCCTCCCCCTCAACACTTGGGTATCTTTCAAGGACCTCCAAAAATCCCGGCCAGTTCTCTCTTACAATTTCCGGAGGCCCCAGATGATTGAGATTGACGCTGAAATCAAGTACGGGTCTCTCTTTCAAACCCAGCCTTTCCAGGTCCACTATGGGCATCCCGCCATGCTGGTAATGGGAATCTCCTTTCATCACAATATCCATCTCCAGCCTGTGTATCGGACAAGGCTCTCCCCTGCAAAGGCGCACACAATCAGAAGGGAGGTTCCAACTATCTCGTTTTCAGCCCCAAGCAGATCGCCCGTAATCCCCCCGAACCACCTCTGACAGTACATACCGAACAGGCGGGTCATGAGCCATGCCAGGCCGAACAGCGCAAACCCCAGGGGCCCGAACACGAGACAGACCGTCAGGGAAAGCAGGTGGGACACGCATCGGTGTCTTGAAGACGCGCCCTCCACAAACGCCCTGGCTGTCCCACCGCCAGATCGTGCATAGGACCGGGTTGTGATGAGATCCACCATCATGGACCTCGACAGGGTAAATATGGCCACAACCCAGATGGTAGAACCAGAGGAAAGGAGCCTCTCGAAACCGATCCATTTGGCCATCAGGGCTAGAACCAATGCCAGGACCCCGAAGGCCCCAATGCGGGTATCTTTCATAATGGCAAGCATCTTTTCCTTCTCGCCATATGCCCCGAAGGAATCGGCCCAGTCCGCCAGCCCGTCCAGGTGCAATCCTCCTGTGAGCCACACCTCGACCACAACCAAGAGGAGCGCAATCCCGGCAGGCCAGTGCAAGGGGGACCAAATCCCCCATATCATACTCACGACATAGAGGAGCAACCCCAGAAAAAGGCCCACCACAGGAAACCAAGGCAGGGCTTCGGACAGCTCTTCACTCTCTTTCCCGGGCACCTGCAGGAGGGTGAGGGTTTTCAAGGCTGTTCTGAGGCCCTGCATGTTCATCAGGTCATGCTCCGGGTTCTATCCCCACCTGGTCAAACGTGGCCATTTCATTGTAGACTCTTACGGAATCCTCGATGAGCTGCATGGCGATCGCCGCCCCCGTCCCTTCCCCGAGGCGAAGGTCCAGGTCAAAGATGGGGCGGATCCCCTCTTTTTCAAAGAAGAGCCTGTGCCCTTTTTCAGAGGATTGATGGGAGAAGAAGAGATAGTCTCTTACGGCAGGATTAAGGCGCACGGCCACAAGGGCGCCCGCACTTGAAATGAAGCCATCCACCACCACCACCAGTCGCCGGGCCGCACCTCCCAGGCAGAGGCCGCAGATACCCGCGATCTCAAGTCCCCCAACCGCCGCAAGGGCCCCAATGGGGTCATCTGCGGCTGGCCGGTTGGTCTCAAGGGCCTTTTCTATGACCCCCACCTTCTGCCTGACCCCTTCATCATCCAGTCCTGTTCCCCTCCCGGTCACGTGGGCGGGCCGGGCGGGTAAAAGCGCTGAAAAGAGGGCCGATGAGGGAGTGGTGTTACCAATGCCCATGTCCCCCGTGGCGATCATAGTGGTCCCACTATCATGTGCTTCACAGGCCATTTCAATACCCACGCTGATAGCCTGCTCCGCCTCATCCCGTGTCATTGCAGGCCCTTTCGCCATATTCGCGGTCCCGCGTCTCACATTTCTCTGGAGCAGGCCCTCTGCATCTTGAAGTCCCTCTTTCATCCCGATATCAATGACGGACACCCCGGCGCCTGCACAACGTGCGAGCACATTGATTCCTGCTCCGCCGGCGAGGAAATTTCTCACCATCAGGGCGGTCACCTCCTGCGGATAGGCACTGACACCCTCCGAGACCACGCCATGATCCCCTACAAAGACGAACACCTCTTTTTTTTCAACTGAGGGGCATTCTTCCTCCCTGATGGCCACAACACGGGCCGCCATCTCTTCAAGACGGCCCAGGCTCCCCCTCGGCTTTGTCAGATTGTCCAGCCTCTCTTTTGCC
>JAOZOW010000023.1 GCA_029933075.1 Deltaproteobacteria bacterium | reverse complement strand
CCTATTATTAAATGTCAAAATGACCCCTTCCAGAATCTGCGGTTCCTCTGATTAATCTAAAATTTTATCACGTCCCAGCATAAGGGATCAAGGGCTTTTCAGCTCGAACATCTTCTCTCTTCCCATATTGGCGGGTGCCCAGGCCCTATTCTGAAACATGTGGAAAATTTTTCCTCCTGTGCCGGGGGGAGAGGTAAAATATTACCAATCCCTCCTGTTTCCTGTCTGGATATATTTTCTTGATACCGATAACAATATGAATTAATTGGGAAATATTTTCTGAGACCCCTTTGGTACGCCCATTGCTACATAAGGGGCAAATGCCCGTGTAAAAGCGTGTAAGAGAAGGAAAGAGCAGAATGAATCCGTTGATCCTTGATTTGGTCTCAATACCCCTTGGGTATTTAAAAAATACTATGGACCGTGTGGCTCAGCCTGATGAGATGGGGAGGGATTTTTTCTCCGAGCTTCAGGTACGCCTCCCCCCCAGGGGGAAAAGGAAGGATAACGGGGCGGACTCTTCCTGGCATGGACTTGGTTCAAAAGAGAGTTTGCCCCGTTACCTGGATGCCCTCAAGAGGGCCCTTATCTCAGAGGGCAAACCCCTCGGTGGGATGTACCTTGGGAAAGAGGATCTACCGCTGCTGAGGCAATTTCTGCTGGCCTGCGGTTTTTCCCAGGTGGATGCCCAGAGGATACTCACTGATATAACCGGGAGCTGGGAGGGCACCGGGATCTCTCTCTCACGGTTTTTTGAGAAGATAGGGGAGCTGTCCGGAGGCAGACACAAAAAAGCCGACGCAGAGGGGCTGCGATCCTCTCTAATCCCCCATCTGGAGTCGGTCCTCAGGGCCCTTGGACTGTCACCAGAGGAGTCGGATCGTGTCATCAATGGATCGAGATACGCTGGAGGTAGCCTGGATCCCCATAGGTTAATCACGGAGTTGAGGGAGATCCTGGTTTTGAGAAAGGATGAGGGCAGGTCGTTTGTGGCAGAGGGCGAGTCAGCCCAAAGGGTTGCCCAGGACCTTGAGAAAATGGGCATCCCGGTTTTAGTGAAATCACCCCATGCCAGGATCTCCATTGAAGATTTGGTAGCGGCATTAGAGGGGATGACAGAAGAAAAAAGGAGAATGGCGCCATTACCCGATGGAGTAAAAGCGCTTATCAGTGAAATCGTTCAGAAGGTATCGGGTGCCCATG
The DNA here is from genome assembly GCA_029933075.1 of Deltaproteobacteria bacterium. Classification (GTDB taxonomy): domain Bacteria; phylum Desulfobacterota; class DSM-4660; order Desulfatiglandales; family Desulfatiglandaceae; genus JAOZOW01. The sequence continues at coordinate 32,798 of JAOZOW010000023.1, read as the reverse complement.
GCCGCCACCCTTCTTCTGCCTTATCCGCATCGTTGCCCAAAACGCGGGTATCGCGAGGGCTTTCAAAAGAAGCCGGGGCGGGAAAGGCGAAAGGGCGCCCCGGTATCGGGAGGAACGAGGCCGGGGCAGAAGTGTCCCATGGGGCAAGACGTATCCCCATGCCTGAGGGAGGCAGGGTTTCAGAAGGACATTCGGAAGGAAGGGATGGGGGTTCAGGGAGGGAAGGTACCCCATCTTATGCTTCCTGCCACATTGCCAGAGACTCTTTCTCGGAAATAGGGCATGCTGCGGGATCCTCGGGGCAGGGTCATCCCACGGCCTCGGGCGATCTCCCTGGATATTTGATGGATCAGTTGAACAAACAGATAGTCAGGGCGTTTCTTAAGGGGCAGCGAACTCTCAAATTACGTGTGAAGCCCCCTGAGCTTGGAGTGATCAAGGTGGAGATGGATGTCAAAGACAATAACATGAAGCTGGGAATGATTGCGGAGAATGGTACCGTTAAGGATCTCCTTCTTGCCCACGTCCATGAGCTCAGAGAAACGCTGATGAATCAGGGACTGAAACTGGAGCGAGTGGAAGTGCAGATCAACCAGAGTTTCGGGCAGCTGCTGGGAAATGCGGAAGACGGTGCAAGGGATGGAAGCGGATGGCGCCAGGGCGCAAGAGCCCCCTTTTTCTTGGAAAAAGCAGAGGGGGAAGAGATTCAGGAAACACTGGCCCGGAGGAGTATTATCACTCAGCACCTACTGGATTTAATGGCATGATGGCCAGGAAAGGAAAGAAAGATGTTATTTGATTCACTTGCCACGAATAATGGGGCTTCGGCATCTTTCGGGGAGACCCTTGGGGATTACTCAACGCAGGGGAAGAAATTAGGGAGAGACGATTTCATGACCCTGCTTATCACACAGCTCAAGAATCAGGACCCCCTGAACCCTCTGGAGAGTGACGAGTTTGCAGCCCAACTGGCCCAATTCAGCAGTCTGGAGCAACTCTTCAATGTCAATGAAAACCTGGAAGTCATGCGGGTGAATCAGGACCAGAATGCCAGACTTCAAGCCCTGGGCTTTTTAGGCAAGGAGGTCATTGCAGAAGGTGACACATTTTCGCTCGAAGAAGGGGGGATCCAGAAGGGCCGGTTCATTTCAAGAGAGGGGGGGCAGTGCACCGTTACCATCAGAGATTCAAACGGCAATCCGGTGAGAAGGCTTCTATTGGGCAGCCTGCAAGCCGGGACCCACACGTTTCAATGGGATGGTCGCAATGAGTCAGGAGATTGGAGCGATCCTGGCATTTACACATTTGAAATCAGCATCGTCACCGGCGATGGAAGGATGCTCGATGCCGAAACCCAGATATCGGGCAGGGTTACCAGCGTAAATATGGAAGGGGATTCCCCTCTTCTCTATGTGGGGGATGTCCCCATAGCCCTGTCTCAGGTCTTGGACATTAGGATCCCTGGTTCAACTGGCTCTGAGCCTGCCCAAGAGGGACAGGATGAATAAAGGTAAAATATTCCAAATATCTTTAAAGATGGGAGGTTAGGAAAATGGCATTGTCAAGTGCACTTTTTTCCGGAATCAGTGGTTTGAGTACACTGGGAAACGCGATGCAGATCATTGGCGACAACATTGCCAATGTAAACACGGTGGCATTCAAGGGAAGCACTTTTTCCTTCCAGGATCTGTTGAGCCAATCTATTTCCACCCTGTCAGGGACGGCTCAGGTGGGCAGAGGAACCGCCTTAGGGGACATATATGCCAACTTTGAGCAGGGTTCATTCGAATCCACGGGCAACAACACGGATCTTGCCATTGGCGGGGACGGCTTTTTTGTGCTCAGGGAACAGGGGAGCAGCAATGTGTTTTATACCAGGGCCGGGAATTTTCGTTTCGACAAGGACGGGGCTCTCATCAACCCCGAAGGATATGTTGTACAAGGCTGGGAGTTGGATGAGAACGGGGATGATATGGGTTCTGTAACCGATATCGTCCTGAGCTCCTTCACCTCTCCGCCAGAGGAGACTTCCCACATACAGGCCATAGTCAATCTTAATTCGGAAGGGGATGATAACTCTTCGGGGTCTGATGATGCCTTAGCCAATGCTTGGGACGGGACAAAGAGTACGCCCCTGTCAGAAGATGCCTATGAATATCAGACTACCCTGAAGGTCTACGATTCTCTTGGAAGTACTCACGATGTGACCATCTATTTTGATAAGGCCGCTACTGCTTCGGCATATGAGTTTATTGTTACCTGCAATCCAGGGGAAGACCAGAGGACCGGTGCTGCCGGAAATACCTGGGCCGGGTTGTTGGCGCGGGGCCTTATCCATTTCAACAGCGGCTCGGGGGTGATAAGCGATATTGATCTGTGGCAGATCAACCCTGCAACAGGGGCTTCGGTTGCTCAATCAGAAGCAACGGACCTTTCAAACGGGTATTTCACCTTCACTCCCACCTTCCTGGCGGGGAATTCCATGACCATTGAGCTGGATTTTGGAAGCAGGTACGACGGGTCGAGGTGGGCGAACAGCTCTCTTTCCTCCACCCAGTTCGCCAGGGCCTCCACCACCACTTTTCAGTCCTCAAACGGTTACGGAGCCGGCGATCTCAAGAGTGTCAGCGTGGATGTGGACGGCGTGATTACAGGGAGTTACTCCAATGGACAGCTCATCCCCCTTTACCGCGTGGCCCTCGCAAAGTTTCAGAATGTGCAGGGGCTGATGAAGGAGGGAGGGAACCTGTTCAGGGAGACAAGGGAAAGCGGCTCCGCCATTACCAACAAGCCAGGAACCAGCGGACTGGGCAGCATTGCTCCCAATGCCCTTGAGCAGTCCAACGTGGATATTGCCAATGAATTTGTAAAGATGATCACCACGCAACGGGGCTTCCAGGCAAATTCCAAGATAATAACCGTGACGGACCAAATGCTGGCGGAACTGATCAATCTCAAACGATAAAGGCAGTGGGGCAGATGTCAAGATCTTGACATCTGCCCAATCCTTGACATACCCCTTGGGCCAGGGTTGAACACAGAGGGCCTTCTCATCTCTATCTCACCGTAATTACGACACTTCCTTTCTCTAAAAATATATTTTTCCCGGAGGACGAATGGCACAAAGGTTGCTTTGTATTTGTAGGCAGTAAGCCTGCATTTCCTTATTGTCATGTATGAAAGAAACAATCCCCCTTTTTTGCTTGCCGGGATTGCATCTATGCCCGGGTGAGCGCATTCAACCAACAACGGGAGAGGGGCGAACAATAGAGATTTTGAGGAGGCACCATGGATATTGCTACTGTCCTGGGGGTGATATCGGCATTCGGCCTTGTGCTCGTTGCCATTTTTATGGGTGGTGGTCTCAATATTTTCATAAATATTCCATCCTTGATGATCGTTGCGGGCGGTACCTTGGGCACCACAATGATCAATTATCCCCTCAAGGAGGTGTTTGGCGTATTCAGCGTGGTAAAAAACGCGCTTTTCACGAAAAACATTTCCACCAATGAACTCATCAAAAGGTTTACCGAGTTTGCTCAGAAATCGCGCAAGGAAGGGATTCTTGCCCTGGAAAGCGAGATCAAGGGCGTTAATGACGAGTTCCTCCGGAAAGGGATCCAGCTTTCCATCGACGGCCTGGAGCCCCAGGAGATCCGGGAGATTTTGGACACGGAGCTAGATTTCATCAGAAGCCGTCATCAGCTCGGAGCGGAGATCTTCACCACAATGGGCACATTTGCCCCGGCCCTTGGCATGATAGGGACGCTCATCGGTCTGGTGCAGATGCTGCAGAGCATGGAAGACCCGAGCACCATCGGACCGGCCATGGCCGTTGCCCTGCTGACAACATTTTACGGCGCCATTATTGCCAATATCATATGCATGCCCATTGCAGGGAAGCTCAAGACGAGGAGCAAGGAAGAGGCGCTGACCAAAGAAATGACCATACAGGGGATCATCTCCCTTTCCAATGGAGACAACCCGAGGATCCTCGAACAGAAACTCCAGGCCTTTCTGCCGCCCAATCAGAGGGAGTCTTCATAGGCAATGGGAAAGAAAAAGAGAGATATAGATGAAGGCCCAGGGGCTGATGTGGGGGCAGTGATGACCGTTTCCCTCTTCTTGATCCTCCTGACCTTTTTCATTTTGCTCAACTCCATAGCGGTCATAGATGACAACAGGAGCCGGGTGGCTATTGGCTCTCTCCTGGGGGCCTTTGGCAGTCTGTCGGGGGGGCTGTCTCCCATGAAGACGGGAGAGTCCATCATGCCCCCTTCCGCGCCCATGACATCACAGGATCTCACAATCAATGATCTGCTCTCCATGATGGATAAGAAGATGATGGACAATATCAGGGTCGAGTCGAGAAGAAACGGCCAGAGCGTCATAACCATCGAGCAGGAGGCCCTCTTTGACGATAAAGGAGCAAGACTCAGACCGGATTCATACCCAATCCTGGATAGACTGTGCCAGTTCATTCGGAAGGGGGATTACCCGGTTGAGATCATCGGGCATACCGACAACAGACCGGCTGAAGAAAAGGGGTACAGATCCAACTGGCAGTTATCAGCCCTTATGTCCATCCGGGTCCTAAGGTATTTTGTGGAAAAAGGAAAGGTCCCCCCCGAAAGGCTGATCGCCTACGGGCGCAGCAGCTATGAACCGATTGCGCCCAATGACACGCCCCGTTCAAGAGCACGGAACAGGAGGGTGGAGATCGTCCTCAATTTCAGAGCCCCGGCCTACTTCAAAAGGATTTACAAAAAGAAGTCGTGGGGGATCTTTACCTATAAGAAGTTTGATTTCAAGGTGTTCTGAGAATGGCAGAAGGAAAGATCAAATTTGAAGATCAGGGTCCCAATCCCAATGCCTGGATGGTCACTTTTGCGGACCTTGTCATGCTACTGCTCACATTCTTTGTCCTGCTGCTCACCATGTCCTCTATGGATGCCAAAAAGGTAAAGGGCCTCATATCCCACTTCAAAGGGTCAACAGGCGTTCTGGAGTTTTCCGGATCCAGGGGGATTACGGACTTGGCAAGCTTTATTACCTCTTACAGGGACAGCGACAACATCCTGGTGATCGATCAGAACCTAATCAGGAGCCTTCTCATCCCTTCCACCAGGTCGGAGGAAAAGGTTGAAGAAGTGCTCCAGGACATAAATAAGCTCATCAATATCACGGATGATGAGAGGGGGATTGTCATAACTTTCCAGGAAGATGTGATGTTCGATGCTGGTGAAGTGAGGATCAAAGAAGAGGTAATCCCCCTGCTCAATTCCATTTCCGAGGCCATAGCGAGTCTTCCCTACGGAATTCTGATCATGGGCCATACCGATAACATTCCGTTTCGGAGTAGGTTGTATGATTCCAACTGGGAGCTTTCGGCTTACCGGGCCCTTGCAGTGCTCCAGTATTTCATCAAAGAAAAGGGATTGCCCCCGGAACGGTTTTCCGTGGGGGGTTACGGGCCTTTGAGGCCCCTTAAGCCGAATGACTCGCCCGAACATAGGGCCTCCAACAGGCGGGTAGAAATTATTTTTAGAAACGAAAAAGGGGGTTGACATGGCGGAGAGAGACAGTGGGCACAACCATCTGGGGGGGAAAGTAAAGGCAAGGCGCTGGGCACTCTTGCCGTTCATTTTCATGGTAATCTCCCTTCTTGTTGTCATGGGGAGCCTTCAGGCATGTGGAAAGAAGAAGGAGGAGACCGCGGCCAAGGAGGAGAGAGTAAGCATCCTTTGCCCCTTGGAATCCTTTATTGTCAATCTGGCGGACAAATCCGGGCTGGGGAAGAGATATTTGAAAATCACAATGGAGTTTGATGTCGGCAGTGAAAGGGACAAGCAGAGCGTTGAGAAATATAAGCCCCAGCTGAGAGACACTATCCTGCTCCTGCTCTCCACTTTGAGTTTCAAAGAGATCAGCACCATGGATGGAAAGCTTCAATTAAAACAGGAAATCCTGTCAAGGGCCAACCATATCCTTGGCGAGGGCGTGGTCAGAAAAGTCTATTTCTCGGAGTTTGTGGTCCAATAAGGCATCAAGATGGGCAATATTCTTTCACAGGAAGAAGTCGATTCCCTGTTAGGCGGCATAAGTGAGGGGAAGATCAAGACCGAAACGGACGTCCCTGAGAAGGAGGAAGAGTTAGACGTCTTTGATTTCGGCAGCCAAAGCAGTCCTCTCCATCTCAAGATGCCGGCGCTGGGGATCATTAATGAAAGGTTCGCCAGTTTCCTGAGGACCAGCCTTTCTTCAGCCACAAGATCTATGGTGGATGTCAGCATATCTTCCACGGAGTCGGTGAAGTTCGAGGAGTTTTGTCGATCCCTGCCGCTTCCTACAAGCATCAATATTTTCAAGATGGCGCCTTTGAGGGGGTCCGCGCTCCTCGTTCTGGAAGGACCGCTGGTTTTCGCTTTTGTAGATACCTTTTTTGGGGGCAGGGGGGTCAGCCACGTAAAGGTGGAAGGGAGGAGTTTCACCACCATTGAAACAAAAATCATTGATAAAGTAGTCCGGATAATACTGACCGACCTGGAGCAGGGATGGGCAGATGTTCACGGCCTGAAGATGACCCTGACCCGTTCGGAGATGGATCCCCAGTTTGCGGCAATTGTCCCCCCGGGCGAGTCGGTGATCGCCACCAAGTTCCTCATAGAGCTGGAGAGTGCATCGGGGCTAATCACCATATGTCTGCCTTCTTCCACCCTCGAACCGATAAAGGAAAAGCTCGCCAGAGGCTTCAAGAATGAAGAGGAGGCGGGTATCGACGAGAGTTGGAGGAGGTATTTGGAAAAGAAGATAATGGGTATCCCCGTCAGTATAAGCTTTACCCTCGGCAGTTCAAGGATAGATGGCAGGAAGCTGTTGAGCTTGAAGGTAAACGATGTGATTACTTTGGATCAGAAGATAGGCGATCCCATTGTGGTAAGTGTCGAGGGTGTTCCCAAGTTCAAGGGTTATCCGGGGTCTCTCAAAACAAAGAAGGCCCTGAAAATAACTGAAAGACTGGGCAAGGAGTAAACCAATGGCCGAAGCAAATGAATTGAAAGGCAAAGAAGAAGAGGAACATAAGGAGGACAAGCCTGGCAAAGAGGAGGAATACGACCTGAGCTTTATTCTCGATATTCCTCTTGATGTCAGTGTGGAACTGGGAAGCGTAAAGATGCTTGTCAGCGACCTTCTCCAGCTCGGGCAGGGATCCATCATAGAGCTGACAAAGGCCGTGGGAGATCCTCTTGAAATCTATATCAACGATAAATTGATCGCCCGTGGCGAGGTGGTGGTTATTGACGAGAAATATGGAATCAGGGTGACCGATATCATAAGCCCTACGGAAAGGGTCAAGTCTCTGGGGAAATAATAGCCGTCCATAACAAGGCGGCTGGGGGCGAATAGCATGCCTGAGCTGGATCTAATAGGCACGGGAATCAAGACACTGGCCATGCTCTGCATTGTGATCGGCCTACTGATACTGGTGCTTTATCTGATGAAGCGGTTCCTTTTTCAAAGGGGTGAAGCAAAAGGAGATCTGGGGATAAGGGTCCTCTCCTCACTCCCGCTTTCGCCTAAGGAGAGGATAGAGGTGGTAGAGGTCGCGGGCGAGAAGATTGTGCTTGGGGTGTCTCCAGGAAGCATCACTTTTCTGACAAAATTGGTCGGCACAGGGGGAAAAGACGACCATGAGGAGGGAAAGTGAGATGGGGCGGAGCGTGAACTTCTTTAAGCTGTTCAAAGGAATTATGCCGATTGCCCTTCTGGCAGTGTCCTTTGTCTGCTTTATCAGTAAAGTCCATGCAGCCGAGTTTTTGTTCCCGGCCATTCAGGTGGGCATAGAAAAGAGCCAGGATCCTGCCGATGTCTCTGTGCTGCTGCAGATCCTTTTTCTTCTCACAGTGCTGGCCGTGGCGCCCGCCATCCTTGTCCTCATGACCTCTTTTACCAGGCTGGCCGTTGTCTTTTCTTTTCTCCGTCAAGCACTGGGGACCCACCAGACCCCTTCCAACCAAATTATTGCGGGATTGGCCCTTTTCCTTACTTTCTTCATCATGATGCCGGTATGGCAGAAGGTAAATGATGAGGCTCTCCAGCCTTATTTGAACCAGGAGATCAGCCAGGAAGCGGCCCTCCATGCGGCGGTGAAGCCTGTGAGGGAGTTTATGCTGAAACAGACAAGGGAGAAAGATCTGGCACTATTCGTACGGATGGCAGGAATCGGGAAGCCCAAGAACCCTGAGGTCGTGCCCACTTCGGTTATTATCCCAGCTTTTGTAATCAGCGAACTGAAGACGGCCTTCATAATCGGATTTGTGCTGTATGTGCCTTTTCTTATTATCGATATGGTGGTGGCGAGCGTGCTTTTGAGCATGGGCATGATGATGCTGCCACCCATCCTTATATCCCTACCCTTCAAGTTGATGCTCTTTGTGCTGGTGGATGGCTGGCACCTGATAGTGGGCACTCTGGTACGGAGTTTCCTTGTAGGATAGGCATAGTTCTAAAGAGCGGGGTGACAACCCAGTGATATAGGGTGGAAACAATGACGCCTGAATTTGTCGTGACGTTTGCGCAGGAAGCCATCAAAGTCACCATACTGGTTTCAATGCCCATGCTGGGCCTGGGGCTTGTGGTGGGCCTCTTAGTCAGTATTTTCCAGGCAGTGACCCAGATCCATGAGATGACGCTCACATTCGTGCCGAAGATTCTGATCGTGCTGGTTGCCCTGCTTTTCTTTGCCAACTGGATGCTCGAACGGCTCATGCAGTTTGCAACCACTACCATTGAGCAGATTCCACTTTATCTGCGGTAGGGGGCCGATTTCAGTATTTGTCCGGGTGGGCCTTGCCCGGATTATCTGTCGAATGACAAAACCCTAAGGTTCCGCGATATAGGAAACATGGAAATTTTCCCCACATCATTTCAGGCTTTCAAGAGTTTTTTCTTAATCATGACCAGAATCAGTGTCATTTTGTTCATGCTTCCATTTTTCAACGCCAGGATCATTCCGGCCCTTTCAAAGGCAGGCCTTGCCTTTATCATTACGATTGTCCTTTTCCCGGTGATCGGGACCGGAACAGGCCCCTTCCCCGCTACTGCTTTGGGAATGGCCCGCATAATTCTTGCAGAGGTCTGTATCGGTCTGACGCTCGGGCTCCTTGTGCAGCTCATATTTGAAGGGGTCAGGATCATGGGGCAACTGGTGGGGTTCCAGACCGGCTTTGCCATTACCAATATCCTCGATCCTCAGAGCGGTATGCAGATCTCTGTCCTGTCCAATATGGCCTATATGGTTGCGGTTGTGTTTTTCCTGCTCCTAAACGGCCACCACATCCTACTGATTGCCCTGAGGGAGAGTTTCCAGATCGTGGGTGTGGGCTCTGCCAATTTAACCCGGCATACGTTTGAGAAGATAGTCTCTCTGTCGGGGCAGATGTTTGTGATTGCCCTCAAAATCGGTGCTCCTGCCATTGCAGCCCTCTTTTTCACGCAGGTTGCCTTTGGCCTGGTCACGAAAGTGATCCCTCAAATGAACATCATGATTGTGGCCTTCCCGGTGCAAATCGTGGTGGGGCTGGTATTTTTCGGAATTTCCCTCAATGGACTCCTGCTCTTCATGGAGAGATATGTGGGGAAGCTTCATTCACTTCTGCTCAATTCCATGGCATTGATGGGGGCTGGCTGATGGCGGAGAATAACTTTGATGAAAAGACCGAAAAACCGACCCCCAGGAGAAGAGAGGAGGTCAGGAAAAAGGGGGAGGTCGCGAAGAGCAGGGAACTTCCCTCGGTGGCAGTCCTTGTCTCGGGGTTGATCGCAACGGCCGTCTTCGGGGCTTATATGCTGAACAACGTGCAAATGATTACTGAGGAATGTTTTTCCATTTTCGCAGGGGCTGACCTGAATGTAAACCAGTTCATGGCGTTTGCTCGAAGGGTGGTTCGTCTCTTTATATTGGCCATAAGCCCTTTGCTGGGTGCTATCACCATTACAGCAGTCCTTGCCAATCTCCTCCAGGTGGGATTCCTGCTCTCAGGGGAGCTGATCAGGCCCAAGCTCTCAAAGTTGGACCCCTTGAAAGGTCTCCAGAGGCTTTTTTCCGGACAATCTTTTATGGAGCTTTTCAAATCGCTTCTGAAGCTGGCCATTGTGGGGGTGGTGGCCTATGTGAGCGTAAAGGGTGAAATGGAAGCTTTACCTTTCCTGGGACAGATGCAATTGAATGCCGCCATGATCTATATCCTCCATACCACCCTTAAGATAGCCCTCAAGTGCAGCTTGGCAATGGTCCTTCTGGTTGCCATCGATTATGCCTATCAGAGGTGGGAATTTGAAAAGAGGATAAGGATGAGTCGCAAGGAGGTTAAAGATGAGTTCAAGCGCACGGAGGGAGACCCCCTGATTAAATCGAGGATAAGGAACATCCAGATGCAGATGGCCAGAAGGAGAATGATGCAGGCCGTGCCACATGCGGATGTGGTCATTACAAACCCAACCCATCTTGCCGTGGCCCTGAAGTACGATAGCCTTGTGATGGCGGCCCCCAGAGTGGTGGCAAAGGGCGCAGGGGCCTTGGCTGAAAGGATCAAGGAAATCGCCCGGGCCCATGAGATCCCCGTTGTGGAAAACCGCGAGTTGGCACGGGGCCTCTACGCTTCGGTCCAGATCGATCAGGAAATCCCAACGAGCTTTTACCAGGCGGTGGCTGAGGTATTGGCCTATGTTTATGGGCTCCGGAGACAATATGCCAATGCCGGATAAGGGTAAGGTATGATGCCCGTGGAACAGGTGATCGGTTCAAAATCTAGTCCTGTCGTGACCAGCGAGATGCTGACGGTGGTGGGTGTGGTCACGGTACTCGTAGTCATGATCATCCCCCTGCCCTCCATACTTCTGGATTTCCTGCTTGCCCTTAATATTACCCTTGCCATAACGATCCTATTGATCGCCATGTATACCCTTAAGCCGCTGGACTTTTCAATATTTCCCTCTCTGCTGCTGGTTACCACGCTGTTTAGGCTTTCATTGAATGTTGCCTCAACCAGGTTAATCCTTCTCCATGGCAATGAAGGGCCCTTGGCGGCAGGAAAGGTCATCAAGTCATTCGGCAGTTTCGTGGTTGGAGGAAACTATGTTGTAGGAATGATTGTGTTCGTGATTCTGGTTATCGTAAACTTCGTGGTCATTACCAAAGGCGCTACCCGGATCGCCGAAGTCGCCGCAAGATTTACCCTGGATGCCATGCCCGGCAAACAGATGAGCATTGATGCGGATCTCAATGCCGGATTGATCGATGAAAACGAAGCTAAAAGACGCCGCAGCATGATTGCAAGGGAAGCCGAGTTCAACGGCGCCATGGATGGGGCTGCAAAGTTTGTCAGGGGTGATGCGATTGCTGGAATCATCATCACTCTCATCAATATCATTGGCGGGTTTATCATCGGCGTATTCCAGAAAGATATGTCCGTTCTCGATGCAGCTCAAAACTATACCCTCCTGACCGTCGGGGACGGGCTGGTGTCCCAGATACCCGCCCTTACCATCTCTACTGCCGCAGGCATTGTGGTGAGCCGGGCCGCCTCTGAAGACACCATGGGCAGCGAATTCGGCAAGCAGTTTTTTGAATATCCCAAGGCTGTTTACCTTGGCGCGTTAACGATCTTCTTTTTCGGCCTTATTCCAGGCCTGCCCCACATCCCTTTCATCCTTCTTTCTTCCATTATCGGGGGTAGCGTCTATCTGGTCAGCAGGAAGAGGGAAGCCACGAGATTGAGGGAACTCCAGGAAGCCCAGAGAGAAAAAGTGGAGGTGGGGCCCGAACCGGTAGAACACTTGCTTCATGTGGATCCCCTTGAGTTTGAAGTGGGATATGGGCTTATCCACTTGGTCGACAGAGACCAGGGGGGTGAATTCCTCGAGCGGGTTCGTTCAATAAGGAGGCAATTTGCCCTGGAGATGGGTCTGGTGATCCCCCCTATTCATATCAGGGATAACCTTCAGTTAAAGCCCTCCGAGTACCAGATTCTTCTCAAAGGGGTAAAGATTGCCTCTGCCGAACTCATGGTCAACCATTACCTTGCCATGGAGGGAGGAGATATCACGAAAAAGATAGAGGGGATCGGTACAAGAGAACCTGCCTTTAACCTACCGGCCATTTGGATACCTGAGGCCAAGAAAGAGGAAGCAAGGCTTGCCAATTACACGGTGGTGGACAATGTGACCGTCATGGCAACACACCTGACCGAAGTCCTTCGGAGATATGCCCCTGAATTGTTGGGTCGACAGGAAGTCCAGGGCCTCTTGGATAACCTGAGTCGCTCCTTTCCCAAGGCGGTTGAGGAGCTGGTCCCCAACCTCCTTTCTCTTGGGACGCTTCAGAAGGTCCTCCAGAATTTACTCCAGGAGCAGGTGTCCATCCGGGATATGCTCACTATAGTGGAGACGCTCGCCGATTACGCACCCATGACAAAAGATCCCGAGCTTTTGACGGAATACGTGAGACATAAATTAGCCAGATCTATTATCAGCCCCTATTTGGACGAAGATGGGGTGCTTAAGCTAATCACCTTAGGCCAGGAAGCGGAGGATATACTGATCAAAGGAATGCAGAAGACCGAGCATGGGTCATATCTATCAGTGGACCCGAAAGAAGCTGACCTTATTATTACCTCTATCAAGAAGGAGGCTGAAAAGGCCATGGCCATGAATATCCAGCCTATACTTCTCACCTCGCCTGTTCTCAGGAGACACGTAAGAAAAATGATGGCGCATTTTATCCCCTCATTGATGGTTGTCTCCCAAAGTGAGCTGCTGAGCGATATCAAATTCAAGTCCATCGGGGAGGTTGGGTTGAGTCATGCGGATTAGGAAATACAGGGCCCCCAGTATCAATGAAGCCATTGCAATGGTAAAGGAGACCCTCGGGCCGGATGCCATGATTCTTTCCACCCGTAAACTGGGTGAAGAGGGGAGAGGGTCTCTGTTTGAAGTGGAGGCAGTGCCGGCGGGGGATTGCCATGCTGGCAGCGACGGGGACGCCTTAGGGCGGCTGAGATCAGAGCTGATGAGCATTAAACAAATGATTCGTGTCCTGGACCACTCAAACGGCGTTATGGAGGAACTTGTCAAAAACCCCGCCCTGATGCAGCTTTACGGAAGGCTTCTCAAGTGCGGGATAAGCGCCCCGCACGTAAGGCGTCTTCTTGAAAGGGCCGGGTGCTTTAACGGATATGCTACGCAGAGCGCAGATATACTTCACCGCAGGGTAATCAACGAGATAGGCAAGGCGATCAGGGTAAAAGAGATATTTGAAGGGGAGGGCGGAGGAAAGGTGATCGCGGCTTTTGTGGGAACCACCGGCGTGGGGAAGACCACCACCATCGCAAAACTTGCCGCCCTGTTGATGCTGAAGGCTGGGAAGAGGGTGGGGTTTATTTCCATAGACAACTACCGGGTGGGCGCGATGGATCAGCTGAAGACCTATGCAAGCATTCTGGGGGTCCCCTGTTTTCCCGCCTTCAACAGGCAAGACCTGAGCTTTGCCCTGAACCGGATGGAAAGGGCTCAGGTAGTCCTGATCGATACAGCGGGGCAGAGTCAGTATGACCTCGATCGAATCGATCAGCTCAGGGCTATGTTGCCTTCCGGGCTGTCCGTCGGGGTTCATCTTCTCCTGAGCGTCTCCACCACAGAGGTCGAAATGGACAATACGATACGAAGTTTCGAGCCACTGAATGTTCAAAGCATCATTTTCACCAAACTTGATGAAGCGCAGACCTGTGGGACGGTACTGAATCAGATGATGAAGAAGGACCTGTCCGTCTCTTATGTGACTACAGGACAAAATGTCCCGGAAGACATTGAGAAGGCAACGAGAAGGAACATACTCAAACGGATCCTTTATCATAGATAGAATATTTACTGGCGGGGAATCGAGAAATGGATCAGGCGACCGGCTTGAGAAAGATGGTAAGAGGAGAGTCAAGAAAAGTTTACAGGTTGACCGGCGGAGGCGGCCTGTCCGCAAAAAAGAGAGGCCCCCGGGTGGTGGCCATTACCAGCGGAAAGGGGGGCGTGGGTAAGACCAACGTAGCCGTTAACGTGGGCGTTGCATGCCAGAGAATGGGGAAAAGGGTCCTGATCTTCGATGCCGACCTTGGGCTTGCCAATATCGATATCATTTTCGGAATTACTGTGAGGCACACCATAGAAGATATTGTCAGGGGGGAGAAAGAGCTTTCCCAGATCATAATTGAAGGGCCCGAGGGTGTCTCGATCATTCCGGCAAGCTCGGGAGTCCAGGAACTGTCCTATCTTACAGAAGGGCAGAAGATCAACCTCCTGAATGAGTTCGATCGTCTCAATAGGAAGTTTGATATCATGTTAATTGATACAGGTGCAGGCATATCATCCAACGTGATCTTCTTCAATCTGGGAGCGGAACAAAGGATCGTTGTAGTGACCCCCGAGCCCACCTCAATGACAGATGCCTATGCCCTGATAAAGGTCATGTTTTCCAGACATGGCGTCAAACATTTTTGCCTCCTGGCAAACATGGTGGAGGATGATCAGGAGGGGATGTCAGTATACAAGAACCTGAGCCGGGTGGTGGGAAGGTTTATGGGGGGGGTTTCCATGGACTATGCAGGGTTTATCCCGAGGGATGCCTGTTTGCAAGAAGCAGTGAGCAGAAGACAGCCGGTGGTGTGTTGCCACCCTCAGGCAACCTCCAGCAAGAGCTTTAAGGATCTGGCCAATTATATCGTGCGTGAGTCGGCTAACAAGGATGGGGCCGGTAATATTCAATTTTTCTGGAGGCAATTGCTTTGTGGTGTTCGGGACGGTGGTGATGAGAGCGGGGATTAGCAGATACCGGCAGGCATACCAAGAGCAAGAACCGGCGGAAAACCAACGGTTCCGGGAGGATGTAGTCCTCAGATATACGCCTCTGGTAAAGCAGATTGCCGAAAGGATGGCCATAAGACTCCCGCCCAGCATTTCAAGGGAAGAGCTAATTAGCGCGGGAATAATTGGCCTGTTTGATGCCCTTGACAAGTTTGATGCGGAAATGGGGATCAAGTTCGAGACCTATGCGGAGCACAGGATCAGGGGGGCGATTTTAGACGAACTCAGAAAGATGGACTGGATTCCCCGTTCAGTAAGGAAAGATATCCATAGAATCGAAAATGCCATGGCCGAGATCCAGTCCAGGGTCGGCAGGGCCCCCGAAGACTTTGAGATAGCCAGCGAGTTAGGGATCGATATGGACTCCTACTATCGGATGCTCACAAGGGCCCAGGGCGTGAGCCTTTTGAGCCTTGACGAGTTTTCCGATGAACGGCCAGGCTCTAAATTGGCCCAACGGGCCTCCAATGTGCCCTCCCCCTTTGATGAGTTGAAGGTCAAGGAGGTCAAAAAGGTTGTTGCAGAGGCAATAAGAGATCTGCCCAAAAGGGAGCAGCTTGTTATATCCCTTTACTATTACGAAGAACTGACTCTCAAGGAGATCGCCGCGGTCTTAGGGGTGACTGAGTCCAGGGTATCGCAAATCCATTCCAAGGCCATCATGATGCTGAGAACAAAACTCAGGGCCTATTATCGCGATTGATTATGGTCGAACCGAACGAAGAACAAAAGGAAGAGACTTTTTCAGGCAGCGAGCTGGACGAAGCGAATGAGGAGCAGGAACTTCCGGCGGAGAAGGAAGCCCGCAAAGATGCCTCTTTAGACCCGGCTCCGGAACACCCAAAGGGGAATGATGGAAATGGGCCGGGCAAAAACAGATGGTTACTGGTTTTGCTGCTAACCGGGGGTATTTTGGGCTTGGCCGGGGCGGGCTACTTTTATCTGCAGGGGACAGTGCTTGAAAAGATGCCCCGGGGCTCGAAGGGATTGACCGATAGCGTAATCCGGCGTCCCGTGCCTAAACAACGGGGGCTTGATCTCAGGTCTTTTATCATTCCTTTGGACGGGAGAAGCAGTGCGACTTACCTCTCCCTCAATGTCACAATTGAGGCCGGAGAGGAGGTTTTAGCTAAGAAGATGATTGCCAAAAAGAGACTGCTCAGGGGCCTGATCTATGACATCTTGAGAGAAACAGTAAACAGGAGTCCTAACCTGCCCGGGGTAAAGGAACTGGAAGGTCTTGTGAAGGAGCGCGTCAGCCGTATCCTGGGAGGAAAGGTAAAAAGGGCAAAAATCAGCGCATTTAGCGTGGTTTAGGGTCATCAAGAATAGGGGAGAAAGGAGATGGCAGGTACGACTGATATGAATATCGTCCTGGGACAGGGCAATGCCATCAGAGAGGTGCATAATATCAGGAAGCAGAATCTGGAGCTGAACCAGCAGTTCGTTGCTCAGCAGGCAGAGAGCGACAAGGGGGAAGATAAGTCGAGAGTCCAGGAATTTGAGGCGGGAGATAGGGTGGAAATCAAGGAAGAGCGGGAGCGGAAAAAAAGAGAGGACCGGGGTGGTAGAGATCAGGACTTGAAAAGAAAAAAGGATGAAGAAGATTCCATTAACCCTGAGGGGAGCCGTATCGATATTGTGGTTTAATCATGGCCCTGCTTGAACTCAAGTTATTGATCGTGGCGCAAATTGTGATCGATCTTATTATCCTTGCGCTTTTTTTCTATCTCATGCGCAGGTTCAGATCCGTTCGACAGGGCGCTATGGCGGGGAAATGGGCGGAGCTGTTCGAGGGCCTCCTGAGCGATGCGGACAGGGTGGCAGATGAATTCAAGACCCAGCTGGAAGAGAAACATCGCCTCATCAGGAGACTTAATGAACAGTTGGACAGGAGGATCATCAGCCTCAATCTTCTGCTGAACAGGTCACATGTGGTGCTTTCCTCTCTCAGAGACAAGGGAGATGGCGCACCCCCTATGCCCTTATCAATCGTGAACCAGCAGGCGGAGATCATCAAGATGGCAAGTGAGGGGCATGGGACTGAAGAAATCGCAAAGGCACTGTCTATCCCTGAAGGAGAAGTAAGGCTCGTTCTTGACTTGAGAAAAAAACTCTCCCAGTGGGATGAGAAGGAAAGAGAAGTCTAATGGAAATCCGTTCCTCTTTCCCTTTCAGAATATCCCTTCAGGCAGACCGCAATAGGAAGCTTCTCCCCCCACTTCGCAAAGATGAAGTGCTGCTCGCGGCGGTGGTGGAATCACGCTCCCCGCAAGAGGCAGTCCTGATCATTAAAGGGCACAAGGTGGTAGCCAGGACTCACATTGCTTTGAAGCAGGGCGAGCTTCTGTCCCTGAGAGTGGAAGAGGTTGTACCATATCCGGTTCTTAAGTTCCTGGGGACAGAGGGCGTGGGCGGGAGTGTACGCGGTATCCCCGCCATCCTTTCGGCCCTGGAGGAGAATCTGTGGCGATCCGCGTTTGAGGAAATCCACTTCGAGCGCGGATCGGTAGAACAGGGATTGCTGTTGAGCCAGCCAATGGAGGAACTGGCACTTGATTCTTCCGGGAGGTTCAAGCCTGATCTACTCTACCTACTCATTGAGAGGTCGGGTTTACACTGGGAGACGAAGTTGAAAAGGGCCCTGCTCGCTGCAAAGGGCCGAGATCCGGAGCCGGATCATCTTATTGCAGGGGATCTAAAAGGCCTCCTCGCCAGACACCTGGGGACGGAGAGGAAAGGTGGGAGCTCGCTCAAAAGACTTTTCTCAGCCATAGAGGCCCTTCAGATCTTCAATGGTGCGGGAGAACAGGAACAGCCAAAGAGCCTTTTCATCCCTGTACCGCTCCGGTGGCCTGATGGCTTTTTTTCAACAGGGCAGCTGTTGATTCGCCTCCAGCCGGAAGGAGACGAGAGAGCCCGGAGAAAAGGTGGACGGAACAGGCCGTTTACCATGGTGTTCATGCTGGAGCTATCTCGCCTTGGTCCCTTGAGGGCCGATTTTATGTTAAGGGGAAGGGAACTTACAGGGTCCTTTCTTGTGGCAAGCAGGCAGGTCAGAGCCCTTATTGAAGAAAACATTCCCTCTTTTGTCCATAGGATGGAGGAGATGGGATACCGAGTATCGCACCTGAGCTGCTGCATAAAAGAGCGCGAGGTTGTCGCAAAACCGCTGATAAAAGAACTGATAGAAGAGGAGGGCCACTTTGTCAGCTTGGTGGCATGATAGGGATGAGAGAGAAGGATTCCCAAAAGCGGGCTGTGGCCGTTAGATACGACCCGGAGTCAGACAATGCCCCTAAAGTGATCGCCAAAGGAAGGGGCAGGATTGCCGAAAAGATCATTGAGCTTGCAGTGAACCATGGCCTTTACATCCATAATGACCCCGACCTGGTGGAGGTCCTCTCCCAGCTTGATCTCAACCAACAAATCCCCCCCGATCTTTACGTGGTCTTTGCGGAGCTCCTCAGCTTCATATATTCTCTCAACAACGGAGAAAAGTTCCGGTAGGCATTTTTTTCCTGCCTTCCTGACAGGTGCCCTTACCGCAGTGATCGGGAAAATACCTTTAATCTTAGCCTTTTACCCGCAGTAAATCCTTTCCCCATTCTGGCATTAAAATTGCTTTTCCCCATAAGCAGAGACTCGGACAGGAAGAGGTGCAGGGCATGATATCTGGCATTTACAAACTGGTGGATGGTTCTCTGGTTCAGAAGCTCAGGTTTGACAATATCTCCAACAACCTCGCAAATGTGAGTACCACTGCATTCAAAAGGGACATCATTTCCTTCAATCAGATACCCACCATGGATTATTTCAGTGAGACTGATTTTCAGCCAGGCCCGATTACTTACACCGGCAACAAGCTGGACCTCGCCTTAGTGGACCACGGCTTCTTCAAGATAAGGACGCCGAGGGGCATCAGATACACCAGGGATGGCTCCTTCGCCCTCAATGCTGAAGGCGTTTTGGTAACCCACAGAGGAGATACGGTGCTCGGGGAACAGGGTCCTGTCAGGATCGAAGGGAGCGACATTTCCATAAAGGTCGATGGAGAGATTGTGGTGGATGGACAGACAGCGGGTAAGATCGCAGTAGTTGACTTTGAGAACCGCGGAGCGCTCAGGAAAGAGGGTCACTCCTATTTCAGGTACACCGGGGAAGGGAAGGGAGAGGCCCCTGCGGCGCGGGTGGAGATAAGGCAGAATTATTTGGAGAGATCAAATGTGAATCCCACTGAGGAAATGATCAAGATGCTGGAGGCATACAGGGCCTTTGAGTCAACACAGAAGGCCATTCAGTGTATAGATGAGATCACCAGAAGACTTGTAAACGATGCGGCCTTGTTACAGTAAAGTGCTTTGCGCCGGGGAGGATCACTTTCTGTGACGTAATTTTTAGCACCGGCCGAGCACAGCCGGGATGAGAATTATAGTAAAGGAGGATAAGGCTTATGCTGAGAGGATTGTGGTCAGCGGCCTCTGGAATGACCGCCCAGAAAATGACCATTGATGTGATTGCCAACAACCTGGCCAATGTGAACACTGTGGGGTTTAAAAGGAGCAGGACGGATTTTCAGGACCTGATGTACCAGACCCTGAGTCAGGCAGGCTCTGTGACCTCCGCCGGGAATCAGATCCCCACGGGGATTCAGATAGGCATGGGAACCATGCCGGTCGGGGTCCAGAAAATCTTCATGCAGGGCGATTTCAAGGAGACAAAAAACCAGCTTGACCTGGCCATAGAAGGGGAGGGATTTTTCAAGGTCATCAGCAATGAAGAAGAGCTCTATACCAGGGCTGGGAATTTCAAGCTTGATACGGATGGGAACATCGTCACCCCGAACGGAGACAAGCTGCAGCCCGGGATGACCATCCCATCGGAAACGGTTTCCATCAAGATCGACAAGACAGGGACTGTCACTGCGTTTGATTCTTCAGGGGCGGGTACCACCATAGGGGTCATAGAGCTGTACAACTTCCCTAACCCGGCAGGACTCTTCAGTATGGGACACAATCTTTACAGGCCGACAGACGCCTCGGGGGAGGCGGTATCGGGGTCGCCGGGATCTGACGGATTGGGGACCATTGTACAGGGATTCCTCGAGATGTCCAATGTGGATGTTGTGGAGGAGATGGTTTCAATGATCATAGCGCAGCGGGCTTATGAAATAAACAGCAAGGCAATACAGACAGCTGACAACATGATGCAGCTTGCAAACAATCTCAAGAGGTAGCCGCCATGCCCAGAACATGTGGCCTGTTAACCATTTTGGTCTGCCTGTGGCTCGTCGGTTATCCCCTTGATGGAGGGGTGGCCGCAGCCCGCCTCCATGATTCTCATAAGGCTGCGGCCTTTCAGACAATCCCGGAGGCCAGGTTCAGGGATCTCCTCAACAGATATCTCCATGATCGTTTAGGAGGAGATGTCTCCGATGTGATCGTATCGCGGTTGAGGATCGCAGGGAACCGGCCGGTACCTGCGGGCCGTTTGGATTTCAGGTTGTTTCAAAAGGATCGAAAAGAGCTTTGGGGATATGTGCGGTTAGTGGCCGTGATCCGTGTCAATGGAAAGGTGGAAAATGAGGTAAAGCTCCATGCGTGGGTGGACGTGTTCAGGCCCGTGGTTTGTACGTGCCGGAACATTCGAAAAGGTGAGATCATAAGGGAGGAGGACATCTATCTGGAGAAAAAGAATGTCTCCCGCCTGGGCCCCGGCGCCCTGATGGACAAGCGCAAGGTGGTGGGGTTGCTGGCAAGGCACAATATAAGGGCCGAGACCTGCCTGAAGGAATGGATGCTGGAGAGGCCCTCGGTTGTCCGCAGGGGCGACAGAGTAATCATACTGGCACAGTCGGGTGGGCTTACAGTCACGGTACCAGGAATGGTCCTGGAAAACGGGTATCTGGGAGAAATTGTTAAAGTGCGAAACAGCATGAGCAAAAAAGTGATTTACGCCCGGGTGGTCAACAATGACACCGTCAGGGTGGAATTTTAGGAGGGAGGGCATGTTGAATAGAGCAGGTCTTGTTTTTTGTGCAGGCCTGATTTTTCTCTATGGCTGCGCCATCGGGTCCGATCGCTCCATGCGGCCTTCAGGGTTGGCAGGCATTCCAGCGTCACAATTGCCGGTATTCAGGCCACCCAAAACAGAGGAAGGATCCCTGTGGTCGGATGTAAGGGGAATCAGCCTTTACCCGGACAGAAGGGCAAGCAGGGTGGGCGATATAGTTACCGTACGGATTGTAGAGGATCCCGAAGCCAAACTGAATGCGAATACCAACACGACCCGGAATTCGAGCCTGAGTGCAAAACTCAAGTTTCTGGGCTACATGAAGGCCCTTGCAGACAAGAACCCCAGGCTTGCTCAGAACCCCGGGACCGATGATCTTATCAATTCAACGCTCGGGGCGAGCTTTGATGGAAAAGGGAGCAGCGACAGGACCGGCCATGTCAAGGCGTATATCACGGCCATGGTGGTGGACGTATTGCCGAATGGGTTTCTCTCCATCACAGGAAGGAGGGAGATCAGGGTGAACAACGAAACCGAGTATATTACGATCTCAGGCATCATCAGGCCAGAGGACATCGGCCCTAACAATGAGATCGCCTCCACATATGTGGCCAATGCAAGGATTATATATTCAGGGTCCGGTCCCCTGGCCGACAAGCAAAAACCGGGCTGGTTGGGAAGGATTATCGATCATGTTTGGCCGTTTTAGATATTCGTTTGCCTTTATTCTCGGTTGTTGTTTTCTCCTTATGGCCCCGGCTGTAAAGGCCGCAAGGATCAAAGATATTGCATCTATCAAAGGGATCAGGCCGAATCAGCTTTTCGGCTACGGCCTGGTCATCGGTCTCAATGGAAGCGGCGACAAGGGAGGGACGACCTTTACCATCCAGAGCCTTGTTAACATGCTGGAAAAGATGGGCATCCATGTGAGCGCCCAGGATGTAAAAGTCAACAACGTGGCTGCGGTTATGGTAAGCGCTACCCTCCCCCCATTTGCCAAGATTGGACAAAAGATTGACGTGACCCTGTCCTCCATCGGCGATGCAAAAAGCCTGCAGGGGGGCACCCTGCTGCTTACGCCGCTCAAGGGGGTCGATGGCAGGGTTTATGCCCTTGCCCAGGGCGCGGTCTCGGTGGGTGGTTTCAGTGTGGGCGGCGCTGCCGGCGGCGGGGTGACGAAAAACCATCCCACCGTGGCCCGTATCAGCGGGGGGGGCACCGTTGAAAGGGAGATTCCCCTGAATTTGGCCGGAAAGGGTGAGTTGACCATTATGTTGAATAGTCCTGACCCCCTGACCGCCACCAGGGTCGCCTCTGTAATCAATGAGCGATTCGGGGACGAGATCACCACGGCCGTGGACCCTGGCAACCTGAAGGTAAGGGTCCCTAAGGGCTTCAGGGAGAGAGTTGTCGCCCTACTGGCCGAGATCGGAAATCTCGAGGTAGTCCCGGACTCAGTGGCTAAAGTCATTGTCAATGAGAAGACGGGGACGGTGGTGATGGGAGAAAACGTGAGGATTTCCAGAGTGGCCGTCGCACACGGGAACCTGAGCATTCAGATCAAGGAGAGCACCCAGGTATCCCAGCCGCTCCCTTTTGCCCCGGGGGTAGCGGGAGGAGGCCCCGTTCAAATGGATAGCGGTGTTGTAGTGGCCCCCGGAGGCACCACCGTTGTTACCCCGCAAAGCGATGTCAAGGTGACCGAGGAGGAGAGGCGCCTGCTCCTGGTGCCCAAGGGCAGGACCATTGGCGAGCTGGTTAAGGCCCTGAATGCCATCGGTGTGACGCCCAGAGACCTCATTACCATCCTGCAGGCCATGAAGGCGGCAGGCGCACTGCAGGCGCAGCTCGAGATACTGTAAGGAGACAGCTCATGGTGAACTCCATTTACCAGGGCCCCTGTTTTGAAATGTCGAACGGGGATATGGCCGCCCGCAGGCTAAGGAGGGCATGTACGGAGTTTGAGTCACTGTTTGTCGCTCAGATGCTCAAAAGTATGCGCAGAACAGTTGTAGAGGATGGTCTTTTGGGAAACAGCCACGAAAGCAGGATCGTCAAATCCATGTATGATGAAAACTTGGCGCTTGCTCTGGCCAGGGGAGGAGGCATCGGGCTGGGGCAGATGCTGTTTGAGAGGCTCAGGGTCCGGAATCCTACACTGTACTGAATCAGAAACGTCAGCAATGGGCGTCTTCTATTGTCTGGGGGAAACATTTTGCTTCAGGGAATTACTAAAGTTTCCGATATGAGACCAGGGGGTCTGCCAACCCATAAAGGGGGAGGCCCCGGGTTTCAATCACTTCCTGTGGGAAATCGAAGGGAAGCCTTTTTATGGATACGAATACCGCTTATCGGCTTGAGCAGTTGTTTCTCAAAAAGATCGTCTCTTATCAGAACCTGATAGAATGTCTTCGGGATGAAAGAGAGGCTCTGATTCAGATCGATCTGGACAGGTTATGGGAGATCTCCGGGGACAAGGAGGTCCTTTTGGACAGGATCGGATCCTTACGGGAGGAAATTATTGCCACCCTGAGGCAGGGGACCGGCCTTCAGTATTCTGAACTTTCGGGAATACCGGCCCTTGTTCCTTTAGAGCTGCGGGAAAAATTCCGAAGACTTTACCGTACATTGGCCACACTGAGAAAGGAGATTGAGGTATTGAGAAAGCAAAACATGGCTTTTATCAATGATTCGCTTCACTTTCTTGATCATATGATCTCCATCATCATGGGAGAGTCCGAGACGAAGATCACCTATAACCACCGACGTGAACTCACCAAACCCTGTAGCCCTGTGCTTATGTATAAAGAGGCCTGATCATGTCCAATTTAGGGGCAGTACTGGATATTGCCAAGACAGCATTAGCGGCCCAGCAATACGGCATGGACGTGACCGCCCATAATATCGCCAATGTAAACACACCTGGCTACTCACGGCAGACCGTGGTCTATGCGAGTAAAACGCCTTCTCAGTTCGGGGGGCTTCAGATAGGCAGGGGAGTGGATACCGTGGAGATCATTCGCTCCAGCGATCAGTTCCTCGAAGACCAGCTCATGCATCAAAGGGCGAATCTTCTCTCATCCAGGGAGATGGAGAATTATATGCAGATCCTGGAAGGGCTTTTCGATGAGAACGGGGAGATCAGCATGAGCCAGATGCTGGCGGATTTTTGGAACCGCTGGCAGGATGTTGCAAATAATCCAACCGGTGCGTCGGAGAGGATTGCACTCTATGAACATAGCGTGCTGCTCGCGGATCAATTCGCAACACTGGACAGTGATTTGACCCAGATGGAGACCGATATCACCCGGGCGGTGGGTGTGGCTATTGACAAGATAAATGAAATTGCCAGCCAGATCGCCGAGCTCAATGTCCAAATCTCCGAGACAGAGGCAGGCAGTGTTTCAAACGACCTGAGGGATCACAGGAACAGCCTGGTCTCCGAGCTATCGGAGTATATTCCGGTAAAGACTTTCGAACAGGGGAACGGTTCCTTGAGCGTTGTCACATCCAGGGGATGCATCCTGGTTCACGAAAGTTCGAGTTACCGGCTTGAACTGGGCGGTACCCACGGAGACAGGGTCAGGTGGCTCGGCTCGGGAGGGGCCGTTGCGGACATTACTGACCAGATCACCGAGGGGAAGCTCGCCGGTTACCTGGATATGCGTGATGAGATCATAGCCAAGTACAAGCTGGACCTTAATGCAATGGTGGAGGAATTTATCTGGGCGGTGAACCAGCAGCACAGCCAGGGGGTCGGTCTGAAACTCTTTGAGCCGGGCATAAGCCTGAGTGGCACTTATCAGACCGGCACGGATTTAGGGGATTTGCACTTTGGGCAGAGGATCCAGTTTGTGGCAGATGGATTAAAGATCTGGATCGAGGACCGGACGGATCCGGCAAACCCGGTCATGAATTCCGTTTCCATTGATCTCAGCGGCCTCAACACTTCTTCCACACTCGCCGATCTGGCCACGGCCATCAATAGCCAGATTACGACCGCGGGTCTTTCTGGCGTCACGGCTGACGGCTCAGGGGATCGCCTGGTGTTCACGGCGGACAATAATCATGCCTTTGGATTTTCCGATGATAACAGCAATATTCTGGCCGCCATTGGTGTAAACACCTTTTTCAAGGGGGTAGGCGCGGGCTCCATAGGGGTAAATTCGGTCCTGGAGGATAAGGACTATATGGCTGCCGCCCTGATTGAATCTGACGGCCGATTTGCCTCCGGTGACAATCGCAATGCCCTGAGTGTGGCGGATCTCCAGTATGCCTCCATGGAGATCGCTCAGTGGACGTGTGACAGGGCGGAGGGTAGGACAAAAGGGAGCAGTACTGCCACCATTGAAGACTATTATCATGGCATGGTAGGATCGATAGGGGTTGTCTCTGCAAGCATTTCGAGCAGCAAGACCTTTAGGGAGGCAATGGTCAATCGGTTGAGCGAGGTGAGGGACAGTGTCTCGGCCGTCTCCCTTGATGAAGAGATGACGAATCTCATAAAATTTCAGCATGCTTACTCCGCAGCAGCCAAACTGATTAGTATATCAGATGAGATGCTCCAGACGTTGCTGAGTGCAAGGTAAAACAATCCTGATCTGGAAGGAGCGGCCCGGGTATGAGAGTGGCTAATAAGAGCATATATGAAATGGTGAAGTACAATCTCTCCCAGATAACGGACGAGATGAGCAGGGCCAATAAGGTGATATCCTCCGGGAAACGCATCACGGAGCTCTCCGATGATCCGGTGGGTCTTGTCCAGTCACTTCATATCAGGTCCGCGCTTTCCGGCCTCGAACAGACAGGGCGCAATATTTCCCTTGGCGAGTCATGGCTCAGTGCTGCAGAGAGCTCCCTTACCGAGGTGCAGACGATCCTTTCCAATGCCAAGGCCCTATGCGTCCAGATGGCCAGCGGCACCACAGGTCCCGGACAGCGTGCTTCCGCAGCCCTGACGGTTCAGAACATGCTTGAAGAGGTAATATCACTGGCCAATACCGAGGTGGCCGGCCGCTATATCTTTTCTGGAAGCAGGACAGAGGAGGCCCCTTTTGAGCAGGATGGCACCTACCGTGGAAATAACACCTCCTTTTCTATCAAGATTGGAAGGGATGCCACAATAGAGATAGGCCAGGATGGTGAGCCTATTTTCAGCGATATTTTCACTGCTTTGAACGATCTTAAGAGCGCCCTTGAAACCAATGACGTGGATGGGATAGGCTCTGCCTTGGGCGATCTGGATGAGCAGTTCCAGGCCGTCACCAGAAGAATTTCGGAGGTAGGGTCCAGGAGGGCGAGGATGGAGATCAAGGGGAGAATTTTGGAAGATCTGAAACTTGGAAACAGGGAGAGACTGTCAGTGTTGGAAGATGCGGATATTGCAGAGGCCATTGTGGAGCTGAAATCAATAGAGCTTGCATATCAGGCTGCCTTGACCTCTTCATCCAAAATTATGACCCTTAGCCTCATGGATTATTTGTGATTTTCGTATCCCGTTCCTGTGACCAATATCGCGGGGTTTGATCAGAGTTCGATGACACAGGCATTTTATTGGGTTGAGGGCACTTAAATCTTACAAAGAAAGCCAGGGATAGGCCATGCTGATCCTGACAAGGAAGTTGGGCGAACGTATTACAATCGGGGACGATATTACCGTAACACTCCTTGAGATAAAGGGAGGCCAGGTAAAGCTGGGGATTGAGGCCCCCAGGCATGTCAGCATCCACCGTGAGGAGATTTATGAGAGAATAAGACATGAGAACCTCAGCTCATGTGGTATAGGCGAGGCCGATCTCTCAGAGGCGGCATCACTCCTGGCGTCGGTAGCTTCGGGGGACCATGGGACTGAAAGTTGAAACAACGAGATTCGGGACTCTCACCTTGAGCAATGAACAGGTGATCCAGATGCCTTACGGCATGCTCGGGTTTCCAGAGCAAAAGCGCTATGTGATCCTTGAGCACAGGGAGAACTCCCCGTTCTTGTGGTATCAGTCGATTGATGATCCGCCCCTTGCATTTGTCATCACAAACCCTCTCCTGTTCAAGCCTGACTACAGTGTGGATGTGGAGTCTGTTTTAGAGGAGATGTCATGGATACAGGAAGGAAAAGAAGATCATGTGGAACTCTACGTTGTGGTGAATATTCCCAAGGGAGCTCCAGAAAAGATGACAGCAAACCTCGTTGGCCCCGTTTTGATCAATATGCGTGCCCGCCAGGCCGTTCAGGTTGTCCTGCCTGAGAGCTCTTATTCCCACCGGCATCCGCTCTTGGAAAGAGACTAAGCCCAGTCAATCGAATTTTCGTAACTGGAGGCTGTTTGGGAGGCAATGAAGATTATAGAAAAGAGTCCCTTGGCCCGCCTATTTCTCCAGCATCTCCCGGACGGCATTTAGCAGCTCTTTTAGCTCGAAAGGCTTGCTGAACACTCGTTGGGCTCCAAACCGCGTAGCGATCTCGAGATAGGTATCGGGCGCAGCCATTCCCCCGCCGGAAATGGCGATAATTTTGGCTTTGGGGAATTCACCTTTCATATCCATAATGGTTTCCATGCCTTCTTTTTTGGGCATGATAATGTCGGTAATGACCAGCTCCGGTCCTTCTTTTCGATAGAGCGCCATTCCTTCCTGGCCATTTGAGGCTTCAAGGACCTCGTACCCGGCTCGTTCCAAGAAACGCCGGAGAATATGCCTGATCTGTTCATCGTCATCGATGACCAGGATCTTTTTCATATCACGCTCCCTTTTCCGGGTGGATCTGCCCCTGTCCTGCGATTCCGTGATCGCCACCATTGAACCTGTCATAAGGCAGCCTCCATATTCTAACAGAAGTAATAAAAATTTTCTGCATCTTTTGTGCCAGTGGAATTTATGGGAAGTATCTCATAGTGATTTCAGTTTATTGCAGAATAGAGCAGGGTGTAAGCACCATGCTTGTTGTGCTATGGTGTCAGAAAAATGGCGCCTTAAAGGGGTCAAGTCTACGTTTGACTCTTTTTACTGCTTCTGATATGAAAACCGCATGTCGAGACCTCTTAGAATCGAATACCCAGGCGCCTGGTACCACGTTATGAACAGGGGGAGGCGTTCCGAGGAGATATTTTCGGACAGAGAGGACTACTATACCTTTATCCGGCTGATCCAGGAATGCATAGAGATCTGGAATATAAAGGTAGGCGCCTATTGCCTAATGCCCAATCAGTATCACCTTTTGATCCAGACCCCAAATGCCAATATTGCCAGATGCATGCGGCACCTCAATGGGGTTTATACTCAGAGGTTCAACCGATCGCACCATTGCGAAGGCCAATTGTTTCGGGGAAGGTACAAGTCCATCCTTGTTGACGCAAGCTTCTATCTGCTGCACCTTGTGAAATATATTCACAAAAGGCCGCTGAAGCTGGGCCTGGTGGATAAACTAGATGCGTACGACTGGAGCAGCCACAAGGGATATCTGTCTGATTCTAAGAAATGGGATTGGCTTTACAAGGATGGCATTCTCTCAATGCTCACCAGAAACAGAAGGCAGTGGCAGAAGGCCTATCGGGAATTCATCTTAGGGGAGGACTCCGAAGAGGTTGATCGGCTCTTGGAAAGGAAAAAGATGCCTTTCTTGCTGGGAAGCGAGAGCTTTGTGCGATGGGTGAAAGATAGATTTTTTCAGCAGAAGCTCCACAGGGAGGTTCCGGAGTCGAAGACGCTGGCCCCTGACATAGAGAGGATCAGAGAGGTGGTGGCCAAGGCCTACCGGGTCAATAAGGAAGATCTCACCAGATCCAAGAGGGGGGTATTCAATGAACCCAGGAATGTGGCCATCTACCTCGTCAGGACCTTGAGAGGGGCGAATTTGGATGAAATATGCAGAGAGTTTCATTTGAGCAGGCACAGCTCCGCAAGCAGTGTGATAGAGCGGACCAAGAACCAGATAAAAGTTGATCGGAAGCTGCGCAGACGTGTTGAAAGGATCAGGTCGCGAGTCATCAGGAGCCCGCGAAAGACCTGATTCTGCTCCCTTTGGAGAGCGAAAGGAGGCACTTTTTTATGGATAGGATCAAGATTGCGATTGTTGGCATCGGAAACTGCGCGAGCGCTCTCATTCAGGGAATCGAGTATTACAGGAACAATGGGCGGGAGGACGCTATCGGTTTCATGCATTGGGAGATCGGGGGTTACACCCCCGGCGACATTGATGTGGTAGCGGCATTTGACATTGACAGTAGAAAGGTGGGCAGGGATGTCTCTGAGGCCATTTACGAGCCCCCCAATTGCACTAAGACCATTTGCAAGGATGTCCCTAAAAAGGGTGTGGTTGTGAGAATGGGACGGGTTCTGGACGGCTTTGCCGAACACATGAAGCACTACGATGAGAAATATACCTTTCTGCTTTCCGACTACCCGGAGCCGACCGAGGAGGAGGTCGTCAATGTCTTGAAGGACTCGGGCGCTCATATGCTCTTGAACTATCTCCCGGTGGGATCTGAGAGGGCGGCAAGATTTTACGCAGAATGCGCTTTGAATGCCGGTATAGGATTTATCAATAATATGCCGGTTTTCATTGCAAGCGACCCGGATTGGGGAAAACGCTTTGATGAGAAGGGGCTTCCAATAATCGGGGATGATATCAAGTCCCAGCTGGGGGCTACCATTGTGCACAGGGTCCTGACCCGCCTTTTCAGGAACCGCGGGGTAAAGTTAGAACGGACCTATCAATTAAACACCGGGGGTAATACCGACTTCCTGAATATGCTCGACAGGACTCGTCTGGCGTCGAAGAAGGAGTCCAAGACAGAGGCGGTCCAGTCTCAGCTCGAAGGGAACCGGTTGGAGGAGGAAAATATCCACATAGGCCCCAGCGACTGGGTAGCATGGCAGAAGGACAACAAGATCTGTTTTATTCGGATGGAAGGCAAGCTTTTTGGTGATATCCCCATGGATTTGGAACTGCGTCTGTCAGTGGAGGACTCTCCCAATTCAGGGGGGGTGGTCATCGATGCCATCCGCTGCTGCAAACTTGCCCTGGATCGCAAAGTGGGCGGGATTCTCTACTCCCCTTCGGCCTATTTTATGAAGCATCCTCCCATGCAGTTTACCGATACGGAGGCCCACCGCATGACCGAGGAATTTATCGCGGGCACCAGAGATCAATGAATAGCCTATTACGAAACAATCCTACTCTGGCTCTTGCGTTCGGCCCGTCACCCTGCACAACAGGGGCAGGAGCTTGTCCCGATAGATATTGTCCCACGCATAATTACGGATCACCTCTCTGAACATCTGACGGGGCTGGAGCGATCCGGCATAAGCCAGGATCTTTCTGGCGATTTCCTCAGGTGTTTCGGTTAGATCAAACAGACAGACATTTTCACCTCCCACTTCCGCAAACGGTGGAATATTGGAACATACCACCGGAAGCTTTATCATGCCGGATTCCAGTAGCGGAATCCCGAATCCTTCCTGAAGACTGGGCAAAAAAAGGATGTCCGCGATTAGATAGAGATCGCGCATGATAATCCGATCCGCTGAGAGGCTCTCCCCGCTCCTGAACACGTACTCGGCGATTATGATGACATCCTTTTCTATACCAAGTTCTCGACTCAACCGCTTCAATTTGCGGTAATAGGCCATGGTTTTTGGCTCGTGGGGATCATGAGCCCCGGTGATAAGGAGCCGTGCCCTGACCCCGAGGTCCTGGAGGGCCCTTGTGACTCGGATTGAGAGCTCCATGTTTTTTCTGGGATGGAGTCGGGAAGGTTGCACCATGAGGAACTCGGTTTCAAAGAGTCGCTGTTCCTGGATAAGTCTGACCGTGGTGGAATCCAGCCGGAAGAACTGAATGGGATCGATGCCGTTAGGAATTACCGTGATACGCCCCCTTGTACCATAGAGCCCCATGAACATGTCCTTTCGGCTCCGGGAAATGGCCACATAGCAGATCCCGGCGTACGCCCTTTTGAGGATGCTCCAGGGAAAGCGATCCAGGTGTTGGGGATAATCGGGGTAGAAGTAAGGTGAGTCGTGGTTCCAGCTTATGACGGGGATGCGGTCCTCCTGGCCGATTCGGTGTAGGGCAGCGGTAAGTGGGAGATTATAGGGCATGGTAAGAACGTTATGGGCTATCAGCAGATCAAAACCTTCCAAGGAGTCCGTAAGGTACCTGAGTATCTTCTTGATAAGGGTCTCAAGTTTTTCCGTGTTGCCCCCAAGACCCTGTTGGTGGGCGTTGAGGACTTGCCTGTTCCTGGACCCGAGCAGGGGATTGATTTCCACCTCACAGGCATCAGAGAATCTGGCCCCCGTTCCTACGATTACTTTGACATTGTGGCCGTATCGTTTGAAAAGCAAGGCCTGCTGGCGGATAATCTCCTCCACCCCGCCTACCACCGGAGGGCAGGAGTAATGAATCAAGGCAATATTAAACCTCACGGTGACGACCCTCACATTGGATTTCCAGCATATCCACGAGGTTCAGGAGCGAGCGCTCTAAGACTTCGTATGAGAAGTAACGTGTGCCCAATCGATAATTGGTTTCCACCATCCTTTCTCTGCGTTCTTCGTTTTCAAGCACTTCATTGATTTTTGCTATGGTCTCCTCGGTCACAAAACCCTCTATGGTAATCACATCGAATCCCTTTGGTTCGATATCGGCTATGTAAATGGAATAGCGGTTAACCACAATGGGCTTACGGTAATAAATTGCCTCAAGGAAGGCGTTTCCAAAACCCTCATATCCTGAAGGATAAGTGATGAGATCAGCACATTGATATACGTCGCCGATAGAGAACTTATGTGGACCGTTCTGCTGTTCGCCTTTTTGATTCCCCACTAAATGTTCGATGGAGATCAGGTTGATTCCGAGCCTCCGAGCATATTCCCAAATGCGCCGGTTGTAAATATCTCCCTCATCCTCTGCCGAATGAGATATGATCAGGGAGGGATTTTCCAGGTGCATCATGCTGACGATTTCCAGGCTTCTCTCAATCCATTTGCGGGGGACTACCCTGGTTGGCTGGAGGATGAACAGTTCCTCCTCTCCAAGGCCGATCTCTACGCGAAGCTCTTCACTGCAGTTGACCATCGGTCCGGGGGGAGAAGCAAAGTCATATACGTTGGGAATGATGGTATTGGATACCCCTTTTCTGTAGCTCAGCTGCTGGCTCGCAATGGAGTTGATCACCACATGCTGAACAGTAGGCTGGCGGGGAGGGAATGCAAAGCCGAGGTAGTCTTCCACGCCGTTTACCAGAAACCGGTCCCTTTCCCAGGCAAAATCGTGGTGATGAGCGATCGTGGGGAACCCGTTTTCCGCAATGAATTCGACCAGTGCCAGGGCTAACGGAATGTTCAGGGGGATGGCTAACACATTTTCCGCTATGATCAAGTCGATGTCGAAGCGGTGGACAAATTTGTAAATTTCTCGTTTCAGGTGTTCCCGAAGTCGATGAATCTTCTTTGTGATTTCCCTGGGCCGGTTCCGCTGTCCAAAGCAGGCTTTGGTGATTTCAAGAACTTCGGGGTGCATGAAATGGGCTTCTTCAATGAGCGTGCATTTGTCCGGTTTGCGATCGTTTTCCCCCGAGAAATAGAAACACTCGAAACGATTTCTTTCAAGCACTGTGGCCCATTTGTCAATTTCCAAAGAGACGCCATCTGTCCCCGCAATTCTGGTGGAAATGAATCCGACGCTACGAAATTTTGTATAACCATGGATGCTCATCTCCGCTTCCTCCTTCGGGTTTCGGGTCCTTCGTAGAACTTTATCCTTATAACATGCTGTTTTTACAAGAGAAAAGATCCTATCAAAGACTTGGCGGGGAGTCAAGCATTTCATGCGCTCTCTCCGCCCGTTGACAGGGGAGGGTGCCGATTCTATAATTTAT
>JAOZOW010000079.1 GCA_029933075.1 Deltaproteobacteria bacterium | reverse complement strand
TTCTCATACGGAAAACAAAAAGGGGTTACAAGCGGCCGCCTGTAACCCCCTAACATCCCCTGGTTGGCACGACGAGATTTGAACTCGTGACCCCTACCGTGTCAGGGTAGTGCTCTCCCCCTGAGCTACGTGCCAGTTAAGGTGTTAATTAGCAATGCCGCATCAGGTTGTCAAGCGCTATTGAAAGTGCCTCGTGAGCTCATCCGTAGGAGCAAGACTCGGGCCATGCATCTTACGGGGGTTCCGCTGATCCCTCGCCCATCATCCTAAACCAGTAGCGCATGTAGTGCAGCCCGGAGCTGACCGTAAACAGTCCTGTGACCAGAAAAACGGCCTCGCTAACTTGCGCCAGGGCCTGATAATACACCCGGCAAAGTACTATAAAAACGCTGGCAAGCTGGAGACAGGTGGTGATCTTGCTGAGAATAGAAGGCCGTATGGTGACATCGGTCTTATTCAGGAACAGGATAAGGACACCAAGCAGGATCAAGACGTCGCGGCTGATGACCACAACCGTCAGCCAGGGCGGTATAAAGTCGCGGGCGGCAAGGACAATGAAGGCGGCGATCAAAAGGATTTTATCGGCAAGGGGATCCAGGTAAGTGCCCACACTGCTTTTCTGGTTGAAGAGCCGGGCCACAAGTCCATCAGCGCCATCACTCAAACCGGCAATGACAAAAACTACCAGTGCAGGCAGAAACCGATCATTAATCAGATAGATGACAAAAATGGGCGCAAGGATTATCCGAATACTGGTTATAAGATTAGGAATCGTCATGGTTATTCAATCAAATGCAATCCCTCAACTGGCACTAAGGATTATTTCACCCTTCTCCGTTTGCTCCGCACTCATAGGAAAAGGCAGATTCTCATGATTCAGGACACGATTCAAAAACCTGAAGGCATTTCCCCTGAATTTCACCTCTATGGAGATGGAATCCAACCTGATCCTTTTCTGTATCACAGAGAGGACTCCTGTAACCTCGTTTCGCAAAAAATCCCTGAAGATCGTAAACTCCCTGTAATTGTGCAAGTCTTTAACTGTGACCAACAGGCGCACCACCTTCTCTTGCTCCGAGACCGCCGCCTGAATCATGGCGGGAGCGAACCGGACAGCTATTCTGCCGGAAAGCCCCTCCATTGCTTCAATAAGCGGGCGCTCCTTCAACAACTCTCCTTCCAGGCTGACCCGCTCCTTGCCTGCGCATATTTCAACTCCCCGGTTGACGTCAATTGCCCTGAGATCCATTGCCGCATCCTGATCCGTCACCTCGGCCCGGCCGTAAATGACAACTTCAGCAGAGAATAATCTTCCCCATGCCACAATGTCCTCTTCAGGGAGTTCAGGTGATCTAAGGTTCTCGGGGTATTCAGTTTCCGGCAAGCTCAGGGTCCTGTTTATGGGATTGAATCCCCGCGCCTGAAAAGCATTGTAAAGGGCAAGCTCCGCTTCGGTCATGCTGGGCTGAAGACCTGGGTCCTTCCACCAGCAAAAAGTGGAGTCATCTTTTTTCTCCGATACCAGAAAAAGCACTTTGATCGGCGGAATATCGGGCAGCAACATCCCGGCCGCCCTCAATTTATCGTCCAGGACCTCCTTGTTGATCCTCAGCTTCACAAGGACCTTGTACCGACTCTCCTCCCTGTGTTCAGTCAAGATGAGGAAATTGGCAATATACTCTCTGGAGTGCGGAATGATCTCCTGTACGAGTTGCTGAAAGTGGCTCACCACTCCCCTGCTTCCCAGGCGCCGCACAATATATGTCTCCGTCCCCTTAACCAAGGCTTGAGAGATTGCTTGTTCTCTGGCCTGGGCGAGGTTTTCACCGGAAATAACACCGGTACCGATTGAAAGAACCTCATTTTCACCCATTCCTACCGGTGTCTCTCCGCGGATCCCTCCTGGAGTACACAGAAAAGACAATGAAACACCGAACATCCAAAACGCAATGAAACACCGCCTGCCCCAACTATCCCCGATCACTGTCTTCATTCTCATTTATTGCTCCAGCCTGTCTTCCGCTTCCCCGCGAGGAAGCAGGGCCTCCCGTAATATTCATCCGTCTGTCAAAGGCAATCTTCCTGAGAGAAAAACTTCCTCACGCGTTTTAATATGACATCAAAGTCTCCCGGGGCGACCCACTCTATCTCAGGATCGGCATTGAACCATGTAAGCTGCCTTTTGGCATACCTCCGAGTGTCTCGCTGGAGATTGACTATGGCCTCCTCCATTGACCACTCACCTCTCAGATAGGCCACCATATGCCTGTACCCAATGGCCCTCATCGGTTTGAGGTTTGGGGAATAGCCCTTTCTTAGGAGTTTCTCGGTCTCCTGCACCAGCCCCGCCTCAACCATGGCTATACTGCGCGCTTCAATGCGACCGTAAAGCTCCTTTCTTTCCCGCTTTACTCCAAGTTTGAGAGCGCTTAGTGTCTTCTCCCTGAATCCATGGGCCTTCATCAATTCGGAGGCCGGTCGTCCTGTGAGGTGAAAGATTTCAAGGGATCTGATGATCCTTACCCTATCATTAGGGTGAATTCGTTCCGCCGATTCCGGATCCACCTGCCTCAACCGGTCGTGAAGCATCCTTGGTCCCAAGGCCTCGCATTCGCGACGTAGCGATTCCCTGAGTCTTTCATCAGTCGGGGAACAATCAAACAGCCCCTGGAGAAGGCTCTTGATATAGAGGCCTGTGCCCCCCACCACAAGGCAGCTCCTGCCTCGAGAAGAAATGTCAGCCGCAGCCTGAAGAGCCATGGAACGGTAGATCGCGGCATTGAATTCTTGATCGGGCTCCACTACATCAAGAAGATGATGGGGGATTCCCCCCCGCTCTTCCGGTGTCGGCTTGGCAGTACCAATATCCATACCGCGGTAAACTTGCATGGAGTCCGCATTGATGATCTCGGCATTCAAGGCCCTCGCCAATTTCACAGCCAGCCGCGTCTTGCCACTCGCGGTAGGCCCGCAGACGACCACAACCTTCTTACCAACCGTCCCCCCCATGATTGCGCTTCCAGCCTCTTGATTCACAGAACCCGCCTAAACATTCTCTCAAGCTCACGATAGGTAAACTGCTTGAACACAGGCCTGCCATGGGGGCAGTTTGTGGGAAGCTCCATCTCCGCAAGCTGGTTCAGCAACAGCTCCATTTCTTCCAGGTCAAGGGGGTCCCCCGCCCGGATGGCGCCGTGACACGCAACAACCGTCAGGACCCTGTCGCGAACAAGATCCTGATCCCCTCCTCCCTCATCCAGGGCGCCTATCAGCTCGGAGACAAATGTATCCCAGTTCACATTCTTAAGATACGCGGGCACAGCCCTCAGCAGGAAGGTGTTTCCACCAAAATGGTCTAAATCGATCCCGTAATCCGACAACTGCCCACCTTTT
Organism: Deltaproteobacteria bacterium; assembly: GCA_029933075.1. GTDB lineage: Bacteria > Desulfobacterota > DSM-4660 > Desulfatiglandales > Desulfatiglandaceae > JAOZOW01. The sequence continues at coordinate 8,062 of JAOZOW010000079.1, read as the reverse complement.
GCCAACACAACTCTTTTCTCCTTAGTGCTCAAGTCGAGCCTGTAAGGGATCAGCAAACTCTGGATCTCTACTTTAGAGGCCTCAAGCCCTTTTCTAAGGCTTTCATAAATTACCCTCTCGTGTGCCGCGTGCTGGTCCACCATCAGGAGGCCCTCTCCAGTTTGACACAGGATATAGGTGTTGCCCAGTTGCCCGATCACCCGGGGGGCTTCCCTGATTTGACGCAAGGCTCTGTCCTCTCCCCCTTGGGGACCTAAGGGAGCTCTTTTCTTCTCCTCATAATCCGCATACGGCCACCGGGGCTCGGATGCGAGGAGAGAATCCTGCACAGGCCTAAATCTTTCGGCCCTCTCCATGTGTACCTGATCCACCAGGCCATGAAATGACCGCTTGAGAGTCTTATCAATAGCAGCCTCGATAGCCTGATACACCAGCCGGCTATCGTGAAAACGCACCTCCAGTTTTGCCGGATGCACATTAACATCTACCATTGATGGGTCCATTTCCAAGAAAATAGCGGCCTGGGGATACTGGCCCTTCATAAGCCTCTGGCCGTATCCCTCCAGCACCGCTCTTGTCACCAATCGGTCCCGGATATTTCGTCCATTTACATAAACGAACAGGCGGTCCCCCCTGCTCCTTGCGAATTCAGCGGGCGCCAAGAATGCTTTGACCGTCACGCCATCCTGTGTCTCCTCAGCCTCAATAATAGCCTCTGCAACTTTCCGGCCCATGAGGTGATGCAGCCGAGGCATCATCCGGGTTGAAGCAGGAAGGTTCAAAAGAGGTTTCCCTCTTTCTTCCAGCTTGAAGCCGATCCGAGAGAATGGAAGAGCGATACGGGAGACTATATCAACGATATGGTCCGTTTCGGTATGGTTTGATCGGAGAAACTTGCGCCTGGCAGGCACATTGAAAAAAAGATTTTTCACCACAACGGTGGTTCCTGCAGGAGCGCCAGCCTCCTGGATGTTATGGAATCTTCCGCCCGAGATGGTAATCCTGTATCCTTCTATGCAATCATGGGGGCGGCTGGTAATCTCGAGCTTTGATACTGAAGCGATACTCGGAAGGGCCTCTCCTCTAAAACCGAGGGTTCTGATGGAAAAAAGATCGCGAGCCGTTTTGATCTTGCTGGTGGCATGCCTCTCCACGCACAGGAGAAGATCATCCTTTGTCATGCCCGCGCCGTTATCCATGACCCGGATGACACTTTTGCCCCCCCCTTCTATCTCTATGCGGATCCTGTCCGCACCAGCATCAATGCCATTATCCATCAGCTCCCTGACCACCGAGGCAGGTCTATCAATCACCTCTCCGGCCGCGATCTGAGAGGCCACTTTCTCCGGCAAGATCCTGATGATACTCATAATTTGAGGAGTCCCTTGTCCAGGGTGAAGCTTTGCGTGGGACGGGACCTGCCAAAAAACCTGCTCAGCAATCTTTCATGCTTGGCCAGACGGATATTGCGTTGCCCCATGGGATCGTACCCGAGACAAGGGGATGTATCGGGGTGGTTCAAAAAGTCTTTGACCACGTGGCACGAAGTCCGAACCATAGATGCCAAATAGCTGTGGAAAAAGCCCTGGCGGGACACGCGCTCCGAAAAAAACAGGTGTTGCGTCTCACAGAGATAGTCCGAAAGTTTTACTGAATGCGCAAAGAGGCGCTTTTTGGCCTTAAGCCCGTTTCTGCCATTTCCGTTGATAAGAAACAGGATTTCGTCACACCCCCGATGATCCATACTAAGCACATCGCTGGCTATTTTTAGATAGGGCGGACCGATAAGGTAATCCGCCATCACCTCCCAGTAAAGGTGGCCCCTCGGAGCCCGGTGTACATGCGTATGGATAAGGCCGGGAACAAAAAAGTTGTGGGCTATCACATCCGCTGCCAGGTGGGACAGAAAGCCATAGGCATAGGCCTCCTCTCTGTCACCGCTTGCCTCTTCAAGAAACCGAAAGCCTCCTTCCCAGTTATGAAGATGCTTCTTGCTCCTTGACCTGCTCTTCCCGATGAAAAAATCGGCTGCCAGACTGCCATACATATACTCCAGAGGAAAGGCCTTGATCACTCTTGCCACTGAAGGCATGGTCAAGGCCACCTCATTGAGCACATCAAGGGCAGCAAGGGTATGGACACCCGGACCCCATGCATGGGCGCTTTGCGGAAATATGAGGCAGAGCAGCAATGAGATTCCCAAAAAAATGCCGCCAATGCTGATAATAAACATTTGTATGATTATACCTCGCGCCTTTCCGTCTCCCCTGATCCTGTATCAGGGAGTCAAATGGTATTCCTCATAGAGGGGCTCTTCAATAAGATCCCGGGCCTGTTACCGGTCATTGGAATCATCACAGCATCTCGGCTACAGACTCCGTGCGATCCCCTAACATATTGACATAGCTTCCCAACTCATTATCGTACCATCCATAGATGACTGCCTGGGTAATTGCAATTCGAAGGATCTCATTGCCTGCCGGAATCAACTGCCTGGATTCTTCGTCCTTACAGGCCTTTTCCAAATCTATGCTCACTTCAGCCGTCCGTGTATGGGTCTCATGGCCCTCGATTATGGCCGCAGCCTTTGGCAGTCCGATGATATCGGAAGAGACATTCTGTTCCTCCGTAAAGTGGAGATACCCCCGCGGGTCACGGGCTGCTGCCTCCCGATAGACATTATTGATTACCTCCCTCCTGATCGATTCACCCGACAGCTCTTCCTGTAGATTTACCACCAGGATAATGAGAGATCCCGTGGTATTTGGTATCCGGACGGACTCGGCAATGAACCCGATCCTCCTCATTTCCGGGATTACAAGGGCGAGTGTATTTGCCGCTCCTGTAGTTGTCAATATGATGTTGTTCATTACGCTTCTGTTCTTCCTGAGATCACTCGCCCCCGGTTTGGGCAACCTGTCCAGGACCTGCTGCGATCCTGTGACTGCGTGTACCGTGGCCATGGAGGCAGTAAGGATTCTCTGTGCGCCAAAGTAGTCCAGCAACGGCTTCATCATGTGTGCCAGGCACGTGGTGGTGCAGGAAGCATTGGAGATAATCCTATGAATCCTGGGGTCATAATCATTCTCATTGATCCCCATCACCGTGGTCACCGCATCGTCGGGCATGGCCCTGCTCTTGTCCTTGATCTTGAAAGGGGCGGAGACAATAACCTTTTCGGCTCCTGCCTCCAAGTGCCCTCTCACCGATCCTCCAGAGGTATCGGGAGCGAGGGTGGGATCGAGAAACCTCCCGGTGGCATCCACAACAATCCTGATGCCATAATCCCGCCATCCGATCTCGCGTGGATCTCTGGAACGCCTGAGAATCCTTACCTTTGTGCCGTCAATCACCATTGTACCGGCCATCTCATCCAGGTCTTCGATCACCCGACCGGCCCTATGGCCGTAAAGATAGGCACCCATGGCACCGTATGTGGAATCCCGCACAATATAATGAGCCAAGTCATCGAGCGATCTGCCCACTTCCCTGCCCACATTGATCACTATTTCATCAAAAGACTTTGCCGCCACAAATCGCCAGAGAGCAAGCTTACCTATCCTGCCCAGACCGTTGATTCCCAGCCTCAAACCGCCCCCCGCCATTTTATTGTCAATCGCTTCCATTTCCCTAACTCTCCATTTCCTTGATATTCATCTGCCCCAAATAGACTGATCCTTCCCGCCCATCCATACTAATCCAGTCTCCCGAGCGCAACCATTGCCTCCCAAAAGAACAGGCCTTGTCGCTCTCCTTGCACACGAGATCTCCACAGCCCACCACGCAGGTCTTACCGAGCCTATGGGCTACTATGGCTGCATGGGAGGTTGAGCCACCTCGCCCTGTCAGCAAGCCATCCGCTTCGTAGATTTCCTTGATGTCGTCAGGCACGGTATCGTTCCTAACAATTATCAACGGGGTCTCAGGCTCTGCCTTGCGCCAATACCGGATCTCTTCAAGGGTGAACACGATCCTCCCGCTCAAGGCCCCACCGCTGGCGCCGATACCATGCCCCAGAAGATTTCGGGGGCGCCCTGGAGAGAGGTCAAAGGATAAAGTCTTTTTCCTTTCCCGTATAACCATGTCCCGCGTTTGAAGGAAATAGAGATCTTCTTTGCGCGGGCTCTCAAATGTGAACTCTATTTCCTGTGGGCTCCATTTCCTATCATATATGAGGTGCTTGGCCCATTGTCTCAGGGCATGGTAGATCTCGGGGAATAGAGTCTCAAGGGCCGTATCGCTCTTTCTATCTTCGACCTGTGCCTGTCTTTTGGAAACGGGCAGGGTCCTCACGAGGCCGGAAACCACATCCTCTCCCTGGTTCCCGGGCGTAAAATCCCCCCAGGGCACTACCATGTCCCCGGTCCACCTGGGGTTATGGGTAAAAAACACACCCGCGCCCGAGCTGCCGGAAAAATTACCAAACACCATTTCCTGGACTGTCACGGCCGTCCCCCAGTCGTCGGATATTCCCATAATCTCCCGATATGTCCTGGCTTTGGGAGCATCCCAGGAATCAAGGACTTTGCGGATCGCCACAAAAAGTTGTTTCATGGGAGAGGGCTCGACCTCGATTCCATTGTCTTGGATAAAGGATCGATACGCAACGGCCACATCCCTCATCTGATCTCCGCTGAAATCCCGCTTATAACTGACACCCAGGCGCGTCTTAAAATCGTCAATTATGGCATCGAAGTCATCCCTCGCAAGTCCATATGCCATGCCGTAGGACTGGAGGAACCGTCGATAGGTGTCCCAGGCAAACCATTCATTGCGGGTCCGGGCAATCATGCCCTCGACAATCTGTTCGTTGATCCCCACATCCAAAAACGTGACCATCATGCCCGGCTGAGATATGGATGAACCGCTCCTGACAGAAAGAAGCAGGGGATTGTAAGCACGACCGTAACCCTTCCCCGTGATCCTCTCAAGAGTAGCGACCTGCCGCTCCACATGATCCTGGAAGCTTTTTCGGGCAGGCGGATACTCGTCAATGATGGAACGACATCTGAATACCTCGGTAGTGACAATGAAACCCGGAGGTACGGGCAGGCCGTAATCCATGATCCTGACCAAATTGAGCCCTTTGTTGCCCAGGCGAATGATGTCCTTCAACTCCTTCTTTGTCCCTGATATCGGAGTAACCGCTTTCTGGGTGTCGTAGCTGAGCAGGAGTCGAAGCTGTTCTCTTGGAAGTTCATGGCCTTGGCGGTGGAGGGTGTTCAGTACGCGACCGAGGAAAAGATCAAGTTGCTGCAACCCCAGAGACGATGCGATCCTGTCACGAAGAAAAATTTCCGTGACTCGAGGTGTCAGTCGCTCCGGGTCCTGTGGACCTCCTGGGGAAAGGTACTTGGGCAACAGCTTTTCCTGTGGGAGTTGCATCAGGATCTTCAGCAGATTCTCTTCGTGTATGTTGTTGAAATAATCGTTGACGATATGGTTGACGCTTTGGGAAAAGCCACGAAATATGTCGAGATACTGGGTGGCGGAGAATCCGCGCACCTCTAAGGAATGGTCCAGCAGGTCCAGTTGGCGTCCCATTTCCAGCGAGGAAATACCGTCCAGCTTGAGGGCCCAATCGAAAAGCCGCAGATATTCATTGATCTGGTATATGGTAGCCCGGGTAATAAGCTTGAGATCTATGGAATCCACGATTTCTTCGAACAAAACGTTCGCCAGAGATTCCAGACGAAATGTCAGCCCCAGGGCATCGAATTTCATCTCGTGGTAGCTCCCGTACATGGAGGGGATATCAACGGTGAAATGTCTCTTGCGGTATATGTCCTCACGGATCTGAAAGCGCTCGGGAGAGAGGATTATTCCCTTGAGCTTTTCAAGATAACCAAGCAACCCTATAAGCTTCTTTGTCGCGTCCTTCATATTAAGGGTCTCCTTGAGCTCTGCAAGGTCAGGCAGGTCGCTTAGTTGAAGCTGGTTCAGGTATGCTTCCAGTTCTCTAAACCCCAGGTGGTACTTCTGATTGAGAAGCTTGTAAAAGATAATGGCCAGATACATCCGCTCGATGTCCGTCTCTGTTATGCCGGGGATATCCCTGGTGACTTTTCTGAAATGCGCCTCCTCCATACCCAGCAAATCTTTGATCTCCCGGTACCCGTCAGAGGTAAGGAGACGGGTGACGATCTTATGCATTCCCTCAACATAGGGGCCCTGGGACTCGATTTGCTCGTAGATGCTTTCAGGCACAAAAGGCCTGACGCATTCCTTGGAACCGGTCCTCCAGAATTCAAAAGCCGCCTCCATGAACCCGATGATTCGGTTGCTGCTCTCCACATGGCTCTGCTTTCGCAGAAAATGGATCAGGGCATCCTTGCGCATGCATATTTCGTCGATCCGGGTGGAAATATCCCGCAGGCGCCCTTCGGCACCGATGTCATTGAAATAGGCAGGGAAAAGACGGGCAAGCTGTTTGGTAAGGTTGTAAACCGCGCTTATATCGCTGTTGAGCAACCTGGTAATATCGCGGGGGAACAGATCGGTGTCCTTTATGAAAACCCCGCAGAGCGCCAAGTGAATAATCAAGGAAGATAAGAGTTTTTTGGACCACTTGGGATTTAACTCTATCAGTTCCAGCCAAGTGCGGATATTCTGCACATGGTTGGCATTGGCCTTTACCTGCCAGTCGTCACCGACCCCCTTTATTTCGGGGGTCTGAAACCCCAGAGAGATCACCGAATCCATAAAAAAGTCTACAAGGTCGCTTTCATCAGTCCTGTAGACTCCCTTCCCCATGGTGAGCACGCAGTTGAGTGCGGTACTGGGATATTTCCCTGTGCTTGCCTTGAGGATCTCAAAGGTCTTCTCAAGAGATCTGCGGATATCCTCCAGGGCCTCGTTTTCAATAAGCCAGACCAGCGTGCGATTAATCTCCCTGAGCGACTCCTCATGGATAGAGGAAAGCCCGGCAATATTCATGATGTGAAGAAGGAAGATCAGTTGCCACTGGTTTCCGTAATCTTTCTCCCTGCTGGCTTTCCGTAAGAGCAACGGTATCTCGCTGTACGACTTGACAATCTGCCCATATCCCGGAAGCGCCACAAGTTGCTTCAGGGTCTCCATGTCATGGAGATCCGATTCCCGGACAATGCATTCCAGCGCATCCTGGCACGCCTTTATCCGCCTGTGGGATATCGGATCGAAGATTTGACTCAGGTCAGCATCCGAGGAGACTCTTCCCACCTCGTTGCTGAACCAGACAAGGGGATCCTCCAAGGCCAGCCAGTAACCATAAGTGTACCTGTAAAACCGAATCAGGAAGCGGTTAATTGCTCCACAGTCAACATGGGTTGGCACGGCACCAGCATAGATCCTTGCAAGCCTGTCAGGCTGGTAGAAGCTCTTGACAAAAAGAGAGAATGTCTCCTCAGCGCAGCCACTGATCTTGCTGAAGGTGCTGTCCAGGACCGGCAAGAACTTCTCAATCTCGCCTCCCTCCTCCCTGAGCACCTTCTGAATGAATAACAGCAGGCTATCCGTCGCATTGATCCTGACCCCTTCATCCCGGGCGTTCTCAATGGCCTGGAAAAAGATCTCTCTATACAACCGCCACGCGTTTGGGCCCTTGGGGTGACCTTTAAGGAGGTGAAAATAATTGAGAGCATATCCTCTCGCTTCTTTCACCACAAACGCCCAGTTTCGATATGGATGGCACACCTCTTCAAGGAAGGTCTTCAGCCCCGTCCGGATCCCCTGATATCTCCCCAGGACTTCCTGAAGGACTTCGTACTTCCGATCAATGGTGACATCCACACGGCTGGAGGCAATGTTCACTTCAAGGGCCTTGGAGGGCATCTGATTTCTCCTCTGCACCGGTCCCCTTTGCGGCTGGAAAAATCCGTGTATTCCGCGCCGAGCCTCACCCACATAATATGAAATTTACCACTTTAACACCTGTACCATCAACACCTAATCCCAAAAGGATGGCCTGGTGAAAATCTTCGGTTCATCCGGTTTTTGGGTGCTTTGACAACGGTTGATCTGTTACTTCCATCAAAGGGCATAAAGTCTTTTCTGAGTGACTGTCGGGAGGGCGCTGTATTTT
>JAOZOW010000165.1 GCA_029933075.1 Deltaproteobacteria bacterium | reverse complement strand
TGGTGCTCAAAGAAAACCTAATGTACTTCGCTCATGTGGGGGACAGCAGAGGATACCTTATCTCCGAAAGAAATATCTCTCGATTTACGGAGGATCATTCCTTTGTAGCGGAATTGGTGAAGGCGGGTCATATCACCGAAGAGGAAGCCGCCACCCATCCTGACAGCAATATCATCACCAGGGCCCTTGGTCTCGACTCACAGGTCAAACCGGATGTTTCCCGGAGCCCTCAAAAAATCTCCGAGGGGCAATACATTATCCTGTGTTGTGACGGGCTCCATAAGGTCGTGCCTGATAAAGAAATATTGGATACCGCTTATGAGCTTCGCGATCCCGACCTGATCTGCCGGAAGCTCATCCGGAAAGCCATTGATTACGGCACTCCTGACAACGTCACCGTGCTCACAGCGAGGGTAGATAAACTGGGTCTCAAGGAAAAGCTCATGAACCTTGTGAGGTAGTCCCCCATGAACGCCAGGAAGATAGGTGACTATACCATCATCAAGACGTTAGGAAGGGGAGGATTCGGCAGCGTCTGGAAGGCTGAGTCCAGCACGGGAGAGATCGTCGCCCTCAAGGTCCTCAACCCCCAAGTGCTGGACAATCAGAGGGTAGTCAAGAAGTTCTTTCACGAGGCCATGATCCTGGCCAAGCTGGATCATCCCAATATCTGCAAACTGAAGGAATTTTTCCCCGACGGAGACAACTATGCCATCGTAATGGAATTCGTAGAAGGCGTGGAACTCAAGAAACTGCTCAAGGACCATGGGCTCCTGCCTTTTGATCAGGCCTTCAAGATCGCCAAGCAGACCCTCGGCGCCTTTCAATACGCCTTTGAGCAGGGCATCATCCACAGGGACATAAAGCCGGGCAACATCATGATTACCAAGGAGGGCGACGCCAAGATCATGGACTTCGGCATCGCCAAGATGTCCGGGGCGGCCACGCATGATACGGCCGCCAAAATGCTCTCCGTGCACTATGTTCCACCGGAAAGGTTCGACCCCAAAAAGGTCATCGACCAGCGCTCCGACATCTATTCCCTCGGGCTCGTATTCTATGAGCTTTTTGCCGGTAGAAGGGCCTTCATGGTGGAAGAAACCTCGCAGATCATGTTCTGCCACCTGAACGAGATCCCGGAGCCTCCCGAAAAATTCGTCAAGGGGCTTCCGCACAATATCAGCCAGGCCATCATGAAAGCCCTTGAAAAGGACCCGGGCGACCGTTTCCAGGACTTCAGGGAGTTCAGCGAGGCCATTGATCCGGGGGGGAGCAGGGCTGTCCCGGCAGATGCAACCCAGGCGGTTGATGTTAGGACCATCCGCCCGAAGCCCGTAACCGAGGCGGCACTCAAGGAAAAAAGAAAACTTCCCATGATTCCCATTGTCGCTGCTGTCGCCGTGGTCCTGCTCGCCGTAGCAGCCTATTTCGTCCTCCCCTACATCAGGGGTGGCGAGGGAGAAACAGGGAAGGAGGGCACGGTCAGCACAGGTCCCACAGGGCCCGTGGAGAAAACGCACCCGAAAGACGGCAGCCTGATGGTCATGATCCCCAAAGGGACCTTTATCATGGGCTCAGACAAGTACTCCGCCGAACAGCCTATCCAGAAGATCTACCTGGACCCATACTATATCGACAAATACCTGGTTACCAACGAGATGTTCAAGAAGTTCGTTGATGCCACAGGGTATAAGACCGATGCGGAGAAGCACGGCGGGGGCATGGTAAGGATAGGCAGGCGCTGGAGAAAGATAAAAGACGCTACATGGCGGATGCCTGACGGCCTCACCCCCATTGATGACAAAATGGACCACCCTGTAAGCCAGGTCTCTTACAATGACGCCCTTTCTTACTGCAAATGGGCGGGAAAGGACCTCCCCACGGAGGCCCAGTGGGAAAAGGCGGCCAGGGGAACGGACGGGCGGGAATATCCCTGGGGCAAAGAACCCCCGGATGATTCAAGGGCCAACTTTGACAACCTCATCGGCACCACGACGCCGGTAAAAAAATATGAAAAGGGCGCCAGCCCTTACGGGATCCAGGACATGGCGGGCAATGTGTATCAGTGGTGCAAGGACTGGTACGGAACCGGACCCAGGGCCGAGAAAAATCCAACCGGCCCGCCAAAAGGAAAAGAGCGCGTGGTCAAGGGAGGTTCCTTCATCGAAGGAGAAGAAAGCCTCCGCTCAGCAAACAGGGACCGTTACAAACCCGATTACAGCAGCTATCTCTTCGGCTTCCGCTGCGCATGTGAAAAATTTTAGTGAAACTGTCACCGCAAACTTTTCCTTCCGACAGCCTCCGAAGGCGGCTCTGACCAACCATGCATACGGAACCGGAAAATACAAGAGTGCTGATGGAGCTGAAACAGGACCTGAAAGGAATTTTGGGCGACCGCCTGGTAAGTTTTGTCCTGTTTGGGTCGAGAGCGAGAGGGGATTATGAGAGGGGGTCTGATATGGACATCGCAATTATTGTCCGGGACCTCTCAAGAGACCTGAAAAATCAGATACTGAATAGAGTTGCCGAGATAGAGTTAAAGTACCTGGCGCCCCTCTCCGCCCTTGTGTTTTCTGAGGAGGATTTCAATTTTCTCAAGGAAAGAGAGCGGCGAATCTCCATAGATATAGAAACAGAGGGGATACCGCTTTGATAGAAGACAACAAGAGAAAGAACATCCGAGAAGAAATGGAAAAGGCGGCCAACTCCATAAAGGCCGCCACATTGCTGTTCGACAATGGCTTTATTAACGATGCCGTATCAAAGCTCTACTATTTTACCTTATACAACATCAGGGCTCTCCTCCTGACAAAAGGGATTGAGCCCAGAAGCCACGAAGGCACTCTCAGACTCTTCGGCCTTCATTTTGTAAAAGAAGGCCCTTTTGAGCCGAAAACCTCGCACACTTTCTCAAAGCTTATGAAGTACAGGGAAGAAGCGGACTACAATCCCTCATAGACTTTTACCGCCGATGACTTTATTGAGTT
>JAOZOW010000078.1 GCA_029933075.1 Deltaproteobacteria bacterium | reverse complement strand
GAGGGTGGCAGGACCGTGGGTGCCGGTGTCATCAGTGAAATCATAGAGTAGGAGAGAGGGGCATGATCACCAACCAGAAGATACGAATTCGGCTCAAGGCGTACGATCACAAACTGCTTGATCAGTCTGCAATGGAAATTGTGCAGACGGCGAGAGAGACAGGAGCCGAGGTAGCGGGGCCCATACCACTTCCCACCGTCATCAACAAGTATTGCGTGCTGCGATCGCCCCATGTGAACAAAAAGTCGAGGGAGCAATTCGAGATTAGGACCCATAAGCGTTTGCTGGACATTCTTGAACCCACTCAACAGACTGTGGACGCGTTAATGAAGCTTGATTTGGCCGCTGGCGTTGATGTGGAGATCAAGCTATAGCAGGGCGCTCTGGTCCTTGGGTTGGAAAAGGGGTTTGGAGCGAGATTCCGATGGTGGAGAAACTTATTGGCAAAAAACTGGGTATGACCAGGTACTTTCTTGAGGATGGGCGATCCGTGCCCGTTACCGTGCTTCAGGTTGGTCCATGTGTAGTGATCCAGAAGAAGACAGTGGGCAGGGAAGGCTATAACGCGGTCCAGGTAGGTTACGAAAAGCAGAAGGAGACAAGGGTCAATAAGCCGCTGCAGGGTCACTTTAGGCAGGCAGGGGCCGGATATTTCAAACATCTCAGGGAGATCCGCGTGGATGATCCCGACAGTTTCGAGCTTGGCCAGGAGATCAAGTCGGATGTCTTCAGCATCGGGGACAGGGTCCATGTCAGCGGCATCAGTAAAGGCAGAGGATTTAGCGGTGTCATGAAGCGCTGGGGATTTTCCGGAGGTAGAAAGACTCACGGCTCCCGGTCACATAGAGTTCCCGGATCCATCGGGTGTAGCGCCACGCCCGGCCGGGTTCTAAAAGGGAAAAAGCTTCCGGGACGAATGGGAGATCAGAGAGTCACGGTCAAGAATCTCAGGATTGTGGACCTCAGACCGGAAATGGACCTGGTGATTGTCAAGGGCGCGGTTCCGGGAAGTAAGAACGGCCTGGTCGAAATTTCCAAAGCATGATCCCCATGTGTGACACTACCGAGCGAGAGCGTTTCCCGGCCGGTGGGAAGAAGACTGCATTTACTTGACACTTTTGAGAGATCCTTGCTCCGAGGGAATGGATTGATAAGAGCTTTAAGGTTAAGAGGCGAGTGATGGCCGTTGTGGATGTTTACGACTTGGAGAGAAAGAAGATATCAGAGGCTGAGCTCAGGGACGAAGTCTTCGATGTTCAGATAAATAAGCATGTGCTTCATCAGGTGGTGGTAAGCCAAGCCTTGACTCACAGGTCAGGCACAGCCGCCGCAAAGGGTCGGTCGAAGGTCAAGGCCTCTGGATCAAAGCTGTGGCGACAGAAAGGCACTGGTCGGGCGAGGGCCGGTTCTGCCGCCTCCCCCACCAGGAGAGGCGGTGGTGTGGCCTTTGGGCCTGTCCCCAGGGAATATGCCAATAAGGTGCCCAAAAAAGTAAAAAAGGCAGCTCTACGTATGGCATTAACCGACAAACTGAAGTCCGACCAACTTTTTGTAGTCAACAGCTTCGAACTGCCGGAGATTAAGACAAAACAGTTTGCCAAAGTAATGAAAAATTTTGATGTTCACAGGGCGCTGATAGTGACCAGCGACAAACGGGATAACCTTGAGAAATCCTCCAGAAACGTCCCGGGAGTGAAAGTAATGCGGTATGAAGGACTCAATGTCTATGATCTTCTGAGGTATGATTACCTATTCCTGGAGCAGCCCACCATAGGAAAGATAGAGGAGGCTTTGGTTACATAGTGGATATCTATCAAGTCATCAAGGAGCCCTGTATCACTGAGAAGGCCACCTTACAGAAGGAGGGTTTCAACCAGGTGACCTTTAAAGTCCACAAGAGGGCAAATAAGGTGGAGATAAGAAGGGCGGTAGAGACGCTTTTCAAAACGAAGGTCCTTGAGGTGAGGACTATGAATATTCGCGGAAAGCGGCGCAGGATGGGGAGGAATGTCGGCAAGAAATCTGACTGGAAAAAGGCTATAGTCAGACTGGCCCCCGGGGAGAACATTGAGGTTTTCGAAGGGATGTAGCCATTTGGTGCATGTGAACCACCAGGCAGGCAGAGCGGGTGAAATGCCGTAGAGATTATCGCATATAGGGAGACAGGAAGGGTAATAAATGGGTATCAAGTTCAAAAAACCCACCTCACCAGGAAGACGGTTTCAAAGTTACTCCTCGTTCGATGAGGTCACGAGAACAAGACCTGAGAAGAGCCTCCTGAGGCCTCTGAGAAAAAAAGGCGGGAGGAACTCCATAGGACGTATCACCATCCGGCATAGAGGTGGAGGACACAAGCGGATCTACCGCCTCATTGATTTTAGAAGAAATAAGGATGGCATACCGGCTGTGGTTGCATCTATCGAATATGACCCGAACCGCTCCGCCAATATCGCACTCCTGCACTATTTGGATGGAGAGAAGCGATATATTCTGGCTCCAAAGAATCTCAAAGTGGGCGATCGAGTAATATCGGGTAGCGGATCAGAGATTCGGACGGGAAATGCCCTTCCCTTGAAGGAGATCCCTCTTGGGACTTATGTCCACAATATTGAACTAAGTCTTGGGCATGGCGGGCAACTTGCGAGGAGTGCAGGCAGTTACGCGCAACTGATGGCCAAAGAGGGCCGATACGCCCAGCTTAAACTTCCATCCGGGGAGGTTCGGATGGTTCTCCAGGAGTGCAAAGCCACCATCGGTCAGGTAGGGAATCTGGACCACGAGAATATCTCTTTGGGCAAGGCAGGCCGCAGGCGATGGCTTGGAAGGAGACCCCGGGTCAGAGGAGTGGCTATGAATCCGGTCGATCATCCTCATGGTGGAGGAGAAGGGAAGTCCTCCGGCGGACGCCATCCGGTTACCCCCTGGGGGGTGCCTACAAAAGGGTATAAGACGCGCGTCAGTAAACCCAGCGATAAACTTATTGTTAAAAGGCGGGGTCGTTAGATCTCACCTGTCCGTTTGCCCGTGAGTTGCATTTTGAGGGGTGCAGGGACAGCGAGTTGATGGTAGAGAAAGGGCTGAGCTTTTATGAATAGGAGGATGTACTTTGCCAAGATCGCTTAAAAAAGGGCCCTTTGTGGACGAGCATCTGATGAGAAAGGTCCGGAAGGCTCAGGAATCCATGAGCCGGAAAATTATCAAGACATGGTCGCGAAGGTCTACCATTCTGCCTGAATTCGTTGGCCTTACCTTTGCGGTCCACAACGGGAGAAAATTCCTCCCTGTATTTGTCACGGAAGATATGGTGGGGCACAAGCTGGGCGAGTTTGCTCCTACCAGGACATTTTACGGTCACGCTGGAGACAAAAAGTCAAGATTGAAGGGCAAGAAAAAATAGGGGAAACGCTTTTCCGAAAACATTTCCGAATCTTCCCCACCGGGTCACAGGAGGACCGAGGGCGGGCACTATTGTGGAAGCATAAACATGGAAGTCAGAGCAGTAGCAAAATATGTGAGGATATCACCGCGAAAGATTCGTCTGGTCATGGACCAGGTGAGGGGCAAGAGAGTGGAAGAGGCTTTGAACATGCTGTCTTTCGCGCCTCAGAAGGGTGCGCGCGTGTTGAAGAAGCTGATCGATTCCGCTGTTGCGAATGCTGAGCAGAATTCCGGCCTGGATGTGGACACTCTTTTCATAAAGCGGATATATGCAGATGAAGGCCCTACTTTGAAACGGTTCAGGCCGAGGGCGTTGGGGCGCGCAACGAGAATTAGGAAAAGGACCAGTCATTTAACCGTTATTCTGGATGAAAAGTCATGATAGTCGTTCAATGGAAATGGGCTCCTTGGCGTGGTTGGGGAATGGTTGAGGGATCGGGGGGCACCACTGTATTTCCGGTCTTAGAATAGGGACATGGTGTCTATTTGCAAGTGTAACATCCGAGCGGAATGGAGGTAGGTATTGGGACAAAAAGTTAATCCGATTGCATTCAGGCTTGGAATCCATCGAAACTGGGATTCAAGGTGGTTCGCAGGGCGGGAATACAGCAATTTTGTTTTAGAGGATTACAATATTCGGAAGTTCCTCAAGAAGAGACTCTACCAAGCGGGTGTCTCAAGGATAGAGATTGAGAGAGCCGCCAACAAGGTTAGGATCCGGATCCATACGGCAAGGCCCGGAATCGTAATCGGGAAGAAGGGCACGGAAATAGAAAAACTAAAGAGTGAGCTGGAAAAGAAAATCGGCCGGGAGGTCATTATTGACATCCAGGAGGTGAGAAAGGCGGAGGTTGATGCCCAGCTGGTGGCGGAAAATGTGGCACTGCAACTGGTCAGGAGGATTGCATTCAGGCGTGCCATGAAAAAAGCCGTAAGCTCGGCCCTAAGGTTCGGCGCCCAGGGGATAAAGATTGCCTGTAGCGGGCGACTGGGGGGGGCAGAGATGGCTCGTAGGGAATGGTACCGGGAAGGGCGGGTGCCCCTTCATACCATCCGTGCTGACATCGATTACGGGTTTGCAGAAGCGTTTACCACCTATGGGGTGATTGGAGTCAAGGTAACCATATTCAAAGGGGAAGTACTCCCGGAGAAGAGCAAAAGCGAATAGGAATTGGTCATGCTAAGTCCCAAAAAGGTCAAATATCGCAAAAGACAGAGGGGTAGGACGAAAGGAAAGGCTTTTCGGGGCAGCTCCTTGCAATTTGGTGACTATGGCTTACAGGCCTTGGAATGTGGACTTATGACGGCCCACCAGATAGAAGCGGCGAGAGTGGCCGTTACAAGACATGTCAAAAGAGGCGGAAAAATATGGATTAGGGTTTTCCCGGATAAGCCTGTTGGCAAAAAGCCGGCAGAGACCCGGATGGGTAAAGGCAAGGCCGCACCTGACGGCTGGGTTGCGGTAATAAAACCGGGGAGAATTCTTTACGAAATCGAAGGGGTTGCTAAGGATGTTGCAGCAGAGGCCTTTCGACTGGCAGGCCATAAACTTCCCTTTGCCACGAGATTTGTAGTCAGGAGATCTTAGGGGCATGAAGGCAAAAGAACTGAGAGATTTGACCAAAGAAGAACTCCTCGAGAAGGAGAGGGAACTGGCCCAGGAGCTGTTCAGCTTGAGGTTCCAGAAGGCCACAGGACAACTTGGGAATACGGCCATGATTCCAAAAACACGAAAAGACCTGGCCCGGGTGAAAACCCTCTTGAGAGAAATGGAAATATCCGAGGCGGGGAGATAGGATGAGGTGGAGATGGCGGAACGGGGATTGCGAAAGAAGCTGGTAGGGATCGTGGTCAGTAACAGGATGGAAAAGACCGCACTTGTTCAGGTGTCGCGTCTGACAAAACATCGTACTTACAAGAAGTTCGTTCGAAGGCGTGCCAAGTACATGGCCCATGATCCCCAAAACAGGTGTCAGATTGGGGACCGAGTGAGGATCATTGAGAGCAGACCGATAAGCAAGAGAAAGAGATGGCAGGTCATCGAGATTATTGAGAAAGCTAATTTGGAAACTTGATGGAAATCGCAATAGGACCGGGGCGAAAAAATGATCCAGGCTGAAACCAAACTTAAGGTGGCTGATAATTCAGGGGCTAAATTGCTTTCCTGTATTAAAGTGCTGGGTGGTTCCAGGAGGAGGTACGCCAGCGTTGGTGATATAGTGGTAGTCTCTGTTAAGGAAGCTATGCCCAATTCAAAGGTCAGGAAAGGTGATGTAGTCCGGGCGGTAGTCGTCAGAACAGCCAAGGAAATTCGTCGACCCGACGGTTCGTATATAAAATTTGATGATAACTCGGCAGTGCTGATCAACCAACAAAAAGAGCCTATTGGGACAAGAATCTTCGGACCAGTGGCGAGGGAATTGAGGGCCAAGAATTTTATGAAAATCATTTCCCTGGCACCCGAGGTGCTTTGATTTAGCCGGGTAGATGAGATGCAGGAGCGGAAATAATGGCGGTCCTTAAAAAACATCCCATAATTCGGAAGGACGACAAAGTAATCGTTATTGCCGGAAAGGAGAAAGGCAAAATCGGTGCCGTCCTGAAAGTGGACTCTGCAAAGGGCCGCGTGGTGGTGGAAAAGGTTAATATGGTGAAGAAACATGCGCGCCCCGGCACACAGACGGCCCAAGGGGGTATCATTGAGAAGGAGGCCCCCTTACATATTTCCAATGTGATGATAGTGTGCAACAAGTGTGCTGAACCTACAAGAGTTGGCATGCGGATACTCGAGGATGGCACAAAGGTACGTATGTGCAAGAAGTGCGGAGAGTCAATTGATGATTGAACCGGTTGAACACTCAAGATTCAATCGACACGGTTCCAATAGACAGAGTGGAAGAGGTAAGTGAATCGGGGAGGAGGCGTTGTCTCGACTAAAAGAGAGGTATCATTCCGAAGTTGTGCCCGCCATGATGAAGGAATTCGGATATAAAAGCATCATGGCTGTCCCGCGCATTAAAGCGGTGGTGTTGAATATGGGACTGGGGGAAGCGATACAGAATATCAAGGTCCTGGACTCCGGTGTGGAAGAACTCAGCTTGATTGCAGGGCAGAGAGCGGTGGTGACCAAAGCAAAGCGATCCATTGCCGGTTTCAAGCTCCGCCAGGGAATGCCCATAGGATGTATGGTTACCTTGAGGCGGGATAAAATGTATGATTTCCTGGACAAGCTTTTCAACATCGCCCTGCCGAGGGTTCGGGACTTCAGAGGACTTTCCGACAAAATTTTCGATGGTCGAGGCAATTGCACCATTGGTATCAGGGAGCATATCATCTTTCCCGAGGTCGACTATGACAAAATCGACAAAATGAAAGGCCTCAATGTTTCCATTGTCACTACTGCTCGGACTGATGCGGAAGGTCTTTACCTGTTGAAGCATTTGGGCATGCCTGTCCGGAATTGATAGGGAGGTTGTTTTGGCAAGAAAGTCGCTTATAGTCAAGGCCCAGAGGAGACCGAAATTCTCAACGCGAAAATATAATAGATGCCCCATCTGCGGTCGTCCCAGGGCTTTTCTCAGAAAATTCGGCATATGCCGAATTTGTTTCAGGACCTTGGCCTCGCGGGGTGAAATCCCGGGGGTCATTAAGTCAAGTTGGTGATGCCGTCAAGGACGTAAGTGTCAGAGATCTCCAAGGAGTGTACAGATGACGATGACCGATCCCATAGCCGACATGTTGACACGAATCAGGAATGCTCTTCATGCCAGGCATGAATCCGTGGATATACCGAGTTCGAAACTGAAGATAAACATTGCGAAGGTCCTGAAGTCTGAAGGCTACATCAAGAACTTCAAAATAGTTACTGATAACGGACAAAAATCAATGAGGATTTTTCTCAAGTATGATGACGAAGGGGTGCCCGTAATTGGCGGCCTCAAGAGGGTAAGCAAGCCGAGCTGTCGGGTCTACAAGGGATATGACGAGATTCCCAAGGTGTTGAACGGTTACGGAATAAGCATCGTTTCCACTTCAAAGGGTCTCATCACCGACAGGGCAGCGCGAAAGATGCGTGTGGGTGGAGAGATCCTGTGTTCGGTGTGGTAGGAAACGGATGCCTTGGGGCTATGACGCATGTCCTGAGCAGGAGGTGTTGAATGTCGCGTATAGGCAAAAAGCCTGTTCAGATACCAAAGGGAGTAGAGGTCAGCATGGAAGGCGACCTCCTTACGGTCAGAGGTCCGAAAGGTGAGCTGCGGCGGAGGATACATCCAGATGTGAGCCTGGACATTGACAATGAAAAGATTGTGGTATCGGTATCTGATACGAGTAAGAAAGCCAGATCGCTCCATGGCCTGACCAGGATCCTGGTGGACAATATGGTAACGGGCGTGACAAAGGGGTTCGAAAGGGTCTTGGAGATTGTAGGGGTAGGATACCGTGCGGAACTTCAGGGCAGGACCGCTGTGTTTAACCTGGGATATTCCCATCCTATAAATTTTGATTTACCTGAAGGTATAGACGCCAGGATTGAAAAGACCAAGGTTATTGTGAGCGGTATCGATAAGGAATTGGTTGGTATGACTGCCGCCAAAATTAGGAATTTCAGGAAGCCGGAGCCTTACAAAGGAAAAGGCATCAAGTACGAGGAGGAGAGGATCAGAAGGAAGGCTGGCAAGGCAGGTGCTGCGTAGAGCGGACCAGAATCATAAGGATACTGACATGGGTGTTTCGAGCAGAAAACAGGGGAGACTTAGAAGAAAAAAAAGGGTGAGAAAAAAGATCAGGGGCACCCAGGATAGGCCCCGATTGTGTGTATTCAGGAGTTCCAGGCATATTTATGGGCAAATAATTGATGATTCCACGGGGCAGACTCTGGTGTCGGCTTCGTCATTGTCGAAGGATCTTGCGGAAAAGGTCGGTAAGAGCGGTGGAAATAGGGCCGGTGCTGCCATCGTAGGAGCCGCCATTGCCGAAAAGGCCAAAGGTATAGGGATCACAAAGGTGGTGTTTGATCGGAATGGATTTCTGTACCATGGTCGTGTTAAGGCCCTTGCAGAGGCAGCGCGCGAACGTGGGCTCCTGTTTTAGCCTGAAAGATGGGGGAGAACTATTGTACAACGAAGAGGAAGAAATACAGCTGATTGAGAAAGTCGTTCACATCAACCGCGTTGCAAAGGTGGTGAAAGGAGGGCGCCGGTTTAGTTTCAGTGCCATCGTCGTGGTTGGTGACGGCAATGGAAATGTGGGCAGCGGCCTTGGAAAGGCCAACCAAGTCCCTGAAGCCATTAGGAAAGGGATCGAAATGGCGAAACGGGACATGAAGCCGATACCGCTGGACGATACCACTATCCCCCACGAGGTGATCGGGGAGTCGGGGGCGGGGCGGGTTCTTTTGAAGCCGGCCGGTCCAGGAACCGGCCTCATCGCCGGTGGAGGCGTCCGCGCGGTACTGGAAGCAGCGGGCGTTCAGAATATACTTACAAAGTGCCTTGGTTCTCATAATCCTCACAATCTCGTTAAGGCGACCATACGGGGGCTGAGGGCACTGCGTTCCCCTGGAGAATTCGCCCGCCGCAGGGGCAAGAAAGTTGAGGAGATTTTGAACTGAGGGAAACAGGTTAGGGTGAGTGGTTGTTATGGCTGATACAATTAGGGTTACTCTTGTCAGGAGCGGCATAGGTCGGAGCAAGAAAATCCGTCAGACCCTCAGGGGGCTGGGCCTCACAAAGCTGAACAAGACTGTTGAATTGAAGAATACGCCGGCCATTAGAGGAATGATACAGAAGGTCTCTTTCCTTGTCAGGGTTGGATAAGGTGTTAGATATGGGAATCAAGATCCACGAACTTGCACCCGCTGAGGGTTCCAGGAAAAAAAGGAAAAGGGTAGGCCGCGGGCCTGGCTCGGGACATGGAAAGACCTCCTGTCGCGGACATAAGGGGCAGAAATCCCGCTCTGGCGGCGGGCCACGTCCCGGATTCGAGGGGGGTCAGATGCCCCTTCAAAGACGCCTTCCCAAACGTGGTTTCACCAACATCTTCAGGAAGCACTACAGTATAATAAATATCAAGGACCTGGACCGATTCGAGCCCGACGCTGAGGTGGATTCCAATGTGCTTAGAAAGGCGGGATTGGTCAAAGGGAGATATGACGGGATCAAGTTGTTAGGGCAGGGAGAACTGTCGCATCCTGTTTTCGTCAAAGTCCACAAAGTGAGTAAGGTGGCCCGAGAGAAGGTTGAAGCTGCGGGGGGAAGGATTCAATTGATTTGAACAGGAGCGCTTCCAATTGATTGGCGGTTTTCAGAATATAGCCAAGATTCCTGAGCTTAAAAAGAGAATATTTTTCACTTTTGTGATGCTCGCTGTCTACCGTGTTGGCTGCCACATTCCAACGCCGGGGGTGGACGGGGCTGCACTGGCCGCCTTTTTCAGTCAGAGAGAGGGAAGCCTTTTCGGCCTGTTTGACATGTTTTCGGGGGGGGCGCTAAGACAGATGTCCGTAATGGCCCTCGGCATTATGCCTTATATCAGCGCCTCCATCATTCTTGAACTCTTGACGGTGGTGATACCGCACCTGGAAAAGCTCAAAAAAGAGGGTGAACAGGGGCGGAGGAAGATCACCCAGTATACCCGTTACGGAACGGTCATCTTAAGTATCATCCAGGGCTTTGGTATCGCTGTCGGTCTTGAGAATATGTCACCTCCAGGTGTGGGCGCTCCAATTGTCCCTGCCGGGGGCTGGGGGTTCAGGCTTCTTACCGTGATTACTCTCACAGCAGGGACCTCTTTTCTGATGTGGCTGGGGGAGCAGATCACTGAGAGGGGGATTGGGAACGGAATCTCACTTATTATCTTTGCCGGCATTGTCGCCCGTTTTCCGGCGGCGGTGGGAAAGACGTTTGAGCTTGTCCGGCATGATGAGCTTTCGGCATTTTTCATGCTTTTGGTTCTCGCCCTGATGATTGCGGTGGTGGGCGTCATTGTGTTTGTGGAAAGGGGACAGAGGAGAATACCGGTTCAATATGCAAAGAGGGTAGTGGGAAGGCGGATGTACGGAGGGCAGAGCACTCATCTGCCATTGAGGGTGAACACAGCGGGTGTGATTCCGCCTATATTTGCCTCTTCGATCATCATGTTTCCGGCGACCATCGCCAATTTTCTCAGTGCGGAACGGTTCCCATGGCTTCAGCAGATAGTCAGTTTTTTGTCGCCCGGACATGTAGTCTATAATTTGATTTATGTGGGTTTTATCTTTTTCTTCTGTTATTTTTATACGGCTATTCATTTCAACCCCGTGGACGTGGCAGATAACATGAAAAAGTATGGTGGGTTTATCCCGGGAATCCGACCGGGGAAAAACTCCGCTGAATATATTGATAGAGTTTTGACCCGGATTACATTTTTCGGGGCCATCTATGTTTCGGCCATATGCGTCTTACCCCAGATCCTTATTTATCAGCTCAATGTGCCCTTTTACTTTGGGGGTACTGCACTGCTGATTGTGGTCGGCGTGGCCATGGACACTACCAACCAGATCGAATCGCATATGCTGACGCGCCATTATGAAGGCTTCATGAAAAAAGGTTTTATTAGGGCCAGATGAACGGCTGGAGAGATAGAGTGAGTTTTCGGCGATACCCTGTTTTGAGAAGAAGCGATGGCCAAAGAAGAGGCGATTGAAGTGGAGGGGGTTGTTATTGAGACTTTGCCCAATGCCATGTTCAGGGTGGAACTCCAGAATGGCCATAGAGTGCTTGGACATATCTCCGGCAGGATGAGGAAGCATTTCATAAAGATCCTGCCTGGTGACAAGGTGATTGTTGAGCTTTCCCCCTATGACTTGAACCGGGGAAGGATCGTTTACCGAAACGTTAAGTAGTGTCCATCCACGAATCAATTTTGGGCACTACCGAGTTTCCAATCCAGAAACGGGATATTTTTTACAAGATCAAGGCTTCCGGGAACCCATTGCGAAGCAGTGGGACTGAGTCACCGCGAAGCGGTGCGAAGAAATCAAGGGATTACGCGGAGGCGTACTTGAAGTACGCCGCACCTGTCTGCGTG
>JAOZOW010000077.1 GCA_029933075.1 Deltaproteobacteria bacterium | reverse complement strand
ACAAACGAAATCAACGAGATCAACCAGATAAACGAAACAACCAGTAACCAGTGGGCCAGGGGCCGGGAGGGGTTAGAGCCTATCCTCTGAAATTGAAATCGATTTTGGATAGAAATGTCCAGGGATGGGAAATGGTTATGGACTACATCCTCAACTTTGAAAAGGTGGACAAGGGTTTTATCCCGATGGTGGGGGGCAAGAACGCGAGCCTCGGAGAGATGATTCGGGCCGGGATCCGGGTCCCTCCCGGATTCGCTGTAACCACGGAAAGCTATCGCAGTTTCATTACTGATACCGAGCTGAAAGATAAGATCTACGCAAGGCTGTCCGGCCTGGACCCCAAGGATGTGGACGCGCTGAATGCCGCGGCGGATCATATCCGGGAGCTCATCCGCAATGCGCCCGTGTCACCCGAGATCCAGAGGGCGGTCGAAGGGGGGTACGGTGAACTCTGCGAGATCTGCGCTTCTGAGAGCGTCCCGGTAGCCGTGCGCTCCAGTGCCACGGCAGAGGACCTGCCTACCGCGAGCTTTGCAGGACAGCAGGACACTTATCTCTGGGTCCAGGGAGCGCCGAAGGTTCTGGAGAGCGTTCAGAAATGTTGGGCCAGCCTGTTTACTCCGCGCGCTATTGCCTACCGGATCAAGAACGATTTTCCCCATGAGAAGGTAATGATCAGCGTTGGGGTCCAGAAAATGGTCAATTCAAGGACTGCGGGCGTCATGTTCACCCTCAACCCGACAGATGGCGATCAGTCCAAAGTAGTCATAGAGGGAAGCTGGGGGCTGGGGGAAACGGTGGTGTCCGGTTCGGTCAATCCCGATAAGTTTGTTGTGGACAAAGTGGTGATGGAGACCTCGGAGAAAACCATATCCACCAAACATATTGAGTGTGTCTATGACCCGGACAGGGGCGAGGTGGTCAACTCGGATGTGGCTGAAGATATGCAGAGTAAATGCTGCTTGGAAGAGGAGGAGGTGAAAGAGCTGGTCAGGATTGCCAAGATCATAGAGCGCCATTACGGTCGCCCCATGGATATCGAATGGGCTATCGATAAGGATCTGAGTTTTCCGGACAACATTTTTATCGTTCAGGCTCGCCCTGAGACCGTTTGGAGCCAGCGCGAGGCCAGGTCCGTGCTCGGTAAAAAGAGCGGATTTCAGTTGCTGATGGAACAGGCCATGAAACGGATCAAGATTCCGTAGCACTATCAATCGAGAGGAGGATTTTAGGTGGAAATGAAAAGCATGAGAGATTTTATCGAACAGGCCGAAAAGGAAGGGATGCTCCAGAGGATCAAGGCGGAGGTGGACTGGGACCTGGAGCTCTCACACATCGCCAAGTTGAACGAGGAAAAGCAGGGCCCGGCCCTCCTTTTCGAGAATGTGAAGGGGTATGATTCTCCGGTAATCACCAGTGTGTGTACCACCACCGAGAGATTAGCCTTGATTATGGGGGTGCCCAGGGATTCCACCTTAGTGGATTTGATGAGGGTATGGGTGGAGAAGCACAAGACAAAGATCCCGCCCAAGTGGGTAGACACGGGGCCGTGCAAGGAAAATATCATGATGGGCGATGATGTGGATCTTTTTAAGTTTCCCGCACCCAAATATTATCCCCTGGATGGCGGACGGTTCTTTGGAACGGCCCACTTTGTTGTTACCAAAGACCCCGAGTCCGGATGGGTGAACCTCGGTACATACAGACTACAACTTCTGGACAAGAATCATCTTGGCACCCAGTTTATCAAAGGCAAACATTCCGACATCATGCTTAAAAAATACCAGGCCATGGGGAAACCGATGCCTGTATGTGTCGTAGTGGGCTGCGACCCTCTGTTGTTTCTCATGGGGGCCTCCCGACTCTCGGCCTTTGAGTCGGAATATGATCTTGCCGGGTCCATCCGGGGGGAGCCCATTGAGGTGGTGAAGGCGGAGACCAATGATCTGCCTGTGCCTGCCACGGCGGAGATCGTGGTGGAAGGCGAGGTGGATGCCGACAAATTTATGGAAGAGGGGCCTTTTGGCGAGTATACCGGCTATTATTCCGGGGTGGGGACGGATCCCAGAAACTATATTGACGTGAAATGCGTGACATACCGGAACAACCCCATATTCTGGGGGACAACGGTCGGCAGGGCAGTGACCGATACCCATATGACCATGGCCCTGACTTATGGCGCCACGCTGTGGCAGCAGCTTGTGGCCATGAAGATCCCTGGGATCAAGGCGGTATACTGTCCGCCGGAGGGATCGGGAAGGATGCTTGCCATCATTTCCCTTAAACAGATGTATCCGGGGCATGCGGACCAGGTACTGACCGCCGCCATCTCAACGGAAATGGGGGCATACGGACTCAAGACCGTTATTGTGGTGGATGATGACATTGATCCGTGGGATCTCCCCCGCGTCCTTTATGCCTTGAGTTTCAGGTTCCAGCCCAACCGCTCTCAAGTGATCAAGCGGGGAAGATCCACCCCGTTGGACCCTTCGCTTCCCATAGGCCAGAGGGATATTACGGGGAGATTGCTGCTGGATGCCACTATTCCCTACGACTGGAAAGAAAAGCCCATACCGATTGAGCTTGACCCGGATATTGTCAAGAGAGTCAAGGAGAGGTGGTCGGAGTTAGGCCTGACGTAGAAAGTGGAGGCAAGGAGACCGGAAAGGAAGGTGAGCCAATCGTGAAACCGATTCGTTACACAAAGGAAATGGTGGATGAGTTCGTGCGTGATGGTTACTGGACCCAGGAGCTGTTTTTTGATTTTTATGAGAGGAACGCCCGGGAATATGGTGACCAGGAGGCATTGGTGGATTCCACGTATCGTGTGACCTGGGCTGAAGCCAAGCGCCTGGTGGATGCCATTGCCGTGTCGTGGGTGGAGATGGGCATACCCAAGTTTTCACGCATCATTATTCAATCTCCAAACAGCGTCTTCGGGTTCCTGGCACGTATTGCCAGTGAGAGGGCAGGGCTTATCAGCCTCACCGTTTATCCGTACCTGAGGCAGCGGGAACTGGAGTACATGCTGGAGCGCACCGAAGCCACAGCAGTGGTGATCCCCCATGTGTACCGGAAGTTCGATTACCTGGATATGTACAAGGAGCTCCGGAACCGATTCCCACACCTGAAATACATTTTCCTCTTTGATGATGCGGTCCCGGAATCGGCCCCCGAAAACACCTATTCCCTTACGAAGATGGCCTTTGATCGGGCCGCAAGGGGAGTGGATGAAGCGGTGCTTGGGGAACGAAGGCTGGATCCCATCTGGAATGTGGCGCTCCTGACCACTACCAGCGGTACGACCGGACTGCCCAAGCTGGTGGAATGGCCTACAGCCCCACGGATCTGTACTTCGAAGGGCAGGATTCAGATCTGGAATCTGACCAAAGACGATATTACCATGGCAATAGCACCTCACGCCGGTGGTGCAGCAGGAACGCTTACCTATTTTGCCGCCCCCCTGGCAGGCGCCAAGACCGTGATGCTGGAAGAGTTCACCCCGGAAGGGGCACTTAAACTCATCGAAAAGGAAAGGGCTACTGCCATCGGAGTTGTCCCCACCCACCTGGTGAGAATGCTTGAGGCGGATCCATCCAGGTATGACCTGAGTTCTTTGCGGTTTATCCGGTCGGCAGGCGGGTATCTCTCCCCTCAGGTGGCAGAGGAGGCGGAGGAGGCATTCGGTGCTGTGATCACGAGCGACCTGGGGACCCAGGATAAGGGATCTGTGTCAGGGTGTCGTGTCGACGACCCCAAGGACCTGCGCCGGAGGACCGTTGGGCGGATGCTGCCGGGTAACCGGGTGAGGCTTCTGGATGAAGAAGGCAACGAGGTCCCGGAAGGAGAGCCCGGCATTCTTTACTTCAGGGGGCCCCATGCTCCGGCAGGATATTACAGAGACGAGAAGATGACAGCGGAGGTCTTTGACAAAGACGGATGGACCACCACGGAAGATATCGTCAAGTTCGACCGTGGGTGTCTGTGGATACTGGGACGGGCCAAAGACATGATTATCCGCGGCGGGCAAAATATCTACCCCGCGGAAATAGAGGGGCTCCTGAACGAGCATCCAAAGGTGGCCTCTGTGGCGATTGTGGGATATCCGGATAGAGAGATGGGCGAGAGGGCATGCGCCTATGTGATTCCGAAGCCGGGCGAAGAGTTCACCTTCGAGGAGATGGTTGAATTCCTGAAAAGCAAGAAGCTGGCAATGTACAAGCTCCCCGAGAGGCTGGAGATCGTGGATGAATTTCCGGCCGTGGGGGACTCGGGTAAGGTCAACAAGGAGGCCCTCAAAAAGGATATTGCAGAAAAGGTGAAGGGCGAAGGAGAAGGGTAGGAGGCGGGGGATCGGGTAAGGCGGGGGATATATGGCACAGAAGGTTCTTGTGATCTCCACAATGGATACCAAAGGTGAGGAGACCCTTTACCTCAAAGAAAGGATCGAATCGCTCGGCCTTGGAACGACCTTGATGGATCTGTCCATGCGGGGCAGGGGGGCTTCACAGGCCGATATTACACCGGCCCGGGTGGCAGTGGCTGGCGGTAGCAGCATCGAAGAAATACACGGGTCCAAAGATCGCTCGAAGATCACCGGCATCACCATTGCCGGCGCCTCCAGCATAGCCCGGGACCTGGCGGCAGGAGGGAAGGTCCATGGAGTGGTAGGTCTTGGAGGCTCTACCGGGTCCCTCATGGCCACTGACGTGATGCGATCTTTGCCCTTCGGCCTCCCCAAGCTCATGGTTTCCTCTACCGCGGCATTGCCGGGTCTTTCCACCCGCTACATCGGGACCGGTGATATCACCCTTTTTCATTCCGTGATAGAGATATCCGGGTTGACGGATCTGCTCCGAAACGTCTTGGACAGGGCGGCCCATGCAATTGCCGGTATGGTGCTGGGAGAAGTCGCATCCCCGAAAGGGGAAAAGAGAAATACCATTGCCATGACCATGCTTGGGCCCTGCGAGCAATGTGCCAGTGCCGTGCGCACCGCCTTAGAGCGGAACGGATATCAGGTGATCGGGTTTTCTGCGGCCGGCATCGGCGACAGGGCCATGGAAGAGATGATCTCCCAAGGGTTTTTTCAGGGCGTAGTGGATCTTGCCCCCGGTGGGGTGGGTGAGCATATTTTCGGTTTCATGCGGGATGCCGGACCCCATCGCCTGGAATCGGCCGGACGTGCGGGTATACCTCAGGTTATATCCACCTGCAGCGTCAATCATATGACACCTGCGAAATCCCGGTACAAGCCGGAATATCACGACCGGAGGAAATACGATCTCGATCGGTTCCGCACCTGGCTGCGCATGTCTCCGGATGAGTTGAAAGAGGTTGCCGTTTCGTTTTGTCGAAAATTAAACATGGCTGCTGGACCGGTGAAGGTGATCGTACCACTGAAGGGCTGGTCCTCCGTGGATATGCCGGGCAATCCAACTTACGACCCGGAGGAAGATCTTGTGTTTGTGGAGGAATTAAAGAGGTGTCTCAAACCGGGCATTGAAGTAACGGAGGTGGATGCCAACATGGAGGACCCGGAATTCGCCGAGGCGGTGGTGAAGGAAGCACTCCAAATTTTTCGCTCTTCCGGGTGATGGAACATTGGAATTTACCGTTAGAACCGATACGGGGCAGTATGATCTTGATGCCGGTGTCCGCCTGGTGGGGCAGGATCTCCTGGTGGCCATATGGGGTGGTGAGAGGCCCCATATTGGGGCGGTGGCCGTGGCACAGCCGCGCCCGAGTCTCAAAGACCCAAAGGTGACCAGTGCTACGGCCTCTGTGATCTGCCTTTTGGGGCACAAGGAGGATGAGCTTGCCAAGGCGGCTTCAGAGGTCCTTGCATCCGCATTAAACACCACGGTGGTGGTTACGGCCGGCATTCACTGGGACGACCTCAGCCCTTCCGGGATTGAGAAAGTAATGGAGAACAGCGGGACACTCGTCGAGCTCATCCTGAAAAGACTTGCAGGGGGTAACGGCTTAGATATTTGAAAATAGGGCAGGCCTGGCTGCGGCAACGCATCGCCGTGCGGGCAGGGATATTTCTTTCAACGCCAAAATATTTTGGGATTGCCAGAGACAATGGCGCACAGAGCCACGCAGTCATAGAGCAAATCACCCGGACACAGAAGGTTTCCCTTTGTTGTGATGCGGAGCCCGGCAGTGCGCTTGGGTGCTTGCGACCTGACGCCTCCTGCTCGCAACAATCGCAGTCAGCAACAGATTTTGGCGTTTCAAGGAACATCCCTCGCCCTGATTTTGGGTTGTCCTTTTTCAAAGGAGCAAACTGTTACGTATCAGGAAGTTGCACTCTTCAAAGACAGAAAGGAAATCCATGTCAGAACGTATTGTGATCGGGATTGCCGGAGCAAGCGGTGTGATCTACGGCATAAAAATGCTCGACCACCTCACCAAGAAAGGTTATGAGACGCACCTCGTTATCTCCGAGGCAGGCAGGAGAAACATTGAGATCGAGACTCCATACAAGCCGGATGACGTAGCCGCAATGGCGAGCTATACTTACGACAACGGCAATGTTGGAGCAGCCCTTGCAAGCGGCTCTTTCCAGACCTATGGCATGGTGGTGGCGCCCTGCACCATAAAGACCCTCTCAGGGATTGCAAATTGCTATACGGACAATCTCCTTGTGAGGGCCGCGGATGTGACCCTGAAGGAGAAGCGAAAGCTGGTCCTCCTGGTCAGAGAGACTCCTCTTCACAGAGGACATTTGAGGCTGATGACCATGGCGGCCGACATGGGAGCCCATATACTCCCGCCGGTCCCCTCCTTTTACCACCGGCCCAAAAGCATTGACGATATCATTGATCAGACTATTGGAAAGGTGTTTGATTATCTCGGCATTGAGCACAGCCTGTACAGGCGATGGGAAGGGGCGTAGGCAGGTTTATCGAGCATTTATTATAAAGACATGAAGTTTTTTCGGAAGGAGAAAGTATGCTTTTGCCCAAGTTCGACTACCATGAGCCCTTGAGCGTTGACGAGGCCTGTCAGATCATGAGCGATTTGGGGGAAAAGGCCAAACCCCTTGCAGGAGGCACGGACCTGATCGTCAACATGAAAAAAAAGATCCTCAGTCCGGAGCATCTTGTTGCTCTTTCAAGAATCGAGGATTTAAGGAAGATTGAACTTTTGAATGGATCGGTCAGGATCGGCGCCTGTGTCACGGCTGCGGAACTGGCGGAGTCCCAGGAGATCAAACGGGGGTTGGGAGCACTCGGCCAGGGAGCGGGCATTCTCGGCTCCCCCCTGATCCGGAACCTTGCCACTGTAGCAGGCAATCTGGTATCGGCCCGCCCTGCCGCTGACCTGCCCCCCCCCCTCATGGCTTATGGGGCTGAGGTCGTGCTGAAGAGCAGGAGGGGTGAGAGAACCCTGCCCTTGGAAACCTTTTTTCAGGGACCTGGCCAGACCCTGCTTGAGATCGATGAAATATTAACGGAGATTATTATTCAAAGACCGCCGGAGTCAGCCGGTGCAGGATATATTAAGCTGGGCACGAGAAAGGCCCTGGAAATCTCTTTGGTGAACGTGGCGGCCTATGTTGCCCTCGACTCTTCCGGGACGACCATAGAGGCCGCAAGGGTAGTCCTTGGGGCCGTGGCGCCAACGCCGCTCAGATCGCCTTCTGCTGAAAAGCTGCTTATAGGAGAGAAGGTCGACCCGAGTCTCTTTGAGAAGGCAGGGCAGGCTGCGGCAAAGGACAGCAGACCCATTGATGACTTTAGAGGTTCGGCCCAATACCGCAGAGACATGGTAGCGGTGTTGACCAGAAGGGCGTTGAACATGGCCCTGGAACAGGCCCGGCGTGCATAGGGAAAGTAGGAGGAAATTTTATGAAAAGACTTATCACGTTAACCATTAATGGAAAGGAATACGAGGTGGCCGTCCCTCCCAACCTGACCCTTCTTGATCTGCTCAGGTACGAGCTTGGCCTCACAGGGACCAAGAAAGGCTGCGATGTGGGAGACTGTGGCGCATGCACCGTTATCATGGACGGAAAACCTGTGAATTCATGCCTCGTGTTAGCGGTCCAGGCCGACGGCAGGGATATACTCACCATTGAAGGAGTGGAAACAGAGGAGGGCCTTCACCCCATACAACAGGCCTTTGTGGAAAAAGGGGCCGTGCAGTGCGGTTTTTGTACCCCGGGGATGATCCTTTCCGCCAAAAGCCTGCTGGAAAGGAACCCGAGACCAACCGAGGAGGAGATCCGGACAGCGCTCTCGGGGAATCTCTGCCGGTGTACCGGATATCAGAAGATCGTGGAAGCCGTAAAAGATGCGAGCGAGAAACTGTCATAGTGCATATTTGCACGCAACCATTGAGCTCACAGCTTATGAGCTGCGGGCTTATCGTCCAAGGAGAACACCATGACGCAGTACACCGTGATCAACAAAAGGGCGCCGAGGCTCGATGCCCCTGACAAGTCTACGGGACGCGCCAAGTATGTGGATGACATGACCCTGCCGGGCATGCTTTTTGGGGCCCTTCTTCAGAGTCCCCTGGCCCATGCCAGGATCCTCAACATCGATGTATCCAAGGCTAAGAGGCTGCCGGGAGTCAAGGCGGTGGTGACCGCTGAAGATGCAGGGCTTATCAAGTATGGAGTGAGTCCCGCACGATATGACGAGACCCTTTTTTGCCACGAAAAAGTGCGGTACGTCGGGGACGAGATAGCGGCAGTGGCCGCAGTGGACCTGGAGACGGCGCTTGAGGCGATTTCCCTAATCAAGGTGGACTATGAAGAACTCCCTGCGGTCTTTACCCCTGAAGAGGCAATGGCCCAGGGCGCGCCTGTCATACATGAGGAGTATCCGGGAAATGTCTGCGCAGAGGTACACCAGGAGTTCGGTGACGTGGAGGCTGCATTTCAAGACTGCGACCTGATCAGGACCGACAGGTTTGTAAACAAGCGACAGGATGCGGCGTTTCTGGAGCCCAATGGGTGCATCGCCGATTATGATCGATTCGGCAATCTGACCCTTTATACCTCCACACAGGTTCCCCACTATGTCCAGAGGACAGTGGCCATGGTCCTGAAGTTGCCCGTTGGCAGGGTGAGGGTGATCAAACCCTATGTGGGGGGTGGGTTCGGACCCAAGGCCGCGGCAAATCCCATGGAGCTTGCAGCGTGTTTGCTGTCAAAAAAGATCGGCAGGCCCGTGAAGATGAACTACTCGAGGGAGCAGGTGTTTCTGTTTTCCAGGGCTCGGCACCAGTTCGTCCACACCCTTACCACAGGCGTGAAAAAGGATGGCACGATCATGGCCCTCAAGAATGAGTGTTACCTGGAGGGGGGGGCGTACGCCAGCTTCGGCATCGCCACGGTGTACTATGCAGGCTCTCTGCTTGCGGCCCCTTACAGGCTTGCCAACATGAAATATGACGGCTACCGCGTTTACACAAACAAGCCCGCCTGCGGGGCGCAGAGAGGTCATGGAGGGGTGGCGGCCCGCGCCGCTTGGGAGCAGCAACTGGATGCCATTGCAGAGGAACTGGGTATGGACCCCATTGAGTTCCGGTTGAAAAATGTCATGAGCGCAGGCGATATTACCTGCAATGATCTCAATATGAGCAGCTTCGGGATGAAGGATTGCATTGAGGCGGTCAAAAAGGGTTCAGGATGGAGTGAGAAAAAGGGAAAAATGCCGAAAGGCAAGGGCATCGGGATGGCGTGCGGGTTTTTTGTTTCGGGCGCTGGGTATCCAATATACCGCTCGGACACCTATCATGCCACAGTGACGGTCAAGCTTTCCGAAGATGGAGGAACCGCAACCGTGTATACCGGCGCTGCTGAAATCGGGCAGGGTTCGGATACCACAATGGCCCTGATTGCCGCAGAGGCCCTCGGCGTCCGATATGAAGATGTTCGGGTGGCTTCCGGGGATACGGAATATGGGATTGATCTGGGTGCCTACTCGAGCAGGACCACGCTCATGACAGGGCACGCGACCAAAGAAGCCGCTGAGAGCGTGAAACGCCAGGTGCTACAGGTTCTTGGAGACAGGCTGAAGGTCCCGGTGGATCAGATGGACATCAAAAATGGCTATATCGTCTTTAAGGGTGAGACGCCTGATTTCAGCTCTATTAGAACGGCTTATATCAAGGAGCACCGTGGCTGGACAGACAATCCCGACGAGGAACCACTGACATTCAGGGAGGCAGCACGGCTGGCTTACCTGGAAAAAGGCACTATTGTTGGTACGGGGAAATATAAACCGGGGAAGCTCGGGGGCAAATACAAGGGTGCTGCCGTGGGAACTTCGCCCGCCTACGGATGCTCTGCCCAGGTGGCCGAGGTAAGCGTGGACATGGAGACAGGCAAGGTGAGCGTGGAGAGAGTCACCGATGCCCATGACTGCGGCTTCGCCATCAACAGGACATCGGTGGAAGGACAAATGGAGGGTTCGGTTTCCATGGGCCTGGGTGAAGCCTTGCTGGAGGAAGTCAAGTTTGATGAAAAGGGAAATATCCTTAACGCCAACCTTGCCGAGTACAAGATTCCCACATGCCTTGACATGCCCAATGTTAAAAGCCTCATTGTGGAGAGTAACGAACCCAACGGGCCATTCGGCGCAAAGGAGGTGGGCGAAGGAGCGATCATGCCCACCATCCCGGCCATCCTGAATGCCGTGTATGACGCCATCGGCGTGAGAATCAATGAGCTCCCTTTGACCCCCGAGAGGGTATACATGGCCATCAGGAGAAAGAAGGGGAAACAATAGGGAGTCCATTGTGACAGATCCCTATATGGAAAAAAAGTTTCTGGGCGCCATGGTGGGAAGCGCCCTTGGGGATGCCATCGGTGAGCTTGCCTTTGCCTATCCTGACAAGGACCTGCTGTGCTCAAAGATCCATGAGGCAACAGAACTTCGATACACGGACGATACGGCCATGGCCATCGGGCTTGCCGAGTCGCTCCTTGAGATGGGTCGTATTGACCAGCAACACTTGGGCAAGACTTTCAGCGACAATTTCGATCGCGAGCCGTGGCGAGGCTATGCGCCGGGTCCTCCAACCATTTTTTCGGAGGTTAAGCAGAGAGGGTTCAGTTATGTGCTTGCGGCTGAAAGGCTTTTCGGCGAAGAGGGCTCCTTTGGAAACGGTGCGGCAATGCGCATTGTACCGGTAGGGCTCTTTTTTTATGATTCCAAGGAGATCTATGACGAAGCATGCGCCTCGGCCCAGGTCACACATGCCCACCCGGTTGGCATGGATGGTGCCGCAGTGCAGGCGATTGCCATTGCCGAGGCCTTGAAGCTGGACCCAAAGGGAGACTTTCCCCTTGAGGAGTTTACAGAAAATCTCGTAAGGAAGAGCCGAACGGCCGAGATATACGAAAAAATGAGGATTGTCAGGGACATGGTTTCCCAAGGGGCTGCCCCCGCCTCTGCGGCTGATAGCATCGGACGTTCCGTGGCAGTGCATGAGTCCATGCCCTTTGCCCTCTATGCCTTTTTGCTCAACCCCGCATCATTCGAGGAGTGCATATACTGCGCTATCCTTAACGGCGGAGACCGCGATACCCTCGGCGCCATGGCAGGCGCGGTATCCGGCGCATATCTGGGTATTGACGCCATCCCTCCCGGTTGGCGGGAAAAGTTGGAAAACCGCTCTTACATTGAATCCCTGGCAAAAGATCTG
>JAOZOW010000076.1 GCA_029933075.1 Deltaproteobacteria bacterium | reverse complement strand
TTTATGCCCTTCTTAAAGCCATTTCCACATAGCAAGTACGCTTTAGTCGGATGAATCCAAAATTTTATCCCATAAGTTACCCAAGTTCGGCGCTTTGAACGCGACCCTGCCTAAGGCAGCCGGCGCGCAGACAGGGGAAAAATATCCCTGCCTCCAGTTACTCCCAAATCGCCTCAGCCCATAACTTCAACTTGAGAGAGCGCAAATTCCTGCAGGTAGCGAGGTGAAACAACAAAACACAAAATTCAGGGTCCGACCGATTTTGGATATAGAGAATAAAAGAAGGCCTGATCTATGTCAAGGCGGGGAGCCCGAGGGGGTGAAGTTTCAACTTGCCAAGCAATGGCATGATCTGATACGTGACACAGACCGGGGGTAGCGAAGCAACGATGGAGATTAACGATACCATATTCTTGGGCATTGTCCAGGGCCTCACCGAGTTTCTACCCATAAGCAGTTCCGGTCACCTGGTCATTTTCCAGAACCTTCTCGGCCTCACGGAACCTGAACTGCTGCTGGACTGTTCTTTGCACCTGGGGACTCTCCTGGCCATATGCGTCTATTTCCGCAGCGACCTAAAAAAAATGACACAAGCCCTTTGGCCCTTCGATCCTTCCTCGACCCACGGCTCCCTTTTACTGGCCGTGGTGGTGGGAACGATCCCCACGGGATTCATAGGCCTCGCCTTCAGAAACCCTGTTGAAAGACTCTTCCAGTCCGTGCCCATTGTGGCGATAATGCTTCTGGTGACAGGAATTATCGTGGCGGCCACCCGGTTCATACCAAAGCGATATACCCACTTCAAACGGGTGGGAATCCTGGCGGCCCTAATCATTGGCCTGGCCCAGGGGCTGGCCATTATACCGGGGATCTCCCGCTCGGGCGCAACCATTGTCTGCGGACTCCTTTGCGGCCTTGATAGAGAACTTGCCGGGCGGTTCTCCTTCCTGCTCTCTATCCCTGCCATCGTGGGGGCGGTAGGGCTTCAACTGGGCATTGAATCCGTGTCCAGGGTGGGGATTGTGCCGCTCATTTTCGGCTTCGGCGCATCGGCCGTGGTGGGCTTTCTGGCATTGAAATTTCTCATGGGCATGATCAAAAAGGGGCGTCTCCACTACTTTGCACCATACTGCTGGGCTGCAGGTCTCCTGGCCCTTTTCATCTCCTTTTAGTGCAATTGAACCATGACGCAAAGCCATCCCCAAAAAAGATCCCTCTCAGACTACCTGATTCTGGCATCCAAGGGATTCTGCATGGGAGCCTCCGACGTGATCCCGGGGGTCTCGGGAGGGACAATGGCTTTTATTCTCGGGATCTACGAAGAGCTTATCGAGGCCATCAAGTCCTTTGATCTGAAGAGTCTCCACCTGCTGGTCACATTGAAAGGGCGGAGCTTTCTGGACCGATTTTCCTGGCAGTTCTTGCTGTCCCTGTGCGCTGGGATAATGCTTGCCATTTTTACATTGGCCAGACTGCTAAGCTGGCTCCTTCAGAACAAACCTGTACTTATCTGGTCTTTTTTCTTCGGGCTCATCCTGGCATCCATCGTCACTATCAGCCACCGGGTGGAAGCATGGACCCCCCCTGTATGGCTCTCCTGTATCTGGGGGGCTGTGGGAACATACCTATTGGTTGGACTCGTGCCGGTCAAAACACCCGATACCCCCTGGTTCCTTTTCATCTGCGGCGCCATTGCCATCTGTGCCATGATCCTGCCCGGGATATCCGGCTCATTCATCCTGGTGCTTCTCGGCAAATACCAATATGTGCTCGAGGCGGTTAACAACAGAGACATATGGACCCTCTTTCTGGTAGCAGGGGGCGCCTGCACCGGAATTGCGCTCTTCTCCAGGATCCTGGGATGGTTGCTGAGGAATTATCACGACTTGATGGTAGGGCTGCTCACAGGCCTCATGTTGGGCTCCCTGAGGAAGGTCTGGCCCTGGAAAGAAGCGGTGCGCACCCTGGTGGACAAGAGCGGCGAGGTCATCAGCCTGGTGCAGAGAAATGTCCTGCCCGAGCAGTGGAGCGGAGAAGTGTTAGGCGCACTCGCCTTGATGGTGGCAGGCCTCCTTACGGTCCTCATCCTGGACCATATGGCCCGCTCCACCAAGTGAGTGGCAAACTGCTTTTACCATGCCCCATGATTCCCGAGGCCTCGCAACAGGAATGTAACCATCACACTGGTCTCCCCCTCTTCCCACGCCGCCGTTACTCTCACCCCTACACACTGGGCCCTGTACTCCAGCCAGTAGCTGCTGGACACGCTCTTGTTCAGATCCACATTCCGCTCAAAGGCCACCCCGCCTGAAAACCCGTATGCCAGATTGACATCTGCCATAAAATTCAGGATCTCCTGGCCCATATTCTGGTACAGGTAATCCAGAGCAAACTTGTCTTTCCTCCCACCGGATCTATTGACTGCAAGCTCAAAGGTCATATGGGCAAACTCTATTTCCTGGTCGTAGTGATCCCACTGGGCCCCTCCCCTGAGGTCCATCTCATCAAAAGGCCGAACTATACACTCAATCGACAGGGGCCCGAAAGGTTCTCTCTGTTCGCCGGGCGCCAGATCACGCCTTGTTTCGTCAATATCGTATTCCTGGGTGAGGTCCAGGGTCGCCCACTGGCGATAGGTAACAGGCCGTCCCTCGCGCTCAATGCGAGCGTCAAAGAAATTCTCGAGAGAAAAAATGAGCTCGTTCGCCTTTCCCTCCCCATCCATGGGCTCAAACCAAGGCGCCAGCTCATCCCTGTCCCGGTGGACCCTGTAGCGGTATCTGAGAGCAGGCCGGACCCTGTGCTTCAATTGTTTGGCGCCCCATAAATTCAGGCCATAGATTCGCTCCAGGTTGGTGGAAAGCCTCACACCCCCTTCATAGGCCTCCCTGCTCTGACTGTGTCGACCATCCAAGGTATCGTCAAACCACTGGGCGGTGAGCGTATACCTGACGGACGGCTCAAACTCCACATATTTCCCCAGCCAGAAAGGAAACCTAAGCTCGGGGGACAGGGCATAATGGTGTCCCTTGCGTCCATCTTCCCGCCATATGTACTGATAGTCCGAATCTATCGAGCAAAAGAGGGGAAGGCTTTTCACCTGCGTGGGCATCAAACTGAACTGAAGCCCCGCCAAGGGCTGGGGAGTGTCATCCCGGGCAGGATCTTCCGGGCGTTGGTGGTAACCGGAAAATGCCTGGAGGCTGTAGACCTCGCCGTCTCGACTCAACCTCAGGGCCGACCTCCTTGTGGGAGAACGCCTCTCTTCAAAGGGCCGACCAAACTCCTTTTCGAGCCTTGGCCTCCCCTGTGAACCGCCAACACCCTTTTTGAACTCCAGCAGGTAATCCTGATCACTCACAAAATCCGCATCCAGCCGTGCTTTTATCCCGTAAGGCAGATCCTGATCCACCTTACTCCTGAACCAGTAACGGGTACGGTTGGTCCGTGAAAAAGGGCTGAGCTCAACGTCATCAGGGTCACCCATATCCTTATCATGGCTGTCGGAGAGGATATCAAAAAGGACAATCCCCTTGGATTGCTCGGCGGTCACGTAACGCAATTCGAGGCCCTGCATATATCCGCGTCTGCTAAGCAACCGCTGATAAAAAGTGGCGTCCACCCTATCAGAGATGACCCAAAAAAAAGGGAGCTCAAAATCCAGGCCGTTTCGGCCCGAATACCCAAACCCAGGCCGCAAAAAACCTGTCTGGCGCTTGGTCTTGGCAGGGAAAACCGCATAAGGAACGTACAACAGCGGCATGTCATAGACCCTGAAAGCCGCATCATTGACTTCTCCATAACCTCCGACGGAGACCTTC
Source organism: Deltaproteobacteria bacterium (assembly GCA_029933075.1). Classification (GTDB taxonomy): domain Bacteria; phylum Desulfobacterota; class DSM-4660; order Desulfatiglandales; family Desulfatiglandaceae; genus JAOZOW01. The sequence continues at coordinate 7,852 of JAOZOW010000076.1, read as the reverse complement.
ACGTGCTTGCCGGTTATGGTCCATACGGGGTTTTCACCGTTGCACGTGGTGAATACACAGCTCTCGATCATATAGCTGCCGTCATCCAGCTTTTCGGCAACATCAGCCTTGAAGTAAAAGTGGTTCTCCTTCAAGAAGAGGGTTCCTTCTTCTATCCTGCCGGTATGGTCTTTCAGATTAAAGGTCCCACGCTCACCGGTCAATATGTCCCTGCCGGACTCGAAACGGACCTCCCCCGAGGCCTTGGCAACACCTGTCCTCGGATTATAAGTGGCCTTTTGGGCGGAAAGAGTGTACTCGTTTCTCCGAATGACCACGTCGCCTTCAGCAACATAGAGGCCCTCCTTTCCCCGATAGCTCAACCTCTGTGCCTTAATCTCAAGGGGAACATTATTGTCGGGGCCCAACAATCGCTCCTTTGAGAGGATCTCCTCTGCCCAGGCAGCACCGGATTCCAGGCCCGTCAGCATAAGGAGGACTGCGAGGAGAACCACAAAAATCGGCTTCATAAAGGTCCCTTTATGTCCCATCTATTCTCTCTCCACTCCAGATATTGAACCTTTTTTGCACCCTTCCGGGCATGAATTCCCCAAAATCCCTCTATTTGCGGGGCACAGAATCAGGTTCAGGTCTCGTCGGGTCCGTAGGTTTCAGGGTCCAAATAGGCCATTGCCTCCCCAACCGTAAAGAGGGATCCGGTAACCAGAATCAGGTCCTCCGGGCCTGCCATTTCTCTGCTCCTGTCAAGGGCCCTTGGTAAAGGTATCACCGCTTCTCCCGCCTTTCCCAGGGCGGCGCCTGCGTCCATCAGGAGGCGGGGATCTGCTGCCCTGGGATAGAGGGGTCTAGTATAGAGCGTGTAATCAGAGATCGGCACAATATTCCTAACGATTCGACCGATCTCCTTGTCTTCCATAATCCCGATCACCAGTATCAGTCGTCTGTAAACAAACTCTTTTTTTATGCAATCGGCTAAGGTCCGAATTGCTGCCGGGTTGTGGGCGCCATCAAGTATGAGGGTGGGTTCGGTCCCAAGGAGATGCATCCTACCAGGCCAGCATACTTTCTTCAATCCTTTGCGGATATCCCGCGAAGACACCTCGAAGCCCTTTTCCTTGAGGCTTTCTATGACCGCGAGAGCAAGGGCGGCATTGCGTGCCTGGAAGCGGCCCCTCAATCCCAAGTTAAGCTTTTTTAACCTCAAGGCCCGGCCCGAGTAATGGAAGCCGGTGGCCGTGGTGCGGGATCGGAAGTCTTTTCCCAATCGGAACATGGGGGCCTTCTTTTCATCACACACCGATTGAAAAAATTTGACAACTTCAGGCTGGGAAGCGCCTGTAACAAGGTCTACTCCTTCCTTTATGATACCGGCCTTTTCACCTGCAATATCCATCAGGCGCGAACCGAGAAAAAATTGATGTTCCATGGCAATATTTGTAATCACACAGACAAGAGGCGTGATTACATTGGTGGCATCCAGGCGTCCCCCCATGCCGGTCTCCATGATGGCGATGTCTGTTTTCTCGCGGGCGAAATAGGTAAGCGCCATAGCAGTGGTGGCTTCGAAAAAGGTGGGAGGCTGCCTCGGGTCCACGGCGGCTTTGAGCTCCTCCACAAGGCCGGCCGCCATCTGCTGGGATATTTCCTTATCGTTAATCTTGAACCGCTCGGTAAACCGGACCAGGTGAGGCGATGTATAGAAACCGACCTTTAGTCCAGCCTGTTTCAGTATTGAGGCAAGGAAGGCGCCCACAGAGCCCTTGCCGTTTGTACCTGCCAGATGAACGTAATGCTGTCCCTCATGAGGATTCCCGGCCGCTGAGAGCAGGTTGGCGGTCTTGGAAAGCCCAAATTTGATCCCGAATCTCTGGAGGCTGTAAAGATATTGAATCGCTTCCTGATAAGACAACCGTTGCCTGTTCATAAAAACCCCCCACAAAAAGACTCCGGGGGCACCTGCCCGCTCGCCGATCAAGTGCCTTACGGCCCGCGCTCCGGCTTCGGCCGATTCAGAATTTGCGCTCTCCTTGAGAGGGCTCCAAGGCCTTTCGAGCTGGCCCGCATGGGAGACAGCAGGGCGAAGCTCAAGGGAAGCATCACAGGTCAGCTGTAATCCCCGGGATCCGGCTCGGCCCATACTATATGATTCTTGTTGACGAAAAATACCTTGCCTGCCGTACCCCGCAGCTCCACATCGACCATAATAAGGAAAGGTTGTTCGGACTTCGTGAACAGATCAGAGGCCCGCTCATGGAGCCCAATGTTTACTTTCCCGGACAAAGTCGATCCATCCGTTGTCTTAACCGTGAGCTTCCTGAATACCTTTCTGTAACGCGCCTTCTTGTCTTCCATGCTCCCCTCACACCCCCTTGAGGTCTATTTATGGATAACTGGTAGGCAAAACGAGTCTACCCATGGGATCGGGTTTGGTCAGCTCAATAGATCAATCGAAAAAGCCCTTTATCCGAAAGTGATAAAGGGCTTTGGGAATCGGCTTCATGGCTATCCTCTTTTTGCAGTGTTGTATTGAGCTGATATTTTAGTGATTCGTTCGCAATCCTAATCCTTTATCACAAAAACCCGTTTCTTAGTCAAGGCTAACAGCGCCCCTGCATATTGTGCCTCTCCCATTATATGGGGGTGTTCCTGCCTACCGCAGGCAGGGAAAAAAATGTTCCTTGCCCCACTGGTTACTGGTTGTTTCGTTTATCTGGTTGATCTCGTTGATTTCGTTTGTTCGGTTATCTGGTGTATAGGGACCTCCGGGCCCGGCAAAGTATCGGTACGGCATAAGGGCCGACCTCCCTTCGAGGAGGCAGGGGATGTTTTTTGAAACTATGGAGGTGTGCCTGCCTGCCGTCAGGCAGGGAAAAAAATATCCCCTGCCTCGACTGGGCGCTGGTTAGTGCTGGTTACTGGGGCTGGACATTTGAGGTGATATTACCAGCCATCCCCCCCTTAGGTTTTCTGAAGGCTCGTGTAGTGGAGATGCAGGAGTTTTCGCCCCGCTTTCATGAAAAGCACCTCTACTTTGTCATCTCCCACAAACTTCGAAATCACCCCCGGACCAAAAGCAGGATGAGTCACCCTATCGCCCTGAGAAAGAGCAATCCCATCCGACTGTATTTTTATCTCATGGGGGATCCGGCGTACCTGTGGCCGTTTCCGGCCTGAGGATATGTCTACCCACCCGGCTGATTCAAAAGAGACCACCTCGCTCGGAAGATCCCTGATAAAGGACGAGAGCCCATTTCCACGACCCCGGGCTACTGTCTGGTCATGCCATGGGGGGGCGGTCTCCTGCCCGGGATAGCAGAGGATCAACTGATCTCTGGCCCTTGTGGCCGCTACATACATGAGCCTCCGCTCCTCCTCCAAGTCCGAGGGATTCCCATAGGAGCTCGGGATCGGAAATCTGCCCTCCGCCACCCAGATGATAATCACCACAGGCCACTCCAGCCCTTTGGCCGAATGCACCGTTGAAAGGGTTAAGACCTCGCTGCGTTGCTCACGATCCATGTCCGCCGGACTGGTGGGAGGCTCGATGATCAGGTCGTCCAAAAAACTCCTCAGGCTCCTGTACCGACTCGCCATGGGAAGCAGTTGATCCAGCTCCTTCTGTCTCCTGGGGTAGTCATCGAATTTCTCCTTTAATATGGGGAGATAATATTCCATGACGCGCTCTACCGCCTTCCGTGGCGGCCCCTTTATGGAAGAGATAGAGCGAAAGAGCCCTGAAAGTTTCCCCAAACCGCCCTCCTTCCCTGCCATCCCGGGCCATCGGCCGACTCCCTCGGGCCCCACCCCTTCCTCCTTCATCCATTTTACAATGGCCTGGCTTCTTCCTTGGCCCACCTGCCTAACCAGCCTGAGGATTCGTATCCAGCTCAGGGTATCATCCGGGTTGGCCGCTACCCGCAGGTGCGCCAAGAAATCCTTGATATGGGCCGACTCTAAGAACCTGAATCCTCCATATTTCACATAACGGATCCCCTGCCTGGTCAACTCTGCTTCAAGCTCGAATGAATGGTACCCGGCCCGGAACAGGACGGCAAATTCTCTCAGGGAGCGCCCCCGGCCCAAGGCCTCTTGGATATACCGACAAACGAACATGGCCTGCTCCGGTTCTGTCCGGGTATCCACCACCCTGGGTCTTTCCCCGTCTTTTCGTTTAGTAAAGAGGCACTTGGTATGTTTTTCAGATGCCTGCTCCATCAGTGCATTGGTCATGGTGAGAATAGGCTGGGTGGAGCGGTAATTTTCCTCCAACTTAATAATCCGTGCCTCCGGAAACGTGGCGGTAAAATCAAACATGTTCCTGTAATTGGCTCCCCTGAAAGAGTAGATGGATTGAGAGTCGTCCCCCACCACCATGATATTTCTATGCTCATGGGCAAGCCACTTGACAATATCGGCCTGGATGCCGTTGGTATCCTGGTACTCATCCACCATCACATAGCGGTATTGCAGGCTCAAGGCCTGCCGCACCTCGTTGTTTTCCGCCAGGAGGCGCCGGAAGTTCAAGATCAGGTCATCGTAGTCCATCATCTGATGGGTCTTTTTATAATCCCGGTAGAGTTCTCCCAGCCGGCTCAATTCCGAAACGCAATGGATGAACTGGGTATATTCCCCGGAGACCAAGTCATCGACGCGCCGCCCCAGATTGGCGGCCTTGCTCAGAATATTGGCCAAAGTGCTGGTTCGGGGAAACCTGAGCGCCCCTTTTAGTATCCCAAGCTGGGGCACCAGCGACCGAATCACCTCTTCCATATCGGAGCGGTCCAGTATGGTGAACGTGTTGTCAAATCCCAAGTGTCCCGCATGAATCCTCAATACGCGGTTGGCAAGGGAGTGAAAGGTTCCTCCCGACACGAACCGACACCTGGGATCCGCCAGGCTGCTTGCCCTCTCGAGCATCTCCTGTGCCGCCTTCCGGGTAAAGGTAAGAAGCAGGATCGACTCGGGCTCCACCCCTGTCTCTACCAGCCGCGCCACGCGGTAGATCAGAGTACGCGTTTTTCCGCTTCCCGCCCCGGCGATAACCAAAACGGGGCCCTCTACGGTCATGACCGCTTCCAATTGAGCGGGATTAAGGAGACGCTTGTAATCGATACTGTTGGCCAAGACCTGTTCTCTTTCCTGTCACATGCGGGGCCTGCCTCACAGCCTGCCTTCTCCTCTCCTTCCCTTTCCCTTTCTGGGCACTAATGCCCAAGCCAGTAAGAGAGGCTCACGAATAAGAAATAGCCAAGAACAAAGAGAAGTCCCTCAATTCTTTTTATGATAAAGCCGCTACTGCAAAATACAAAAAGGAGGACGGAGAGAAAAAGCATGGCCGGGAATTCAAATCGCATCAACCCCATATCCACCGACATGGGATTGAAGAGTCCCACGGTTCCTATGACCAAGCATATATTAAAGACATTGCTCCCCACCACATTCCCGATGGAGATATCATGCTCCCCCCTCGCACCGGCCACCACCGAGGTGGCCAGCTCCGGGAGAGACGTTCCCACGGCCACGATGGAAAGTCCGATGAATATCTCGCTCAGCCCCACAGATCGCGCGATAAAGATGGCCGAGTTCACAATCAGGTTTGCGCCCAGAATCAGGCCGCCCATCCCTACGAGAACAAGAAAAGAGTGTCGGAGATGATCCTTCTCCTTCGACTGACCGGACACCATCCCTGTCGCGTCGGTCCTTCTGGCTGTGACAATCCCCAGGGTCAGGAAAAAGCCCAGCCCAGCCAGCAGGATGATGCCGTCTGCTCTCCCCACCCGGCCGTCTACGCATATGAGCCAGAATACCCCTGATGCCCCGATCATAAATGGCATCTCCCGGCGCATCATTTTCCTGTCCACCTTCAGGGGTCTTACCAGCGCACTCGTCCCGAGGACCAAGCCGATGTTGGCCACATTGCTCCCGAGGATATTGCCCAGGGAGACCCCGCTTGAGCCTTTAAAAGCGGCAATCAAACTGACCAAAAGTTCGGGTGCCGAGGTTGCAAAGGCCACCACAGTCAGTCCCACGATGATGGGCCGCACATCGAGGGAGAGGGCAAGATTCGCCGCACCTCTGACCATCCATTCTGATCCCAGATATAGGAGGACAATGCCAAGAGAGAGGAAAAAGAGGTTCAGTAGCATGAATAATCAAACCTTTGCTAATTGAAATACCGGAAGAGAAAAATCAATCCGGCCATGACCATGAAGAAAACGAAGAGCACGGGGATCAGAAATGCGATGATCACTTTTAAATAGGATGTCTCATGAATTTCACGAAGTCCGATGATTTGAACCACCACTTGCCAGATTCCCCCGATCAGTCCGCCAAGCAAAGGGACCAGTCCCCACACCGAGGTGGCCTGGGAATAAGAGACTACACGAAAAGTGGCCTCAAATCCCCTGCTGCCCGCCCCTGTAACTCGTAGCAACACGTGCAGAACGCCGCTATGTAGAAACAATGTCAGCATCACAAGGAGCGGGACCAGTGCCATGACCACCAGGAAAATAAATGTGAGTGTCGCCTGCTCGATTCCGCCAAACCGGGAAACCATGATGCCCCCCGATACGACCAGAAACTTCCAGAAAGAGCCGAACATGCCGCCCACCGAACCAACCATAAGGCCGAATGCAAGTGGCTCTCTTAAACCGCTTCCCACATTCATCCGGCTGAAAACGGCCTTTGGTTTGAAAAGAACTAACTTGAGGGTCTGTAAAGTCCCGATCCAGAGGCCCCAACGCCCTCGGTCCTCCCATGGTGTGAAACTCTCTTGCCTTCCCGTACCGGTACTCTCCGCGTTTCCACCGGCCTCTGCCTGACCATCAGAGAGGTTTTCGGCGGATCGAAGTGGCCCGTCCAACGAAAGCAACAGGTCGAATCGTTGGCCGCAACGGGGGCATGTGGCCCGCCTTGCGCCGGGGGGTATATTCTCCCTTCGCACCTCCTTTGAAAACTGGCAGTAAGGGCAAGTCAGTGTGACATTCATCTCTTGCCGCTCTCCATCTTCTTTATCCGGCGGCTGAGTTCCTTCCTCTCCGACCAACGCCTGAGCCAGCCTATAAAACCCCTGGGGGCAGCCCGGTCAAGCACCTGTCTTCTGAGTTCAAGCCCTTCCCTGGTAGCCAAGGCCTCCTGGAGGCACTCTTTCTTATCAGGACAAACCCGGCACAAAGAAGGCACCTCCCTGAGCCCACCTTCTCCCGGGGGGAAAACTCTGTCCAAAATGCCGAAGCAGTCTTTATGATCCCCGCTCATAACAGAACTCCAGGCAAGCACTTTTTCAGCCAGATCAGGGTTGACCCATGAAGACCCGCCACCATTCATGAATCAGTGACGGACTGACAGTGTGTAGCGATAGCATATAGATAGGGCTTTGTAAAACCAAGAAATCACCAGAGGTCCTTGTTGCTCCACCCCAAATTCAACACCTCTTTACCCACCACGCCCGCTTTCCGCCCTTTCGACCGCCACGGTTTTCAAAAGAACCCGCCCCAGACAGCGTACCGATGCAGTATACGGGCCAGGGGGGATGTTTTTCGATAAGCCAAAAACCCACGCTGACTCGGCCCATTTCCGGCAAAAGCGTTACGTCGCACAAACAAAAGCGCACACCGAGGTCAGTGTCATCACATGCAAGACCTAATGGTCATCTGATATGCGGGACACATGGGCTTGTTTGTGCGCCCCCTTTCTGCCTCTCCCATGATTTTTTGGCGCTCTTGCCTGCTGCAAGCAGGGAGAAAAATATCCCCCGGCTCTGATACCGGCCTGCCATCCCCTTACCTGACGGGACAGGCCTACCTTCGGTAGGCAGGCAGGGGATGTTTTTTGAAACACCGGAATCCCTTGC
>JAOZOW010000164.1 GCA_029933075.1 Deltaproteobacteria bacterium | reverse complement strand
AGGAGCCAATTTTTCTCCCTAAGCCATGTAGTGGCGTAGAGATACTTTTCACCCCTTGCGTCCTTCTGAACAAATGTCCTGATACCACCTCCCCTTGCAGGGAATTGCAAGGTCTCCGGGTCCTTTTCAAGTAGGTGGCCCCCGGAGCGCCGTTCGGTCTGAAAGACCCCCTGGGCGTTGAGAAGATATGCCTCTCCTGTCTTGCCGATACGGACCCCCTCCACAAGATTGCTGAACAAGTAGGTATCAATGGTGGCCCTGATAACCCATCTCCTTCCCTGTTCCTCTTTTGCGATGGCAATGATGAAGTGAGGCACACGGCGAAAACCCAGGAAGATGTCGCTGATGTAATATCCGCTTTTCATGACTTCCTTGAACCATTTTGTATCCTTATAGATCTTGCCCTCCAATCTGTAGGGGCCATGGTATGCCACATGCACGCCCGCCTCATTAAATATGCCCAGGTCCACAAAGGTATTGGATTTTTCTTGCAGGTGCTCAAAGACATGCTCAAGTCTATGCGGATCAGAGAGATCCTTGAATGTATAAGAGCGCAACACGAACACTAGATCGGCCTTTCGCTCCTGAAGAAAGGTGTCGATCATGTGTCGATGATCCTCTACGATGCGCACCATGCTGGAGGTGGTGCCGCTCTCGATAGAATAGGTAAAGAAATAATAACTGATGGACAAGACACTAATCAGCAAGGCCAGGGGAAGGCCGATCATGGCGCTCAGGATAAGCCTTCTCATGGCTAAGTAGTGATTGGTCTTGTCCGTGGCCTTACTTCTCTTCATCTTTTTCCTGCTGGAGAACCCTTCCTGGAAATCTCAAGAGTTCCTTGATCTTGGTGCTCCGGATCTTTTGATCCTGTTTGTCCTTTCTTTCAAAGGCCTCTGCCAGCTTTGCAATAAGATCTTCCAGCTTGATGGGCTTTAACAGATAATCAAAAGCCCCCAACTTCATACCCTCTATACTGCTCTCAACCGAGGCGTGTCCGGTTAGCAGGATCACCTCGGTAAGGGGTGCCATCTTTTTGATTTCACGCAGGGTTTCGATACCGTCCATGCCCCCGGGCATCTTGATGTCCAGCAGTACTACGTCAAAGCGTTTTTTCTTAATCAATTCTAAGGCCTGTTCGCCACTAAGCACACCTTCGGCATCAATTCCCCTCTTGCCGAGGCGTTTCACAGTAGCCTCCACAAAGTCCTCTTCATCGTCTACGACCAAGGCCCTGAAATAGTGCATAGTAGTGTCCTCCTTCCTTTAGCTTTACACCTTGTCCCCTTCGTCTTTAGTCTTAACTTCATCTACTTCTTTTCCGGGATCGAAATAGGGACCTGAATCGTGAACGTGGCGCCTTGCCCGACCCGGCTTTTTACACTGATACTTCCTCCCATTTTTTCAACAATGTTGTGGGTTACCCACAACCCCAGGCCAACCCCCTTTCCTGTCTCCTTTGTGGTAAAAAACGGGTCGAAGATCTTTTTCTGCATCTCTTCGGGGATTCCTGGCCCGCTATCAGATACTCTGACCAGGATTTGGGACCCCACTTTGCGGCTCTTTATCTTGATTGTTCCATTATTGCCTATGGCATCCATTGCGTTTGAAATGACATTCATAAACACCTGCTGTAATTGAGAGCTATCAGCCGCAATAACGGGGAGATCCGGAGAAAGCTGAGGCTCGATGGTAATGTTGTTGATCCTGGCATAGTTTCCCAGAAGGTCTATCGTTCGCTCTATAACATCATTTACATCCACATCTTCCAGGTGCGGCTCCATCTTGCGGGCGTATCCGAGCATGCTGTGCACCACTTTTGTGGCCCGCTCCACATGGTCTTCTATCTTTTTTATGGCCTTGCCAAATTCCTCTATGTTTTCGCTTTGTTTCAATTCTTCTTCCTCGAGAAGATCCTGCATCCAGCCGATTTGCTGTATAATCACCTGCAAGGGATTGTTGATCTCATGGGCTACGCCTGCCGCCATCTTTCCTAGGGCAGCTAGCTTATCTGATTGCATCAGCTGGGCATTAAGTTCAGCGGCTTTCACGTCCGCCTCTTTAAGGCGGTTTATTGTGATGCGCGTGGTAAACACTGTCATGAGGATGATACCCACAATGCCTGAAAGGATGATTCCGATCCCCGCATACCTTGCAGAAAAAAGTCCGGTCATCTCTTCCCTTACACCCTGTCTGACCACAAGAAGCCATTTGCCATGCACTATCCAGGTCCCTGCAAGGAGCTCCTTGTTGCCCTGACCGTTTTTTGTCTTAAGGATCGTGGTGTCAGCCCCAAAGGAATCTATTGCCAGGTTTGATTTGGTCAGTATATTGTCCCCAAAGCGGGGCTGTGTCTGATAAACTCCATTCTTATTAACAATAAATACATCCCCTGTCTTTCCTAATCGCCCAGGTCTCAGAATACTCTCAAAAACCCTGGAATCAATTGTGGCCCTCAAGATCCAGCTATGAACCTTTTCATTACGCCGAACAGCTATGATGAAGTGGGGCAACCTCCGGTAGCCCATATAGACATCGCTGATATAAACCCCCCTGGCCATGACCTCGCTAAACCATGCCTGCTGGGAATAGTTAAGCCCCTTAAGATTATAAGGACCGACATAGGCCAGGTGCTGACCCTTGCTGTCAATGACTCCAAGATCCACAAAACCCCCTGCCCTTGAATTCATGATCTCCAATACGCGCGACAGTTTACCTCCGTCGATCAACTCATTGAAGTTGTGAGTATCGGCCATTGAACAAAGAATGGCAGTTCGTTCCTTGAGAAAAAGTTCCACGCCCTGTGCAAGGCTTTTTGAACGGTATGTTATCTGTTGTGTGATCTTCTCCGCATACATGCGGGCAAACTGGTCATAGATGAGAGCTCCAAGGGCAATTAGTGGGGCCAGAGAGACAAGCAATGTGACAAGAATGATCTTTCTTTTCAGTGTTCTGTAGCGTTCTTCCATCTCTTTTCAGCCCCTTCTCATGGTTAGCCGGTCGGCCAGTTCATGAACTGCCAGTAACCGAACACTGTCCAGAACCACAGAACCAGC
>JAOZOW010000163.1:1286-3071 GCA_029933075.1 Deltaproteobacteria bacterium | reverse complement strand
CATCTCCACAAGGGTGTGGAGAGATAAATTCCGGCGGACAATGAGGTCGGCTTTTCTTCGGAGAGGTCGGCCTTTTTTATTTTTTACGAGGAGGAGGAGATTACAATGAGATTTTCAAAGAGCAATGACGTACTAGGGACAACCAACCGGGGCAATCCAACCGAGAGCAGTCTGTGCACTTTGTGCAGGGCTGACTGTCAGGGCAAATGCGAGACCTGGTTGTCCAGCCTGGTGGGAAGGAAGTTGCTGTACCCCAGGGACTTCGGAAAGGTGACCGCTGGGGCCAACAATACCACGCATGTGGGGGTTTCATACAATGCCCTGAGGATTCAAGGCTATGCCTTTGGATCCGAGGGGTTGGAAGCAGGGGCGAGCAAAGACCCGGACCATTGCATCTTCCCGAATGTGAGCCTAGAGGGTGAATTCGGCAATGAGGTCAAGACCAAGTTTCGCATTCCCTTGATGACCGGTGCCCTGGGCTCCACCTTTGTGGCTGCCAAGTACTGGGATTCCTTTGCCATAGGCGGCGCCCTCGTGGGTATTCCAGTGGTCATCGGAGAGAATGTGGTCGGTGTGGACAGGGAATCAGTAATTGAAAAACAAAAAGATGGAAGAAAGGTAATTAAAAAGTCGCCCGAACTGGACCGCCGTATCCAAGGGTACCTGCGCTATCACGACGGCTATGGTGCCATCATCGTGCAACTCAACGTTGAAGATACTCGGAATGGGGTGGCCGAATATGTGGCCGATAAGTACGGTGACAAGTGCATCATAGAGCTAAAGTGGGGCCAGGGTGCCAAGGACATAGGCGGTGAGATCCAGGTGACCAGCCTGGACTACGCCATCTTCCTGAAGGAGCGGGGCTACGTGGTAGACCCGGATCCAACTCTACCCGAGGTCCAGCAGGCATTTAAGGCGGGAGCCATCCGCTCTTTTGCCAGGCACAGCCGGCTGGGAGCCACAGACATGGACATGGTGGAAGAGGTGTACAAAGATTTCATGCAGACAGTGGCCTACCTGAGGAGCATTGGCTTCAGCAGGATCAGCCTCAAGACTGGGTCGTATGGTATGAGGGAACTGGCCATGGCCATCAAGTTTGCCACGGACGCCAAGCTTGATCTCCTCACCATAGACGGCTCTGGCGGCGGCACCGGGATGAGCCCATGGAACATGATGCAAAGCTGGGGTGTTCCATCTATCATACTTCACTCGAAGGCCTACGAGTATGCGTCAATTCTGGCCGCAAAAGGGGAACGGGTGGTAGACATGTCTTTTGCGGGTGGTTTTGCCCTTGAGGATCACATTTTCAAGGCCCTTGCCCTCGGTGCCCCTTACACCAAGCTGGTGTGTATGGGAAGGGCCATTATGGTGCCCGGCTTCGTGGGGTCCAATATTGAGGGCGCACTTCACCCGGAGAGGAAAGATGAGGTTTTCGGGAACTGGGATAAGCTGCCTAAGACGGTGAGCGCGCTTGGCTCCAGCGCCGAGGAGATCTTCGCCTGCTACTACGACGTGGAGAAGAAAGTAGGCAAGGACGAAATGAAGAATATCCCCTACGGTGCCATTGCCTTTTATACCCTGGCCGACAAACTGGCCTGTGGGCTCCAGCAGCTCATGGCAGGTGCCAGAAAGTTTTCCCTCGATGCCATCAGCCGCGATGATCTTTTCTCAGCGAATAGGGAGACCGCGCGTGAAACAGGCATTCCCCACGTAGCCGACGCAAATGATGAGGTCGCCAGGAGGATCCTGAATAGCTCCTTTGAAATAAGATCTGCGGAGATCGCC
>JAOZOW010000163.1:0-1186 GCA_029933075.1 Deltaproteobacteria bacterium | reverse complement strand
AGGCATTCAGGGCCGCGCGACCACTCCTTGAAAGATGGGAAAAACATGGGACCATAGGAAATCCAGAACTCAATGAAGCGGGCACCTGCATTATATACGACCCAGACGGACCCGCCTTCACTCACGCTTCCTCTCACGATACTATCATCTCCCATGGCAATATTCTTGCCCTTTAAGAGGGAATCAATTCCTCCAAATTTGAGTCCAACCTCCTGAAACCTGACCTGTCTCTCTCCTTCCTGAAAAGTGCGCACTGCCTGTGGGAGCTTTATTAACGCTGGATAAAGGGGCTTGCCAAGACCTTCCGCTAGACCCACGGTCACCCCCCAACCTGATTCGGGATTGGGTATCACGATATCGGCCTTCGACGACCCATAATGGCGGACCAACTCCAGGCCCAGCCCTCTTCGGATTTGAAAGATCTCCTTGCCCCTGAACAGGGAGGCCACATTGCCGAAATATATTGCTTGGAAAATGTCAGGCATGGGATCCTCGTTTCCAAGCCTCCGGATCTCCACGCCATTGGGGGAGCAGATAGTCATTTCTCCCCCTTCGTACTCCCTTTCCGTTTGGCCGCTAAGCCGTCTATGGGAGCAGGACTCCGAGCTTGCCACAAAGACACCGTCAATAAAGGTATAACAAAATGGTTCGAAGGCCTTTAGGTCGTTTAGGGTCAAAAGGCATGTATCCTTGCCGTCATGTACAAGGGCAACCAGGGCGAAGGTGGCTCGCCCCTTAAGCCTCTCAAGCAGCAATTCGCCTACCGCGAAACTTATACCCTCCTGAGCCAGGTACTTATGGAGAAGTGCCCCTATGATCTCAGTCTTGTTGTCGGTTTCTAGATTATAGTCAGGTGCCAGTTCTTCCCTCAGGTCTTCGTCTTTTAGTAGATACCCGTCCATGGTCACGACCACCTGATACTGGGAAGGCTTTTTCGGAATTACCACGATTGGTTCAGCATTCAATTTTTCGGCCATCTTCCTTTTTGTATAGCCTATGTTTCCAATGGCGGCCACTGGTTCAAGGTCGCTGAAGATCCTCAGGATGTTAGTATCAATGACTTCCGCAATCCGCCCAAGGCCTTTGTGGACATAAATCCCCTTACCGTTACCGATGGCCAGACCTGCACTTGCCTTTCCTCTGTGTTGGCAGGCGCCTGTGGCCAAATAAGCCATGTTGACCAGTT
>JAOZOW010000162.1 GCA_029933075.1 Deltaproteobacteria bacterium | reverse complement strand
ATCCTCGGCAGGTGCCGCCCGCCATCGAAAGGCGTCTCAAGCCAGATCCCGACAATGTCCAGAGCCTGCTCCTCTGAGAGCATCCTTTGTCCCAAGGAAAGCATATTGGCGTCGTTGTGCTTCCGCGCCATGAGGGCGCTCTCCTTGCTCCAGCACAGTGCGCACCGGATGCCCCTGACACGGTTCGCCACCATGGCTTCTCCATTTCCAGAGCCTCCCAACACGATACCACGATCATGCTCACCTCGCGCCACGGCCTCGGCTACAGGACGGATGTAGAGGGGGTAGTCTACGGGATCTTCCGAGTAGGCCCCGAAGTCTTTCACTTTATGGCCTTTGTCCTCTAAAAATGCCTTGATCATCTCCTTGTACCGGAAACCCGCATGGTCGGAACCGATCGCGATCTTCATGATGCATTATTTCCTTTCTATCTTTCTATGGCAAAATCTTAGAGCATCACCTGGACCTCTTTTTCATTCCTATGATAGCAGTTCCTACAAACATCTGCCACGTCAAAGACAGTAACCAACCCAAATTAACTGGGTGCCTGGCTGAAAATCTGTCTCAGAATTTAATCCTGCCTTCTAAAGTATAAAGGGAGAGATTATTGTCTGAACTTTGGTGCACCGGCGGAAGACCCGGGGCACCAAAGTTCATGCTATGACTTTATTCCTCTCATTGCCATTCCCGTATTCTCCGCAGCCTCACTCCATCAAGGGTTTTGCCAGAAATTCAAACGGCCGACTCTCTATTCGGTCTGGTGTTTTGATCGCCTTTAATGTATCCTTGTTTAAAGGAGGCATGAACAATGAACCAGAAAAAAGAGAATATGGACAGGCCGGACCCTCGCCGGTTAGAGGCCCTGAGACGCCTGCCCAAAGAGGTGATGGCACGCCTGACAAAAGAGGAAGTCCAGGCCTTCCTTCAGGACGATGAGTGGCCCGATTCCCTCAGGGAGAAGCTCGAGGACTACCTCACGGAGTAGGCAGGCTGTCTGCGGGAGACTCTACCTATGCCAGCCAATTTGCCCCCCCAGTATTTCGAGGCAGAAAAGCGCTATCGGGAGGCCAAGACGCCGGATCGTAAGGTGGAAGCCCTTGAAGAGATGCTCATGATCATGCCCAAGCACAAGGGCACCGACAGGCTCCGGGCGGACCTTCGTCGAAAGATCTCCAAATTCAAAAACCAGGCACAACAGAAAAAAGGCTCATCACGACGCGAGACCGCCTATGACATCGAACGGGAAGGGGCCGCCCAAGTGATCATCATCGGCCCGCCTAACTCCGGCAAGTCCTCGCTGGTATCGACACTCACCAATGCGGAACCAGAGGTGGCCCCCTTTCCCCATACTACCTGGAAACCAACCCCCGGCATGGTTCCCTTTGAGAACATCCAGTTCCAACTGGTGGACACACCGCCCCTGACGCGGGATTATCTCGAACCCGCCATGGCGGACCTAATCCGGCGAAGCGAGATCCTGGCCCTTATCCTTGACCTCCATAACGACCCTCTCGCCCAGGCCGAAGAGGTTTTGGCCCAGCTTCAATCTCTTCGGGTCTTTCCCGAGGAGTTTCCCCCTCCGCCCCACCTGGATAAACCACCTCTTGTCAAAAAGACCATGGCCCTGGTAAACAAGGTGGACCGGGAAAGCGATCAGGAGGACTATGAGATCTTTCGGGAACTCTGGGAATATGAACTCCCTTGCCTTCCCGTCTCGGTCAAGACGGGGCGGAACATGAAGCGCTTTGTGGAAATGATATACCGCATCGCTGGCATCATCCGCGTCTTTACCAAGGCCCCCGGGAAAAAGCCGGACTACGGTCAACCTTTTGTCATGCCCAAGGACAGCACCCTGGAGGAGTTAGCTGCCAAGATCCACAAGGATTTTGTGGAGAATCTGAAGTTTGCAAGGATTTGGGGCCGGGCAGTATACGACGGCCAGATGGTACAGCGCGACTACGTGCTCCAGGAAGGCGACGTGGTGGAGATGCATGTGTAAAGGACGCGAGGCCCAAGGCGCAAGATTCCATTAACCTCTTGCCACAATGAAAGGGTGACGAGATGCTGAAAGATCACGGCTTTTTTGAGGACATCTTGACCAAAGCATACCAGCGGATGCACCGCTACACCTGAGCCGAGGCCAGTCTGCAAGGCTTGCAGGCCGTGTGGGATATACCGCTGGAAGGGTATTCCTGGGCCACTGCTGGCTATATGGGAGCCATCAACTCCGGCCAGACTGTCTGCGGTCTCCTGGTAGGGAGCAGCATTGCCATCGGGTTGAAACTGAGTCGAGGGATGGAAGGAATTCCAGAGAATCATAAAGACCAAAGAGAGAGGGCCATCCAAGCCGTGGAAGAGCTCTATAAGGGTTTCATAAAAGAATTTGGCAGCACGAATTGTAAAACTCTATCCAAGTGCGATTGGAGCAATCCGGAAGCTCTAACACGGTGGATACAGGACAAGGGCTGGAAAAGCACATGTGACGTTTTCCTGAAATTTACCATGAATAAATGCGTTCAGATGGCAAAGGATGGAAAAGTGTAACATCGTGAAGCCTACATGAGTGAGAATATCAGCCCCCGGCACTGAACGCCCTTAACCCGCCAAAATCAGACAATAGAGATTTCAAGCTAATGAAGATATCAGGAAGGGATCGGCCACTCACCCCTTTCCTTTAAGACCTCCCGGTATACATTTAGGGCTTCGTTGACCGCCGGCATACCCGCATAGGTCGCCAACTGAAAAAACACCTCTGTCAGCTTACGGGGATCACAACCCACGTTCAACGCCGCATTGACATGAAGTTTCAATTCATCCCGGGCCCGAAGCGCCCCTAACATGGCGCAAGCCACCATCTGCCGCTCCGCCAAGGTGAGAACCTTCCTGGAATAGAGATTGCCCGTGATGAACATGGAAAAATCATTGGCGAGCTCTTTATCGAAGGCCTTCCATGTCAAATATGGAGGATCCACCTTGATCCCCTTCCCAAATAGTTTCTTGGCGGTCTCCTGGGTCCGCATCCTTATCTCTTCTTTCTCCGGCATGCATCCGCTCCTTTCTCTAAAAACTTTTTATGGTTCATCCGTTTTTTGCGTGCTTTGACAGTTGATCTGTTATTCCCATCAAAGGGCGTAAAGTCTT
>JAOZOW010000161.1 GCA_029933075.1 Deltaproteobacteria bacterium | reverse complement strand
ATGGCGATTCGGCTCTTTTCAACACCGTGTCTATTGATTTAGGTGTTAAAATGATTAAATCTAAAATAAATTCAAGGTTCCCCCGGTTCACTGTCGGACGCAACTGCATGATGTCAGCAAAGGAGTGGTTATGAGATCAAAGAGCAGAGAAACTAGAGAGGCCCAGAAGGCTTACTGGGAAAACAGGTTGAGCCGGCGGCTGTCCGAACTGTCTCAAAAAGGGCTCTCCCCTTCCGAGGTCGCTAAAGATCCGGCCCTCAAAAAGATCAGGGCCGAGATCAGGAAGGCCGGAAGCAGGTTGAGGGCGATAGCTGCAAGGGAGCAAAAGGTTGCCGAAATGGCCGAGGCCAAGGCCCGCAAGGAGGCCCTGCCTGGGAAGAAGAAAGGCGGGAAGGGTAAAGGAGAAAAAGCCCCAGAGATGAGCAAGCGCCAGCAGAAGAAACTCAAAAAAAGAGACCAAAAAGGGGCCAAGTAAAATTTCAGGTGAGAGGCGGAAATGGCTGATTGTGCAATTGAAGGCGAAGGCATGCATTACGAAGGGACCTGCATCAGGCCGCCCAGCGAGGCGTACAGCATCCTGTTGCAGGTGACCTTGGGATGTTCCCACAACAAGTGCACCTTTTGCGGCAGCTATAAGGACAAGCGATTTACCATCAAAGATGACGATGTCATCCTGAGCGATATACTCTTCGCTTCAAGGTATATGAAGCGGCAGGACCGGGTTTTCCTCATGGACGGCGATGCCCTGATTATTCCCCAGAAGCGGCTGGTCTGGATACTGGACAAGATCCGGGAGTACCTGCCATGGGTGAAAAGGGTGGGGGCCTACGCTAATGCCAAGAGCATCCGCATGAAGACCGACGATGAATTGAGGACGCTTAAGGAAAAAGGCCTCGGCATCCTTTACCTGGGCGTGGAAACGGGAGACCCCGACCTGCTAAAAGAAATCAACAAGGGGACCAGTGCCGATAATCTCATCAAGCAGGGGAAAAGGGTCAGGCAGGCCGGGATCAAGCTCTCGGTAACAGTGCTCCTTGGCATCGCTGGAAGAGAAAGGTCGCTGCGGCATGCAAAGGCCACGGGCGAGCTTCTGAGTGCCATGGACCCGGACTATGTGGGGGCGCTCACTGTGATGCTGATTCCGGGTACGCCGCTGCACAGGGATTATGTGGAGGGCAGGTTTCAATTGCCGGACGAAAGGGAGCTGCTCCTCGAATTGAGAGAAATGATCGCCCATACCAATCTGACCCGCGGACTGTTTTTTTCAAATCACGCCTCAAACTACCTGCCCATAAAGGCAAGACTGCCCAAAGGCAAGCAGGCGGCCCTGGAGCAAATCGATGCGGCTCTCAGGGGGGAGATCGGGCTTCGGCCTGAATGGATGAGAGCGCTTTAAAGGCGGGGAATCATTCTGCGGCCTTTTCGAGTATTGCATGAATGTCCGGGGGGATGGGGACTGCCCGGAACTCCTCCGGGTCGGAGACATCCAGACAAATCCTCTTCTCAAATCCCTTTACCAGAAGTGACCCTTGGGCGGTCTCATGCATGACATGTTTCAGCAGGACCGTCTTTTCTTCAAGGGCATCGATGTTAGTGGTTATCCGGATCTCCTGATGGTAGCGACCGGGCCTGAAGTAGTGGCAAGAGGTCTCCACCAGACCGAACTCGATTTTCCTCTCCTCCCAGAGCCTCTTTAAGTTGAGCCCGATGGAATCAAAGAATAGATGACCGCAGGCATCGATCCATTCATAGTACCGGGGATAGAAGACGATGCCAAGGGAATCCAGATCTCCCCACATGACTTTCCGTATAACTTCGTTCTTTTTCATCCACCTTCTCCCTTCCCCGTGGCAGCCGGCAATCAGTCATAAACATCAACTCCATGCCTCTTCTCGGTTACCTACATGAAAAAGCAAAGAATCCCCGCCCGGAGGACGTGGTTTCTCACATTGAAATGAACCGCATGCGGGTTATTCGAATACGGCTTGAACGAACTGTTCGGCATTGAAGGGCCGCAAATCATCCAGCTTTTCTCCGATGCCTATAAACTTGATGGGGATCCCCAGTTGTTTGGAGATGCCGATAACTATGCCTCCCTTTGCGGTGCCATCCAGCTTTGTCAGCACAATGCCGGTAACCCCCAGGGCCTCATTGAATATCTGTGCCTGAGAAATTGCATTTTGTCCCGTAGTCGCGTCCAGGACCAGCCACACCTCATGCGGAGCTCCGGGCAATTTCTTCCCTGCGACACGCCTGATTTTCTGCAATTCCTCCATCAGGTTTTTTTGGGTGTGAAGACGTCCCGCCGTATCAATAAGAACCATGTCCACTTTTCTCGACACAGCCGCGCTTAGGGCATCGAACACAACGGCGGAAGGGTCGCTGCCGCTCTTTTGCCGGATGACATCCGCCCCCACCCGCTCGCCCCAGATAACTAATTGCTCCACCGCCGCCGCCCGAAAAGTATCGGCTGCCACCAGCATGACCTTCTTGCCCTCTGACTTGAACCGGTGCGCTGCCTTGCCGATAGTGGTGGTCTTTCCCACGCCGTTAACCCCGATTACCATAACTACATGGGGCTCTCCCGCTGCGGGCAGGGGATGGTCGATGGGGGGCACATGGAGGTATGAAAGCATTTGCTCCTTTAATGCATCCTTCACCATAGCCGGGTCCCTGAGCGCTTTGCGGGACACTGCATCCTGCACCGAGTCTATAAGCCCTTGGGTGGTTGCCACGCCGATATCGGAAGTAAAGAGAATCTCTTCCAGGTCATCAAGTAGTTCCTGAGTGATCTCTTTTCTTCCCAGAAAAAGACGATCAAGCCTTCCTGCAAGGCTGCCCCTTGTCTTTGACAGCCCCTGCCGTAGCCTCTCAAAAAGACCTTTTTCTCCACCTTCCTCTTCTTTTTTCCTTTTCCCGAACATTTTTCCCCGAATTTTTATGCTTAGCCATACAAGATTTTAGGGCCATGCTCAAAATAAAAATGATTCGTTGCCATCCAAAATGGACGATACAGAATGTAATCTCATCCTTTCAACAACTCAACCCGCAAAACTCCTCCTCCCTGGTAGTCAGCATCCAGGACGGTATTAGGGCCAGGGAGATATTTTTCTCCCTGCTTGCAGCAGGCAAGAGCGCCAAAAAATCATGGGAGAGA
>JAOZOW010000022.1 GCA_029933075.1 Deltaproteobacteria bacterium | reverse complement strand
AATCGATTCAGGACGCCCACGGAGGGGGAATATTTTTAAACTTGCAATATTTTAGCCTAAATTATTTTTTCATAATAGCGGTAGGCGCGCTTACAGCGGTGTTGCTCTGGTTGATGCTGAAGAAAACGCGTTTCGGCATGCTGCTGAGGGCGTCAGCGGAACATGGCGATATGGTGAGCCTGCTGGGGTATAACGTTAGCGCGCTGTTTACGCTGGTCTTCATCATGGCCACGTGGCTGGGCGGCCTGGCTGGTGCGGTTATTGCGCCGACCGTGCGTCTCTCCCTTGGGATGGACATGGAGATCATCATCGAGTGCTTTATTGTGGTGATTGTAGGGGGCCTGGGCAATATCTGGGGGGCATTGTTAGGGGCCCTGATCGCCGGGCAGATTTACGCCTTCGGCATCCTGGTTGTACCCAAGTTTGCCATGTCGTTTCTCTTTGTGCTTGCAGCCCTGATCATCCTTTTCAAACCTTATGGACTTCTGGGTAAAGCAGCCCAGACAAAAGCATAGACAAAAACCCGGCTTACGTTACGATATGAATGTACAAGACACTACAAGGTCCTGGAAGGCCAAGGCATTAGGCATAACCATATCGGCCGCCGTGCTAATAACCCTACCGTTTGCCCTGGAAAAAGGACTCTCAGAGTACTACCTCTATCTTGCCATCAAGATCATGGTGTGGGCCCTTTTCGCTATGAGCTTCAACTTGGTACTGGGTTACGGCGGCATGATGTCCTTTGGGCATGCAGCGTTCTTCGGGGTTGGGGCCTACACCTGCTCGCTCCTGTTAGTGAAGTCGTCCTGCCCCCTCCCCCTCGCTTTTGCGGCGGCGCCTGTTGCCGCAGCCCTCGTCGGGCTCATTATCGGCTATTTCAGTGTTAGAATAAGCGGGGTCTTCTACTTCGCCACCCTGACCCTGTGCTTCGCCCAATTGCTGTTCATCCTGGCCTTCAAGTGGCGTAGCTTTACGTTCGGCGACGACGGCATCCAGGGCATCCCGGTGCCCAACATTATCTGCACGGACATAAGCTTCATCCACTACTATTTTTTCGCCCTGGGGATCATACTGATCTGCATTTATATCCTGTGGAAAATCGCCAGATCCCCCTTCGGATTGATGCTCAAGTCAATCCGGGAAAATGCCGAGAGGGCCACTTTTGTGGGTATGAAGGTGGCGCATTTCCGGTTGGTGGCTTTCGTGATCTCCGCCTTTTTTTCCGGTATCGCCGGCGTGCTTTATGCCTTATTGGAGACCTCCGTGGCCCCGGATCTCCTCTTCTGGACCACGTCGGGGGATGTCATCCTCATGGGCCTTCTGGGAGGCATGGCCATCTTCTTAGGCCCTGCTATAGGGGCGGCAATCATGGTGCTGCTCAACTCTTTCATCACCTCTTACACGGAATACTGGGCGCTGGTGTTGGGTATTACGCTGATACTGATCGTGCTGTTTTTCCCAAAAGGGGTCGGGGGTCTGGCCTACGAACTGTACCAGACACATATAAAGAAAAGAGGGGGGTAAGAGTGCCAATTCTTGAGGTAAAAGGACTCAGAAAGTCCTTTGGTGGACTGACTGCCGTGGCTGACGTGAATCTTGAGGTCCACGAAGGTCATATTCACAGCATCATAGGGCCCAACGGGGCCGGCAAGTCCACCCTCTTCAATCTGATCAGCGGCTATTACAGCTGCGATAGGGGTCAGGTTATCTTCAAGGGGAAGGATATCACCGACCTCCCCCCCCAGGAAATCACCCGGATGGGCATTGGGCGCTCCTTCCAGGTCACAAACATTTTCTCCGGACTGACCGTTTTTGAAAACCTCCTTGCCGCCGTCCTGTATGCCAAAGGCCAAGGTTTGAGGCTGTTTTCCAATGCACAGAAGATGTTTAGGGAGGAAACAGAAGAGGTTCTCTCCAGTGTAGGGCTAATTGACAAGTCAGGAGAGTCGGCTGGCGTGCTGGCCGCCGGTGACAGAAAACGGCTGGAACTGGGCATAGTCTTAGCCACCGGGCCTGACCTACTGCTCTTGGATGAGCCAACCTGCGGCATGTCCCCTGTGGAGACCTCCGACACCATTGATTTAATCCGGAAAATCGCAGAGGAAAAATCCCTTACCGTTCTATTTACAGAGCATAAAATGAATGTGGTTTTCTCTATTTCCTCCCACATCACTGTCATGAATTTCGGGGCTATCATTGCCGCGGGAAAACCGGAGGATATCCGCGCAAACCAGCAGGTTCAGGAAATCTATTTCGGAAAACGCGATGATCCTTCAAGTAGATAAAATAGATACTTTTTACGGCGTATTCCAGGCTATCTTTAAAGTATCACTTGAGCTTGAAAAAGGCGAGGTGATCTGTCTCCTCGGGAGGAACGGTGCAGGGAAAACCACTACCCTGACAAGCATCGTGGGTCTAAACCGGCCTAAGTCGGGAACAATCAGATTCAGGGGTATGGAAATCACCAAGAGAAAGCCATACCAGATTGCCCGAATGGGCATCGGGTTCATCCCCGAGAGCCGGTGGATCTTTTCAGAATTAACCGTGAGAGAGAATCTTGAGTTGGGCTGGAGAAAGGGGGGCGGGACAAATCTTCTAAAGCAAATCGATTGGATCTACACGCTTTTCCCCAAACTGAAGGCCTTGGAACATAGAAATGCCGGCACTCTGAGCGGCGGGGAGCAACAGATGCTCACCGTGGGAAGGACCTTGATGAACAACCCCGAATTGATATTGCTTGACGAGCCAACAGCCGGCCTTGCGCCTGTGGTTGCCCAAGTCCTCGGGGAGCAGATCAAGGGTTTGCGTAAAGAAGGCTTTACCATGCTGTTGACAGAACAGAACGCCCTTTTTGCCATGGATATCAGCGATCGGGCTTATGTAATCGACAAGGGCGCCATAGTGTATGATGGAGACGTGGATGGCCTGAGAAAGAACGAGGCCATGATGAAAGAGTACCTGGGCGTATGATATAAATCTCGATTTTCAATCAAAAATACCTGCCTATCTTCTTTCCTTCTCCCAGCCTGGCGCGTATCCCGAGCAGCACCTGGTTCCGGTCTTCCATATGAAGGGCCTGCTCCAGCCCCCCCGCATCCAGATTCATGTTGATCGCCTCCTTGGTCAACCGAAGGCCCATGGGATTCTTGCTCTCCATAACCCTTGCCAGATCCAGGGCCGTTTCAATAAGCTGATCCCTCTCCACCATGCGGCTTGCGAGCCCTAAGGCCATGGCCTCCTGGGCGGACATAAAATTGCCGGTCAGCATAAATTCATAGGCCCTCCCCGCACCGATGAGCCTGGGTAAAAAATAGCTGCAGGCCATATCCGCACCCCCTAACCCAATGTTGATATAGGCTGCTGAAAACCTGGCATCAGGAGTTATCACACGCACATCAGAGGCAAGGGCGAAACTAAAACCAAGGCCCACGCCCGCTCCATGAACCGCGCAGATGATAGGTTGAGGGACCTGCCTCATGGCAAGGGTGAGCCTTGCAAGCCGGGCCTGAAAGCGATAAAAAGCGTGCGTGTCCATTTCCGGCACTGTTTTCATTGCCTCTTTCATGTCCAGACCTGCACAAAACCCCCGCCTCCCATTGCCCCTCATGATGATGACATGAGTCTCCAGATCATACAGACGTTCCCTCCAGAATGCCTCCAGCTCTTCCATCATTCTGTGGTTTACCGAGTTGTACTTCCGGGGACGATTGAGTGACAGGATTCCAATGCCTTTCTCTTTGACCTCATATTGGATGGTCTCATAGCCCATATTATCTATCCCTCCTGTTTGGCTTATCCGACTTGAACCGCCCTCGTATGGCTCCGGGCTTTTCCCCTTGATGCCACCCGGGCTTTACACTATATTCTTCTCCACATCTCAGGTATTAGTGCCCTTTTTCCCGAAAATGATCAAGTCATGAAAGATCTCAAGCTTGAAAAAACACTGGCCGACAAGGAGAACCTGGAACGGATCCTGGACAATCTCACTGAAGGGATCATCGCCCACGACACTGAGCGCCGGATCCTTTTTTTCAATAAGGCAGCGGAAGAAATCACCGGGTACCGCAGGGAAAAAGTCCTCGGAAAAGATTGCCATGACGCCTTTGGAGGCCCCTTTTGCGGGGGAAGATGTTCCTTCATGGACAGCTCCCCAGAATCCATTGAACACATCTTTTATCCTCTTAACATGGTCCGGCAGGATGGGACGACCCGCCGCCTGGAGATGAATGTGAGCGGGATGATGGATCGGTCCGGACGGTTTGCAGGCGTGATCGCCGCTTTTAGGGATGTCACTGACCTCATCGGGTACAAGATACAATTAGGAGAGCTGGAGAGCTTTGCCGGAATCATTGGCAGGGATCCGAAAATGCTCCAGATCTATAAGCAGATCCGGGATCTGTCCGGCAATGACTACCCTGTGCACATCAGCGGCGAGACGGGCACGGGCAAAGAACTGGTGGCAAATGCCATCCATGAGGAAAGTCGGCGGGGCGGTAAACCCTTCGTGCCCATAAACTGCGGCGCCCTTCCCGAAGGCGTGCTGGAAAGCGAGCTGTTCGGGCATGTCAAAGGAGCCTTCACCGGTGCCATCAGAAACAAGAAGGGCCGGTTCGAACTGGCCCACGGCGGGACACTTTTCCTGGACGAGGTAGCGGACCTTCCAAAAGTGGTACAATCGAGGCTGTTGAGAGTCCTTCAAGAAGGAACATTTGAGCGCGTTGGGGATGAGAAGACTATCTCAGTGAACGTGCGGGTGATTAGTGCCACCAACCGTGATTTGAAGCAGGAAGTGGAAAAGGGGAATTTTCGGGAGGATCTTTACTATCGCCTGGTGGTGGTTCCAATTCACCTTCCTCCTCTCAGAAGCAGGAAAAACGATATTCCCCTTCTCATTGAGCACTTTCTCAGCATGGCCGCCGGAGAGACCCGGGAAACCCTGGGGATCTCCAAGGAAGCGCTGGCCGTAATGAAGAGCTATCCCTGGCCGGGCAACGTACGTGAACTCCAGAGCTCCCTCCGATTCGCCCTGATGCGGTCCGGGGGGCGGCTCATCAAGCCGGAACATCTCCCTATGGAACTAAATGAATGGCATAGAAAGGCGGGTACCCGCGGGCCATCGAGAAAACTGGACCGCGACAGCGTCCGCATCGCTCTGACCCAGAGCGGTGGCAACAAAGCCAAGGCAGCCCGGATCCTGAGAGTGGGCCGGGCCACCCTCTACAGGTTTCTCTCCGCATTCCCCGACATTGATTAGCCACCTCGGGGTCCCTGCTAAACACCCACCGGGCTACCGACAATCAATCTACATGAAACCCGGGCCTGACAACTCAATCCTTTTCATCCAGTGCCTCTCGGACCGCATCGAGCATTTGCCGTAAATCGTACGGTTTTCTGATGTAGCCCCTTGCTCCGGCATCCAGGACATCCTGTGGAGATCCATTGACCGAATATCCGCTGGCAATCACCACTTTTGCCCGGGGGTTCATCCTGAGGATCTCCTCAAGGCATTTTTTTCCTCCCATCCCGGGCATGATCAGGTCCAAAACGATCAAAGAAATCTCTGCCCGCTTTTTCTCATATATCTCAAGGGCGGTTTCTCCATTTTCCGCTTGAAGCACCGTATACCCGAACCGCCCTAACATCTCCGCCCCCAGCTCTCGCAAAAACGCTTCATCATCCACCAGCAGGATGGTCTCATTGCCGCCCGGGGCATCTCTTTCCTCATCTTTCTCTGCCTCTTGTTCCATAGTCCCTGATTCAATGGCCGGAAAATAGATCCTGAAAGTAGTGCCTTCTCCGGGCTCGCTGGAACACGCAATGTATCCCTGGTGATTCTTTACGATCCCATAGACCATGGAAAGGCCGAGGCCCGTGCCCTTGCCCGTCTCCTTGGTGGTGTAAAAGGGCTCAAAGATATGCTCCAGAGTCTCCCTGTCCATGCCGTGACCCGTATCCGATATGCTCAAAAGGACATACTCGCCGGGCACGGCTCCCATGTGGGTCCGGGAGTATTCTTCATCCAAAATGACGTTTTCCGTTTTGATCACCAGCTTCCCGCCATCCGGCATGGCATCCCTCGCATTCACGCCAAGATTCATCATGACCTGCTCCATCTGGGCAGGGTCGGCATTGATGATCTTGAGTCCTTCTTGAAGATGAAGCTCGATACGGATCATCTTCGGGATGGTCCTCTTAAGGAGCTTCTCCACCGCCCTGACCTCAAGATTGAGGTCCACCGGTCTCAGTTTGCTCTCCACCTTGCGGCTGAAGGTGAGAAGCTGCTGGGTCAATTCGCTTGCCCTTTGCGCCGCCTTCTCTATCTCCTTCAGTCTTCCAAGGTCAGGATCATCTCTGTCTTTCCCCATCATAATGATCTGCGTGTAGCCCATGATCGCCTGAAGGAGATTGTTGAAGTCATGGGAAATCCCTCCTGCCAGCGTACCAATCGCCTCCATCTTCTGTGCCTGTTGCAACTGGTCCTGAACTTTCTTGATCTGCCTCTCCGTCAGGACGCGTTCGGTCACATCCCTTCCCGTGCCGCTGATATAGGGCTCTCCCTCCTCCGGTAAAACCAGGTTGCTGTGGTATTCAATGTAGATCTTGCGCCCTCCCCTGGTAAAGTAAGCGGTAATTCCTTCGTGATGTCCGCATGACTTTATCCCTTCCAGGTACTCTTTTTCAAAAAGGGATCTCCATTCAGGTTTCATAAAATCCGACGCCTTCCTACCAATGAGTTCCCCAACCTCATAGCCGAAGATCCGGCTTAGCGCCCTGTTCGCGGTAAGAAACCGCCCTTCCAGATCCTGGGTATAGATAAGATCCGATACAGAGTCGAACAGGTCTCGAAAACGTTTCTCCGACCGGGTGACCCGCTTTTCGGCCTCTTTTTGTTCGGTAATGTCCCTGCATATATTTTGATATGCCACATTGCCCTCGGCATCCTTCCTGACCGTGGTGCTAAGAAGGAGATCTCTCACGATCCCGTCTTTGCCGATCCCCTTGAATTCATAGTCCCTGACAGAACCTTTTTCCTTCAATTCTTTCTGCCATATCTCTCTTTGCATGGGGTCTGCCCATCCCCTGCTCACATTTAATCCTGATAGTTCCTCTTTTTTGTATCCAAAAAGCCTGCACCACGCAGCGTTCGCATCCAGTATCCTCCCATCTTCTGTTGTGATGACTATGGCATCTAACGAGCCTTCAAAAAGAGACCTGTACCATTCTTCCCTTTCTGCAAGGGCAGCCTCCGCCCTTTTTCTTCTGATGATATTCCCGAGAAGAATCATTATCACAAGAAGCAGAAAACACAATGTGCCGAATGCGCCCCATACCCACTTTCTGTACTTGTAGTAGAGGCCCTTGGGTCTGTTAATGATAACCCCGTCAGGGAGTCTCTCCTCGTCTATGTTCCATTTCCTAATAGCCCTGTAATCAAACATGAGCACATTGTGGCTCCTCATATGTACGGGTATGCGTGCCGGGGACTCCCCTCTCAGGATCCTTTCAGCCATCCCGGCTGCTTCAAGGGCATGATACTTTGGAGATTGGACCATCCCCCCCAACACCCCAAAATCAAGCATATAATCTATAACCCCATACACGGGCACAGGTGACCTCTTTGTTATCTCGGGGTATGTCCTTTCCCAGGGCACATAGGCGCCTGTTTTGTCCCTTACCCATATGCAAAGAAGGATAATGCTATTGGCAGGCAATGTCTCAACCCTCTCAAGCATTTCATCGGTGCTCAGCAGCGCACCGTTTAAGTGGATGAAATCTAATCCTTCAAAACTTTCTTCAGTCTCTAATACCTGCTTCCTGTAGCCCCTTCCTGTAGCCGTGTTATCGTAGATAACGGCAACGCGCTTGAAGCCTGGCGTTAATGTTAATGCGACCCTGATGGTATCCTCTATATTCACACTTTGCACGACTCCCGTGATTTCAGGATGCCCGGTAATCATGGCCGGCTCAAAGTTGTTTACGCCCATGAACAGGACCGGTGTGCCCGGGAATAGTTTCTTGTGGGTGTGGAGGATAAAGCGAAACGCATTGTCATCTGACACGATTACTATGTCCGGCCTTCTATTGCGGTATTTCTCCTCCATGATTTTCTGAAAGAGATTTAGATACCCAGCGGTTTTTATTCTCTTTGTATCCATGTATTCAACATAGAGGTTACAATCCCTGAACCGCTCTTTCATGGCACCTATGGTGGTCTTTACAAGATCGTCAGTCCAGGGGTAGCCTTTATGGTAGGAATTGATCATGAGTATATCGGGATGGGCCATGCATGGAGATGATAAGGTAGAAAAAAAGAGGAATATGAGAATGGCGGAAATACTGATAGGGTAATTTTTAAGGTACATCATATCCTCTCCTTTCACCACATGGTTACACTCTCCGCTCTTTCAATGAACTGAACCGGTAGTAGGACATTGGCATGCGAATTTCGAACTTAACCGATCCGATATGCCTAATTTAAGTCCTTCTCTTTTATCGGTTTGGCGGCTACTTGGGCAGGGATTATATTAGGTTCTTCATGAAAATCAAAGGGGGCATGGAGAAATTTTGAGACATGCACTTGAAAAGCAGAAACTGTCTCATGATACACTTATGGCTCAATATCAAAATTGAGACACAATCCTTCTCCCCTGATTCCGCTCTGGTGCGGATCGTTCTAAGACCGATCTTTGAAGAAATTGCTTTGGGGTTTTGCGCCAGCCTCCTTTATTGGATGGGGGGCGAGCTTTTACCGTTCCGGCCCGGCTTTAGATAATTCAATTATTACTGGGACTTAATAACATGGCCGAAAATTTGAGACATCATTGTCTCATATTGCCTCCCACAAGGCGAAATTTTTTATTATAAAGTCCTGGCAATTTATTATAACATGCTAATATTATTTTATTTTCTTGCCATTGGCGACCTTTCCAAAAATTGGCACAAAACTTGTATTTAATAATGATAAAGAGTGGGGGGGGAGAAATGAGGCGTTGCGATCACAGCATTAAAAAGACGCTGGAGCTGGTGGACAGGATGTTCCAGGTGGCCGACGAAGGGGACCGGCATCGCGAAGACAATGGCTGCGGTGTCCTCTACGGCGTGGTGAGGGATGCCGCTTTTAAGATAAAAAAACTGGCCGAAGCTGAAAAAGAGGCCCATATCAGGAAGGGCTGGTGGAAAGAAGATAATTTTCCAACTTAACATTTGATTGGTTTCATTTCTGTTATTTTGTGGAGGAGCATGAAGATCCTGGATGGCCCCACAGTGACAAATAGATGATGCCGGTTGTAAGCAATGGGAAAGGAGCAAAAAATGGCAGCCCCCGAAGAAATGTGGCAGTGCCAGACGACAAACTGCGGATATATCTATAATCCCGATAAGGGTGACAGAAAAGGGAAAATCCCTAAGGGCACACGCTTTGAGGATCTGCCCGAGGACTGGAAATGCCCTATCTGCGGAGCCAGCAAGAAAAATTTCCGGCCACTTGCAGGCCCGGGATCCACTGCCGAGAAGGGAGATGCCTAAACCCGCTTGACAGGGAGGAGAGCGGTGCTATCCTCAAGAATATTCCCCAGGAATCAATAAGGAATATAAAGCTGATCCGCTGGAAAAAGGAAGCAACATTTGAGCAATATCCCGGAGTAATCCGGTCCAGGAAAGGAGGAGACCCATGAGTGATCTAAAAGGAAGCCAAACCGAGAAGAATCTGCTTACGGCCTTTGCAGGGGAGTCCCAGGCACGTAATCGCTATACCTATTTTGCCAGCCAGGCGAAAAAGGAAGGATATGTCCAGATATCTTCCATCTTCGAAGAAACCGCCAACCAGGAAAAGGAGCATGCGAAGCGGCTCTTCAAGTTCCTCCAGGGAGGAGAGGTGGAGGTCCAGGCAGGTTTTCCCGCGGGGGTCATAGGCACGACCCTGGAAAACCTGCGTGCGGCCGCAGCAGGCGAAAACTATGAGCATACCCAGATGTATCCCGAGTTTGCAAAAACGGCCAGGGAAGAGGGATTCGAAGCCATTGCGGTTGTCTTTGAAGCCATTGCCGTGGCCGAGAAACAACATGAAAAGCGATACAAAGACCTCGCCGACAATATCGAGGCCGACCGCGTGTTCAAGCGGGAGGAGGAGGTAGTATGGCGGTGCAGAAACTGCGGGTACATCCACAGGGGGAAGGAAGCCCCAAAGGAATGCCCTGCCTGTGCCCATCCCCAGGCCCATTTTGAACTGCTCGGGGAAAATTGGTAGTGATTTACCCGGCTGAGGGACTACCTCTGGCCGAGCGGCTATATGAACCCCCAAAAAACAGGAGGTGTTATCATGGCAGAAAGGCTCGAAATTTATAAATGCGAAAAGTGTGGCAATATCGTGGAGGTCCTTTTTGGTGGCAAAGGGGAGCTGGTTTGTTGTGGAGAACCAATGAAGCTCTTTAAAGAGAATACTGTGGACGCGGCCAAGGAAAAGCATGTGCCGGTGATTGAGAAGACAGAGGACGGTTTCAAGGTCAAGGTAGGCGACGTGGCGCATCCAATGGAAGAAAAACACTATATCCAGTGGATAGAACTCATTGCCGATGGAGAGGCTTACCGGCAGTTCCTGAAACCTGGGGATGCCCCTGAAGCCACATTCTGTATCAAGGCGGAACAGGTCACGGCCCGGGAATACTGCAACCTCCATGGACTCTGGAAAGCATAGCCACCAGAAAGGAGGGTTCATAATGCCGGATTGGAAATGTCAGAATTGTGGGTATACGCTACAAGGGGAAATACCACCTGAGCAGTACCCTTCGTGCAAGGAGAAATGCGAATTTGCGGATGTCTCATGTTATATCCCGGAATGTGGCGAGACGGGCCGAGACAATAGGTTGGGCTGACTGATAGGGTCAGGTCACTATTTTTACAGGAAAGTGGAGGAGGGATTGTCATGTCCGGAAAAAAATATAGGGTCAGGGCTGAGTGCCCCCAGTGCGCATGCGGGGATGTCAGTTTTCTGGGGCCGGAGAAATTGAGAGAAAAATTTATCGGGAACGAAGAAGAAATTGAAATACTCTGCCCTCATTGCGGGACCAAGATAAAGGGAAAGGTTGAGATAGAAGAAGATTAACTTACCGACGGAGCGCCAGATATGGGAAAAACGCTTGTTATATATGCGACGAGGACCGGTGCAACCAGAAGGATCGCCGAGCTGATTGCAGAAGGGATCCGATTTGAGGGCGGAGAAGCAAAAGTCGTCAATATCACGGATATCAAAACCGAATCAGACCTCCATGGCTACGATGCGTATGCTTTTGGATCCGCCACCTACCATGGGGAAATGATGCAGGCCATGAAAAAGATGCTTTTCCTCGCCGAGAAGGCGGGACTCGAAGGAAAGGTCGGTGGGGCATTCGGCGCCTTCGGATGGAGCGGCGAGGCACCGGGACGCATCTTTGATACGATGAAGCATATCCTTGAGATGGATATGGTAACCGGCCCATTGATGCTAAAATCCGCCTCATTGGAAGGCGGGATTCAGATGGCCCAGGATTGCGGGCGGGGGATTGCAAAGAAGCAAGCTTAACCCGTCACCCGGCCGACTTGTTACAAACCATCAAGAAATCGGGAAGGAGGTTTGCCATGCCTACTACGCCTCAGCACTGCCCAGGATTTCAGGACCTTAAGAACCTCAAGGCCTTCACCTGCAAGTGCCCCAATTGCGGAAAGGAAAAGGAGATCTTCTCAGACGAGTTTGACAAGCCTCATGTCTGCTCGGGCTGCGGTCAGGAGATCGACTTTACCAAATGCACACTGGAAGCCGAGGCCTGAATCCCTAACGTGCCAACCGGTTAAAGCGGCTCCCACTGCACGCTGTGAGAAGAGAGCGGCGTGAATAGGTGCCGCGTGTCAGCCAAGGGTGCTTCGGTATATCTTCTGATTGCGCCTAAGCCCGAAGTGTGAGCCCTGACAGGGTCTAAGGTGCCCGCCATGCCAGACGAGTAGGAGATGGACGGAGGTGTGCCTTCTCGGGGTTCCGGTCTCTGACTTTATTGGGGTCATAACTGATTGAAACACTAAACCTATTATGATACGAACATTCTTGACTGAGGAATTAAGGTAGGGAGGGAACAAGATGGAAAAATATGAGTGCACGGTTTGCGGTTATATTTACGATCCGGCCGAAGGCGATCCCGACAATGGAGTTGAGCCCGGCACCTCGTTTGACGATCTTCCTGACGACTGGACCTGTCCCGTGTGCGGGGCCGCAAAAGGTATGTTTGAAAAGGTTGATTAGAGATACAGTTAAGGCCCCTCAAGGGAGCATATAAGGAGGACACAATGAAGGCGGTTGAGATTGCGGACGGCATTTACTGGGTAGGAGTCATTGATTGGAACATCAGGGATTTCCACGGGTACTCCACCTATCAAGGGACCACTTACAATGCCTTCCTTATTATGGATGACAAGATAACCCTCATCGACACGGTGAAAAAGGAATTCGCCGAGGAACTTATTGCAAAAATAAGCCAAATCGTGGACCCCAAAAAAATCGAGTATGTAATCAGCAACCATACCGAAATGGACCACTCCGGCAGCCTGCCCAGGCTGATGCACAAGATAGGAGAGGACAAGCCCCTTTACTGCTCCAAGATGGGGCACAAGAATCTCTCACGTCATTTCTCCCAGAAATGGAACTATCACCCGGTGGAAACCGGGGATAAGTTGAACATAGGGAAAAGGACGCTCACCTTCCTGGAAACAAGGATGATCCACTGGCCGGACAGCATGTTTACGTATCTCAACGAAGACAAGATCCTTTTCTCAAGTGACGGATTCGGCCAACATTACGCCAGTATGGAAAGGTTTGACGATGAGGTGGGCGATGAAATCATGCCCCATGCCCTTAAGTACTTTGCCAATATTCTCATGCTCTATTCCTCACATATACTCAAGCTGATGGATAAGGTCATGCAGATGGCGCTTCCCTTTGACATGATCTGCCCGGATCACGGGATCATCTGGAGGAAAGACCCTTCAAAAATTATCAGCAGCTATCTGGATTGGTGCCACCAAAATCCGAAAAGAAAGGCCCTGGTAGTTTACGATACCATGTGGCACAGCACGGAGACAATGGCCGAGGCCATCGCCGAGGGCCTTGCCGGGGAAGGCGTTGATGTCAAGCCCTTAAGCCTCAGGCACTGCCACCGCAGCGATATAATGACGGAGGTCATGGATGCCGGTGCGGTCATCATTGGATCTCCTACGCTCAACAACGGCCTGTTTCCAACGGTTGCGGATTTCCTCACATACATGAAAGGTCTCAGGCCCAAAGGGAAGATAGGGGCGGCATTCGGGTCGTACGGCTGGAGCGGAGAGTCCGTTAAGTTGATCAACAAAGAACTGGAGGCCATGAGATTCCAGGTGATTGATCCAGGTGTCAGGATCCAATATGTGCCGGATGAAAAGGGCTTCGAGGCCTGCCGGGAGCTGGCCCGGAAAATCGCCCGAGCCCTGCCTCCCGCATGATTCATCCTGCTCAGGGCAATTCGTGATAGAGTCCGTCCGCCACTTTTTGAATTGAAACCGCTTTTGGATGCGGATCTACACCCTGCGGGCGAATGCCATTGGCGGTGCCCTGCATAGTCTTTGATGGAGAAGCCCATGCCGCCATTCTCGAAGAGGCGAGAAAATAAGAGGAGATCTTGGGCATGCCGGAGACACACCAAACCGTACAGGCGACATATTCGGCGAACCTCGGTGAATTTGAGCCTGCAGTGAAGACCGCCCTTATGCAACTCCAGTCCGACAGGATTGTGGAGCGGATCTGGGCCCACGACCACACCGTGTGGAAGGAGGATCCCGCAGAAATCACCAACCGGTTAGGCTGGCTTGAAAGCCCTGAAAAAATGAAGGAGACCCTCCCTGAGATAACGCAATTCGTTCAAGAGGTGCGTGAGGCCGGATACACCCATGCCCTCCTCCTGGGTATGGGGGGCTCCAGCCTGGCCCCTGAAATGTTCCGCAATATCCATGCGGTCGCACAGGGCTGTCTGGATCTATCAGTGCTCGACAGCACCGACCCGGGCGCGGTTTTAACCCATGTCAGGCGACTTAATTTTTCTAAAACCCTATTCATGGTATCCACAAAGTCGGGAGGGACCGTGGAGACCCTCTCATTCATGAAGTTTTTTTACAATAAAGTCTCAGAGGCCCTGGGGCGCCATGCTGCCGGGGCCCATTTTATTGCGATCACCGATCCCGGCAGCAGCCTGGAGTCACTGGCGCGGACACTGGATTTCAGGAGGACATTCCTGAACGACCCGGATATCGGAGGTCGCTATTCCGCCCTCTCCTACTTCGGCCTTGTGCCTGCCGCCCTGATCGGAATGGACCTCGCCATGCTGCTCGAGAGGGCGACCCTTATGGCAAAGGACTGCACGGCACCGGCGGATATCAATCCAGGCGCCTTGCTGGGGGCTCTCATAGGAGCCATGGCCCGGGCCGGACGCGACAAGCTCACCCTTGTTTCATCCCCGCAGATCGCCCCCTTTGGTGCGTGGGTGGAACAGTTGATTGCCGAAAGCACGGGCAAAGAAGGAAAAGGCATCCTTCCCGTACACGGTGAGACGCTACTGGAGCCCACTGTCTATTCAGATGACCGTCTTTTTGTGAACCTTGGTCTCAAGGGCGACAACACCTATGAAACCGAGCTCACCGCCCTTGAGCAAAGGGGACATATAGTGATCCGCATCCGGCTCTCGGACCTCTACGACCTGGGAAAAGAGATATTCCGCTGGGAGATAGCCACCGCCATAGCAGGAAGCATCCTGGGGATCAACCCTTTTGACCAGCCCAATGTGGAATCTGCCAAGGCTTCGGCCCGCCAAATGGTTGCCGAATACAGGAAAGAAGGCCGGTTGCCTGAGCCGCAGCCGACCCTTGAGGCGGAAGGGGTTAAGGTCTACACGGATTTTTTTGCCGCCACACTGAAGGAAACCCTAAATGCCTTTTTCTCACAGGCCAATCCTGGACAGCCCGGGATGGGGGGAAGAAGCTATACTGCGCTTCAGGCATACATCACCCCCACCCCGGAGGCCGATCATCTCCTTCAGGACCTGCGCAGCCGCATCCAGGTAAAATACCGGATGGCCACCACCGTGGGCTATGGCCCACGTTTTCTTCACTCTACCGGCCAACTTCACAAAGGGGATGCCGGACACGGGCTCTTTATCCAGATCACGGGAGACAGCGCTGAAGACGTTCCCATACCGGATGAGGCCGGAAGCACGACCTCTACCATCACCTTCGGCACCCTGAAGATGGCCCAGGCCCTTGGAGACGGAAAGGCCCTGATGGATGCCGGCAGGCATGTGATCAGATTTCATCTGGGGAAGGACATTTCAAAGGGATTGCGTCTGATAGCAGACGCCCTTGCATGATTACATGCTCACTCAACTCCTATCGGGGACCGCCTTCCCCTTGGCGCAGATCAACTCTCCATACCACAATACCTCCCTGGACTTCTTTTCTTTTTTCAGAGAAAATGGAGAGCGATATGAAATGTCCTGGATGTGAGACCGAGAATCCTGAAGATGCGGAACTTTGCCTCCGATGCGGGCGACCCCTGTCTTCTCTCCCAGCGCCCCTTATTTCCCTTAGGGCCGGTCAAGGGATTTTTCGGCGGGAGATTACCCCCAGGACAAGACTCTGCCTGTTCCTCGCCACCCTCAACCTCCTCTTGTTCTCCTATGTCCTGCTGATTTCCCGTTCACCGGGAAATTCTCTTTCCAGAACACTCCAAATCTTCGGCAATATCTGGGCCGACTCGCTCCTCATGGGAATTGTCATGCTCATGATCGCCTTTTGTCTGTTCTCTGCTGTGGACTTCTTATACAGGACCGTAACTCGAATGATCTGGCAAAGGGTCAAGATCGGAAAGCTTATGGTCCATGAAGGCTATGTTACCAGGGAAGAGATAGAAGACGCATTGGAAGAGCAGAAGCTCCGGATCGGTGAAATCCTGATCAAGGCAGGGCTCATCACTCCCGAGCAGCTGGAAGATACGCTACGCTCCCAAAAAAAGACAAGGAAGAAGCTGGGGGACATCCTGAAAGACAAAGGGTATCTCAATGACCAGAATATCCATGATGCCCTTAACAGGATGGATCGAAGGCTCGGGGAAATCCTTAGAGATAAAGGCCTCCTTACGGATCACGAGCTGGACTGGATACTCTGTTTGCAAAAGTACGGGCCGAGGCAAAGGCAGTAGGACCTGTAAGTCCCAAGAAGAAAGGAACGCGGAAGGCCAAGTCCGGGAAAGGCCGACAGCTTTACTATCGGGAGAACAATTCATGAAGATCGTCCTGACAACCTTCGGCTCACGCGGTGACGTCCAGCCCATGTTGACCCTTTCTTTGGCCCTAAAGTCTGCAGGGCACGATGTTCTCCTTGCAGCCCCCCCTGAAAAGGGAGAGTGGGCCCGACAACTGGGTTGCCCCTTCCACCCCTTAGGAGGCAATTTTACCGCCTTTATCGATAGTATGGAAAACGCCCATTCGATCCATACTGGTCTCCGGTTTGTCCGCCGTGTCCGCTATGAGATCCTCGGACAGTTCAAAACCCTTTCGCAAATCATAAGCGGCGCTGATCTGGTACTGGCCTCCTCACTTGTCTTTGCCCTCTCCTCCATTGCTGAATCAATGGGCATTCGTTACCGTTATATTGCCTTTGCGCCCCAGCTACTCCCCTCTGGACACCATCCTTTCATCGCCCTCAAGCACCAAAACCTGCCCAAATGGTGTAATGTCATGAGCTGGCAGATTGTAAAAATATTTGATCGCTTCTTTAATCTGACCCGGCTGATCAACAAAAAGCGCGAGCAACTCGGACTTCCACTACTAAAGGATGTGTGGTCTCACATCTTGGGCGATAACGTGATCGTGGCTTCTGACCAAGCCATCGCCCCTGTACCGCCCGATGTGGGGCGAGGTTTCACACAAACCGGCTATCTTCATCTGGAACAACCAAAGCAGCATCTGGCGGATCTTGAAGCATTCCTGAGCCATGGCCCCCCTCCGGTTTATGCGGGATTCGGGAGCATGCCCAAGAAAGACCAGGTCAAGAACGTGCCCATAATTGTGCGGGCCGCCCGCTTGGCCGGCCAGCGGGTTGTGATTGCCAAGTTCTGGGAAGGCCCCTCGGAATTTATCGGCTCCAGTGATGTCTTTTTCGTTCAAAAATACCCACACCTTGACCTTTTCCCGCGTATGGCTGCGGTGATCCACCATGGAGGGGCTGGAACCACGGCGGCAGGCGCCATCAGCGGTGTGCCCCAAATCATTGTGCCCCATGTCCTCGATCAATATTACTGGGGAAACCGGGTGTATCGCGTCGGCTTGGGCCCGAAACCTATATGGCGCTCCAGGCTCAGCTCGCGGAAACTGGCAGCAGCCATCGAGGAATGTACGAAAAACCATTGGATAGTGCAGAGGGCTGCAGCAGTCGCTCGAATGATCAAAGGGAAGGATAGTCTGGCGATGACCGTCCGAGAGGTCTTGAGAGACCCTGGACGCCTATGACTTTATTATTATATTAAAATAATATAGAATTTCTTCTACGCACAAAGGCGCACAAAGTACGGCCCTCATATTAAAGGCAGGGGTGTCCCGCTGTTATAATTTGTTGGAGGAGAGAAAAAATGCCTACGGTTAAGATCAAAGGGATGTCATGCAATCATTGTGCAGTGGCGGTCACCAAGGCGCTGAACGAAATTGACGGATTAAGAGATGTGACGGTCGATCTTTCCTCTGCACAGGCCACCTATGTGGAGGAAAAACCTGTGGATATCAGTGTCATAGAAGAAAAGATCAAACAGGCAGGGTACGAAGTTGTCTGAAAAGGTTGCTACCAAAAAAACCACCGTATCGATCGGCGGCATGACCTGCGCTGCATGCGTGCGGCGGGTGGAAGCCGCTCTCAAGTCCGCGGAGGGAATCGATGATGCGGCCGTCAACCTGGCTACCGGGAGGGCCACGCTGAGTCACGCTCCGCGCTGGGCCGGCATGGATTCCATCAAAAGGATAATCGTTGATGCGGGGTATGAGTTTCTTGGCGTTCCCGAAGAGACCCTTGAAGACCCGGTAGAGGCCGCCCGGATCAGAGATATCAGGGAGTTGAAGACCAAGTTCATTGCAGGGGCCGTTCTCAGCGTCTTTATCTTTATGGGCTCCATGCAGGAATGGTTTCCATTCCTGAAACCGGTCCCAAGGCAAGCCATGCTTCTCATTCTCTTCGTGCTCGCGACACCCGTGGTCTTCTGGGTGGGAAGCCGGTTCTTTTCGGGCGCCATCAAGGCTGCCAGGCAGAAGACCACGGATATGAACACCCTTGTGGCGGTAGGCGCCTTCTCAGCCTACATCTATTCCACCGCTGCTACCTTTTTCCCAAGTTTTTTCTCATCTGCCGGGATAGCCGCCCATGTCTACTTTGACGGAGCGGCAATGATAGTCACACTCATCCTGTTAGGCCGGTTGCTGGAAGCCAAGACCAAGGGCAGGACCTCCATGGCCATCAAACGGCTAATGGGTCTCAAGCCAAGCACAGCACGGGTGATCCGCAACGGACAGGAGATGGACCTCCCGGTTGACTCTGTGATGGTGGGCGATTTGATCCTGGTGCGGCCTGGTGAAAAAATCCCCACGGACGGCGAGGTCGTCTCCGGATCATCGGCCGTTGATGAGTCCATGCTCACCGGGGAAAGCATCCCTGTGGCCAAAAAGGAAGGGGACGAGGTATTCGGCGCCACCCTCAACAAAAGCGGCAGTTTTACCTTCAGGGCCACAAAAGTCGGCGCCGAGACGGCGCTGGCCCAGATTATCCGGATGGTGGAAGAGGCCCAGGGGTCAAAAGCTCCGATTCAAAGACTCGCCGACAAGGTTGCCTCCGTTTTTGTTCCGGTGGTATTCGGTATCGCCGCAATCACCTTCGTCATATGGTACTTCTTTGTCCCCCAACCCATCTTTGCCCGTGCCCTCCTTAACTTTGTATCGGTGCTGATCATCGCCTGCCCCTGCGCTATGGGCCTGGCAACCCCAACGGCTGTTATGGTAGGCACGGGTTTGGGCGCAGAAAACGGCATCCTCATCAAGGGAGGAGAAAGCCTGGAAAAGGCTTATAAGCTTACCACCATCGTGTTTGACAAGACCGGCACCCTTACCAAGGGCGAACCTGAAGTGACAGACATCGTTACCGCTCGGGACGTCCAGGAAAAAGAACTGCTCAAAACGGCCATATCCATTGAGTCGGTCTCCGAGCACCCGCTGGGTCAGGCAATCGTGGACAGGGGCCGGAATGACAAACTTGCGCCTGAACCTGTCACTGATTTTGAGGCCATATCAGGCTTAGGAGTAAGGGCGGTGGTCAATGGCGCAGAGTGCCTTATGGGAAACCAGAGGTTTATGGAACAGAAAAGCATGGCCATGAACGGCCTGAATAGGGAAGCAAAAAGGCTCGCGGGCGAAGGAAAGACTTGCGTGTTTGTGGCAAGAGATGGCCAGGTGATAGGTTTGATGGCGCTCTCTGACGTACCCAAAGCCACCGCTGCAGAAGCCATCCAATCCCTGAAATCCATGGGACTAAGGGCGGCCATAATCACCGGAGACAATGAAAATACTGCCCGGGCCATAGCTCAGACCCTCGGTATCGATGAAATCCTTGCAGAGGTTCTCCCTGGTGACAAAGCAAAAGAGATCCAGCGCCTCCAGGATCAGGGCCACGTGGTTGCCATGGTTGGGGACGGCATCAATGATGCGCCGGCGCTCAGCACGGCGGATATAGGCATCGCGATCGGGGCCGGTACGGACGTTGCCGTGGAGGCCAGTGACATCACATTGATCACCGATGACCTGCGCTCCGTCCCTATGGCCATAAGGCTCTCTTTCCAGACCATGAAGGTAATCAAGCAGAACCTTTTCTGGGCGTTTTTCTATAACAGCCTCGGCATCCCCATTGCCGCAGGAATACTCTATCCCCTGTTCGGGATACTCCTCAACCCCGTGTTTGCGGCGGCGGCCATGGCCATGAGTTCTGTGTCGGTCGTGAGCAATTCCTTGCGGCTGAGAAGATCGTGGTCCAGGACCTTATCATAAGTGCAATAGCAGAATTTCTCCTTTTGTGGCACAATACCCTCGCCCGAAAACGGGCCAGGTTCGGCCTTAGACCGTTTGATTCCAACACCTGAGGAAAGGAGGGATTATGAACGACCGTTACACTAACCCTTATGTCATCGGGGCCTTGCTTGGCCTGGTCTTGCTTTTTTCTTTCTACACCATGGGAAGAGGTGTGGGATCCTCTTCATCTTTTACAAGAATCGCCACTGCTGGAGTCGAGCTGGTAGCGCCACATCATGCAAAAACCAATCCCTATTTCTCGAAATACTTACAGAATGAGAGATCGCCCCTCATGGCCTGGCTTGTCTTTCTCACGTTGGGAGCGGCCTTGGGCGGCCTCTTCTCCGCGTTTATTGCCCGGCGGATCAGGGGCGAAGTGGCGCGGGGTCCTTCCATAGGCGTGACTGTCAGGCTATGGCTTGCCTTAGGCGGGGGCATTCTATCAGGATTTGCCGCCCGCCTTGCCAGAGGATGCACGAGCGGCCAGGCCCTAACAGGCGCCTCTGAGCTGGCGTTCGGAAGCTGGATCTTCATGTTCTGCATCTTTGCAGGCGCATACGCTACGGCCTACTTTTTCAGAAAGGAGTGGTTATAATGGGGCCTCTATATAAGTTTGGATGGTTTGACTTTGCTTACAGCCTCCAGATGGCGGGGCTCATAGGTTTCCTCTTTGGATTCGTCCTTGAAAGGGCGGGGTTCGGGGACCCGAAGAAACTCACGGCCATATTTTACCTCAGGGATTTCGCGGTACTCAAGGTCATGTTTACGGCTATCGTTGTATGCGCCGTGGGTCTCCTTTACTTCTCCCTGTTCGGCTGGATCGATCTCGGCCGTGTATATCTCTTGCCCACATATCTCTGGCCTCAGATGATAGGGGGCTTCATTCTCGGCATAGGCTTTGTAATGGGGGGATATTGCCCCACGACATCCGTGGTGGCCACAGTATCGGGAAAACTGGATGGCATGATTTTCATAGTTGGAATGATGATAGGGTCGGTGATCTTTGCTGAAATCTTTCCCCTCCTGAAAGGCTTTTACGGCTCCGGAGATATGGGAGCCGTGCGCCTCACGGATATATTGAAGGTGAATTCCGGGATCGTGGCCCTGCTGATCTGCCTCATGGCCGTGGGCGCTTACTGGCTGGTGGAGAAAGTGGAGGGGAAATTCGGGGACAAGGACTCGCTTCCCAAAAGCTCTCCAAGGCTCAAGGGGCTTGGGGCAGCCACACTCATTGCCCTGGGCTTGGTGCTTGCTATCGCCAACCCTGACAAAGGTGCGGCAAAGGCCCCATCGTCTGCCCCGGCGAGCGTCCAGGAGCCTGCCCACACAGGATTCAAAATCCTGGAAGATGAAGGTTGTTAGACTGGAAATCCCGGATTGAGGATTGCCATGGCAAGCTGCCGGTAAATGCATTCCCTCCGCGTTTTCAGGTTGGCCGAAGGAGGTCTTGAAATGACTCACTATTTGATTGTAGGAAATGGGGTCGCCGGAACAACGGCTGCCGAAAACATCCGAAAGCTGGATCACGACGCCAATATCACGATTATCACCGACGAGGGGTTCCCCTTCTACTGGCGCATCAGGCTGAACGAGTATCTGGCCGGGGAGATTCGTGAGGAGGAGCTGCTGGCCAGGAGCAAGGACTGGTATGAAGACCAAAAAATAGCGCTCAAATTAAACACGAGGGCAATTGGGGGAGATGCGGACAAGAAGCTCATATTTACCGAACCGGGCCAGGAGATCCTCTATGACACCCTTTTGATGGCCGTAGGCAGCCATTCATTCATACCGCCCATAGAAGGGGCTGATAAACGGGGCGTTTTTGCGCTACGCTCTTTGCAGGACACCAAGGAGATCGCGGCCTGGGCCCGAGAGGCCCGTGATGTGGTGCTGATTGGCGGTGGTCTGCTGGGCCTTGAGGCAGGAAACGCACTCCTGAAGCTCGGGAAAAATATTACGGTCGTGGAATTTTTTCCCAGGCTTCTCCCGAGACAGCTCGATGTGAAGGGCGCCGGGATGCTTCAGGAAATAATGGAAGGCATGGGGTTTTCATTCAGGCTGGGTGCCAAAACCCAGAGTATTTCGGGAGAAAATCAAGTGGAGGGCGTACTGCTCGAAGGGGGTGAAACTCTTGGGGCCCAGATGGTGATTGTCTCGGCAGGCGTTCGCCCCAACCTCGACTTGGCTGAAAGCCTGGGACTCGAGTGCGACAAAGGGATTAAGGTGGATGGGAGCTTGCGTACCAACCGCGCTGATATTTTCGCGGCAGGAGATGTGGCTCAGTTTGGTGCCATGCCTTACGGGATATGGCCGGCAGCCATGGAGGAGGGTAAGATCGCCGGCATTAATATGGCGGGGGGCAGTGAGAAATACACGGGGACCACTATGGCAAACACCCTAAAAGTAGTAGGGATTGACCTGGCCTCGGCCGGAGACATCGATGCTGAAGGAAAGCTGGAGTCAAAGTCGGTCGCTGGTGAAGGCATTTACAAAAAAATCGTGCTAAAGGGGAATCAGATTGTGGGCTGCATTATGCTGGGCGAAACAACCGGTTTTGCCAAAGTGACAAAAGCCATGTCCCTAAAACAGGACATCTCCCAGATAAGAGATCACCTAATTGCAGAAGGTTTCGATCTGTAAATAAGAAAGCCCATTCCCCGTATAAACTGCAGACCATGACGGATGATCAGCCCCTTCATGCCCAGAGGAAGCTCAAGTGTTGAGCTGTAGTGGATACGGAGTTATTGTACGCCATGCCCAAGACAACCCCTTTTGACACGCACGCCCAACGCTATGAAGACTGGTTTGCCAAATACCCGCTGGTCTACGATGCTGAATTGCGGGCAATCGAGAGCCTCCTTCCCAACGTAGGCACAGGCGCAGAGATCGGAGTGGGCACAGGCAGGTTCGCGGCGCCGTTAGGCATCAAAGTGGGGTTGGAACCTTCGATCCCTATGGGAGAAATCGCACAGAGCAGGGGAATCAAGGTCATAGGCGGCGTGGCCGAGGAACTGCCTTTCAGAAGCGAAAGCCTCGGTTTCGTCCTCATGGTTACCACGGTCTGTTTCCTGGACGATATTGTGAGGGCATTTCACGAGACCTATCGCGTGCTGTGCAGTGGTGGATCCTTTGTCGTGGGGCTGGTGGACAAGGAAAGCCCCCTGGGCAAGCTTTACCTGAACCGCCAACAGGAGAATGTGTTTTACAGAGAGGCCACCTTTTTCAGTGTAGATGAAATCGTGGATCTCATGGGACAGTGCGGGTTCGGGAGCTTTGAATTTCGCCAGACCATTTTTCGGAACTTGTTTGATATAATAAAAGAAGAGCCTGTAGATCCCGGCTATGGCAAGGGCTCTTTTGTGGCAGTACGAGGAGAAAAAAGACCATGAAAATACCTTCGCCAACGGCATTGACCCGAAAATTGATCTCCTTTGATACCATTAATCCGCCAGGCAATGAGAGCGAGTGCGCCCATTACCTCGGCAAGTTGCTGGAAGACGCGGGTTTCCAGGTCAGTTATGATGAATTCAAGGACAAAAGAACAAACCTCGTTGCACGTTTGGAGGGCGCCGGCCACAAACCAGCCCTCTGCTTTTCAGGGCACCTGGACACCGTGCCCCTTGGCGGCACTCCCTGGACGAAGCCGCCTTTCGGGGGAGAGCTGGAGGGGGATCGGATCTACGGCAGGGGCGCCTCAGACATGAAATCGGGCGTGGCGGCCATGGTA
Source organism: Deltaproteobacteria bacterium (assembly GCA_029933075.1). Lineage (GTDB taxonomy): Bacteria > Desulfobacterota > DSM-4660 > Desulfatiglandales > Desulfatiglandaceae > JAOZOW01. Next base: position 11,393 of record JAOZOW010000022.1, on the reverse strand, counting down.
TGTGCAGCCCTGAGAATGGCCGCCGGGGCTCCGAATCCAAAGGCGGGTATCCTGCTGGTGCTCACCGCCGGTGAAGAGGCGGGCTGTGAAGGGGCATATCATCTTGCGAGACAAAAGGCCCTGCTCCCGCCCCGCGTAGGAGCCCTGATCGTTGGCGAGCCCACAGGAAACTACCCTCTCGTGGGGCACAAGGGCGCAATGTGGGTGAGGGCCAAGACAGAGGGCGTCGCCGCCCACGGATCCATGCCCCATAAGGGGGTGAATGCCATTTACAAGGCTGTCAATCTAATCACCAGGCTCCAGCAATATGAATTCAATGTGCCTCCCCACTCCATCCTGGGGGAGCCGACCATCAACATCGGCACCATTTCCGGCGGGACCGGAATCAATATTGTACCGGATGAGGTGGTCGTGGGCATAGATATCCGGACCATACCTCCGCAGACCCATGAACGACTCCTCAAAGATCTCCAGGCCTTTCTCGGACAAGATGTGACACTCGAGCCCGTGGTGAGTGCCGAGAGCATTGCAACAGATCCCGATAATGGGTGGGTCCGGGAAGTCTTTGAAATCATGACGGGATTCCTGGAAGAAACGCCGTTACCCAGGGCAGCCACATACTTTACGGACGCATCGGCGCTCGCTCCTGCACTGGCAAAGCCTCCAACGCTCATCCTTGGGCCGGGCGAGCCTGACATGGCTCACAAGACGGACGAGTTCTGCCTCGTACATAAGATCGAAGAGGGTGCAGAAGCCTACTTTGAGATTGCAAGGAGGTGGTGTGGAATTTAATGAAATGACCGCCAAACCCGATGTGGGTTCCGCTTACTGTCCCGCCCGTTTTCTTTTTCGGTTTTTAATGGCATCACTCAGGTACAGCCCCATTAGGTAGGGCTTCTGTGCTGCAAAGGCCTTGGCCTGAGTCACAATTGCCTCTTCGGCATATTTGATATTGTATCGCCAGGTCAAGTAGTCAAAGGTGACGGAGCGGCCAAAATAGAGCGGCTTCAAAGATTCGATGACGTCTTTCCTGGTCCTGGGCGATCCCTTGTCATAATTGTAGAGGAGCTGGTAGACATCCTGAGTCCACATGAGAGTGTCGATATTGTAGTAATCCTGCATAAACATATTGGTGAGATTCATCACGGAATATTCGGTAAGAAGTTGCCTTATAACCCTTTCCCTCTGAAAGTACTCGGCGCGCAAGTTTTCTTTGAGCTGTCTGATATCAATGTTCAACTCTTGTGGGGAGTCCAGTTCCTTGAGTCCGAATCTCTTCTTGGGCTTCGGCTGTGCCGGAGGAGTCGTGAGCCAGCTGTCCTTGGTCTGAACAAGGAAATCAAAGAGGGTGGTTACCACCTGTGTGAACATGGGCCCAAGTTTGGGGGCGCTGGCCTTGTGCACCTTTGCTCCCAGGCCCACCTCGCAGATTTTGAACCGGCCCCATATGGCATTAAGGGTCATGAATATGTCGATGCCGTACTGACGGGTGGTCTTTGTCCATTTCTGCTTGAGCCAGTGGTCCATCAGGGCGGGCGAAAATGCGAACTCACCACCTATGGGCTGACGGATATCCTCGCCAAGCAGGCCGTAAAGAAGGGGATAGCAGATATGATTTGTGATACTGCCGTCGAATTGATGCCTTGAATAATAAGGAAGGGCATAGTCATACCCTTTGAGAATCGGCTCTCCCAGGTATTTGATCCACTCAGGCGTGATGGAGCGCAAGTCGGCATCGACTACCACCACTGCCTTGAGCGTACCTTTGAACCTGCTTCCGAACCTAAAGAGATTCAGGAAATTATTCCCCTTCCCTTTTACGCCTTTCGGGGTAGTTATGTAGTGCTTCGGTGTTTCCGTTTCAGTAGAGAGAAAAGCGCCCTTGGTATCATCAGGGCTGTTATTGTCCATATTGACAATCAAAGACCTGAGCTTGCCGAAATATTGGGAAATTCCCTTATCCACCTGCCTCGTAACAAACGAAATTGAATCCGCTTCCATGTAAGACGGAATCCCCACGATGAACTCGATATCCCTGATAGATCGTCTCATAACACACCTGCCTTCCTGATTGCCGTTAATAGATGATGGACCATTCTCAGGTTCAACGCATAGTAGAGAAGGGGGGAAACGTTGTCAAGTAGAGGCTATCCCGGATGTTTTCCCAAGTCTGCAAGTTCTTCAAGCCGCTTTCGATCAAGCAAGCTGATGCGCCGCTCTTTGACCTCAATCAAGTTCTGGCCGCTCATTTTGCCGAAGATTCTGGAAAGAGTCTCAGGTATAGTCCCCAGCAGACTCGCAAGCTGCCCTTTGGAGATGGGCAGGGTCACTAAGTCATCTCTTCCCTGCTCTTCTGCGAGATAGATCAGGTAGGCGGCCAGCCTGGCGGGGACCTCTTTCAGTGAGAGGTTCTCTATCTGCACGGTAAATTGGCGGAGTCTCATGGACAACACTGCAAGCATATTCAGGGCCATGGAGGGGTTATTGGTGACCAAGTCAACAAAGGCAGTGCGGGGAAAAAACAGGAGGCGGCTCTTGGCAATGGCTTCGGCATTGGCAGGAAACTGCTCCCCGCTGAACACGGGTACCTCCCCAACTGGCTCTCCAGGGCCAAAGAAGTGGAGAACCTGCTCTTTACCATCTGCTGAGACCTTAAAGACCTTGATCAACCCCTCTGCAACAACATAAAAGCCATTGCCCTCATCCCCTTCCAAGAAGATAGTTTCACCCTTCTTAAAATCCCTGGTCACGGCTATTTCCGCGACCCGCTCAAGTTGGCTTTCCGGCAGCCCGCCGAAGAGGCTGGTCCTTGAAAGTATGTCAAGCATCGCTTTCATTCCCATCAGGTCCTTGGCTGAACCTTCTTTGTATCGCTCAATCCGGGAATACCGCAATCCCTCCAGACATTACGCAGCCTGGTTGAATCACGGACAATGGAAGGTCCTGTCAATATTCATTTAAATCCGAAATCAGATCATCGTGCACCCTGAGCTTGCTGCCCGGAATTTTTTTCGGTCCTGCAAACAACGGGGGGGTAATCAATTGATACGATAGAAGAACCTCTCGCAACATATCGGCACAAAGACCTCTTGTGGCCGTTGGGTTTATAAAAATGTTGTGAATTGTAAGACATTCAAAAAAACTGTCAAGAGTTTCATCTGATCTTAACACATACCTGGGTGCTGAAAGGAAAGGCGTTAGGCAAAGGAAGGCGCTTGCCTGCTACCCAGTGAGGTCATAGTGAATCAGGCTTGAGGACGAAACCGGAGTGTGCTATTACAGCCTGACCTTTTTCTATCCTTGTCCGGGCCTCATGTGCAGGCCTCGGGATCTCCAAGGAAAGGGGGCTACTATCATGCCACAGCACATTGTCGTCATAGGCGCGGTCGCGGCCGGACCCAAGGCCGCCTGCCGGTTCAAGAGGCTGGAGCCCGAGTCCAGCGTCACCATAATCGACCAGGCCCGCCTGATCTCATACGGAGGATGCGGCATCCCCTATTTCGTATCGGGCGACGTGAGCGACCCGGATCATCTCCGCTCAACCAGCTTCAATATGCTCCGGGACGAGAAGTTCTTCAGGGACACAAAGGATATCCAGGTCCTCTCAGAGACCACGGCCGTGGCCATCGACCGGGCCGACCGGACCGTCACGGTTGATCTGCCCGGGGGGCTGGAGAGGAAAACCATCCCTTACGACAAGCTGGTCCTTGCCACCGGGAGCAGGCCCATGCGCCTCGGAGTGCCCGGTGACGATCTGCCCGGGGTCTTCACGGTATCAGACCTCCAGGAGGCCGTGGACATAAGGGACCGGGTGGCCGGAGGCGAAGTTGGGCGGGCCGTTGTGGTGGGTGGCGGGGCCATAGGCCTGGAAATGGCTGAATCTCTGGCAGACCTCTGGGGCATAGAGACCTCTGTGGTGGAGCTGAGGGACCAAATCCTCCCCGGGAACATCTCGCCCAATATGGCCCGCATGGCCCAGCGCCACATGGAGGAAAAGGGTGTCTCCTTCTTCCTGGGGGAGGAGGTAAAGGCCTTCGAGGGAGATCAGGGAGTGGAAAGGGTCCTCATCCGGGAGGGGTTCCTTGAGGCGGATCTCGTAATAGTGGCGGTTGGAGTCAGGCCCAACACTGGCCTGGCCAGGGAAGCTGGCCTGACCCTCTCCCCTTCAGGGGCCCTGGTGGTGAACGAGTACCTACAGACCTCGGACCCCAGGATATACGCGGGAGGTGATTGTGTGGAGATCACCAACCTGATAACCGGAAAGCCCGAATACTGGCCTTTGGGATCCCTGGCCAACAGGCAGGGGCGTGTCATCGGGACCAACCTGGCCGGAGGCCGCGACAGGTTCGAGGGGGCCGTGGGCAGCTTCATCATAAAGCTTTTTGACATCTCGGTGGCCAGTGCGGGTCTGAGCCTTGAGAAGGCGTTGGCCGAGGGGTTCGACGCGGTGAGCGCCTTTGTGGTTCAGTTCGATCACGCCCACTTCTACCCGGAAAAGGATCTCCTCTACCTGGAGCTGGTAGTGGAAAAGAACACGGGGCGCGTCCTGGGCATCCAGGGGCTGGGAAACAAAGGGGAAGGCCTCCTGGCCAGGGTTGCCGCGGTGGCCTCCATCCTGCACCGGAAGCCCACCACCTCGGACATTAGCAATCTGGAGTTTCCCTACTCGCCTCCCTTTTCATCGGCCATGGATATCCTCAACGCCTTGGGGAATACGGCAGAGAACATCCTTGCAGGAAGGAACAGGGTCATTGATCCGGACATGTTCGCGCGCTGGTGGGAGCAGAGGGACAAGGGCGACACCCTCTTCCTGGACTGCAGGGAGTGGGGAAACGCGGGACCCTTTGTGGAGAAGTACCCCGGGCACTGGAAAAACATACCCCAGGGCCAGCTCCGCGACAGGCTGGCCGAGGTCCCCAGAGACAAGAGGCTCGTCCTCATATGCAACACCGGGGTGAGATCATACGAGGCCCAGATCACCCTTGACCAGGCCGGTATCCCCGACTCTTACAATCTCCAGGGAGGCATGGCCGCGGTCAAAAAGTGGGGCCTTGAAATCTGAGCGTTTTCCCGCCGAGCTATCTTTACAGGAACACGAAAACCCCGCCTCCTGGTTCGCAACAGGGCCCGGGCTCGTTATTCATAAAAGGGAAACTCCGCAAGGGGATTTTCACCTATTGACACCTGGAGGTCTTACAAGTGTTACGCGGAGTCTTCGCTCCGCCCACGACCCCCTGTCACCAGCACCATCACCACGCCACCGAGGATATAAATGAGACCCAACGTCACTGCGATGAACTTGGGTATTGCACACCAGAGCGCTACCACAGGCCACAGCTCTTGCCCAGAGCCAAGCAGTACCCGAATGAGCGCAAAGTTTTCCACGCTATCCAACAACGCTGCTGCAATCTGCCCCCACGACAGAAATACCCCTACCGAAAAAAGAATCTCGGTCCGCCCTGTGAGGCTTTGAGCCACCATCGCACACCCCAGCCCGAAGCAGATTCCATAGGCCACGAGAAAGAGATAATCCAGTCCCAAGTTGATACCGGCATAGACCCGGCCTCTTGGCCCCCACGATTCCACTATCTCCCGCGCTTGACCCTGCGCCCCTGCTAACTCGAACGATATGATGCCAAGGGGAGCCGCCTTTGTCTTCAAGGGACCGTCCAGCACTTGCAGACCCATCATCACCACAAATGTGAAAATAAGGAGTGCTATGAATGCCCGCTTCTGTGCGGTATTTGATAGCCATTCAAACGGATGTCTCAGTTTCATTGTACCCTCCTTATGGAACCTACCGCCCAACTCTGTTCCCGCCAGCACCAGCCATATGTGAAACCACTCTCGTCTGCAGCAAAGCGCGGTCCGCCACACAGGCCCCTTCTTTTTCTTCTTTTCTCGTCAAATCGTTCTCGAACCAACATCTCCTTTTACGCGGCGGATTGCGTTGCAATTGCGGATTGTGTTACGATAATATTACAAAGATCAAAAAGAGGATGCCGCCTATGAAGAAAACCGAAGCACCCCTGTTCCTTGGACATGCCGTCATCGGGAATTCACTGATTTGTCTGGCGATGATTCTGTTTGCCTGTGTGGTTGCAAGTGCGCAGCCAGGCCCCCCGAGAGGCAGAAGACCTCCTGGGGACCGTGGCCTGGTCGGGCAACGCCACCTGCGCGGCCCGCGCGGCGGACAGCAGGGCGACAACCCCTTCCTGCTGCCCAAAAATGGGCGTATCGCCGACATCATCGGGTTCCAGCACATGGGAAGTTCCGATATCGAGTTCGACGCTGTGTTCTACCTGCCCAGCTCCTACGACGGCCTCCAGAGAGTCACCCTGGACAAAATCTACTACTACCCTGCGGACGCGGACACCGCAGAGATACTCACCGATGCACTGGGTGCGCGCTTGCTCCATCTCAAGTACCCTGCGCTGAAACCCAGGGAAAAGGTGGTCGTATACTACACGGGAACCATAGACGAAAAACAACCCGAGCGGGAAGTCAAGGGCTGGAAAAACCAGCCAGTGCCACCAGATGCTGCTGCATACCCGGAATCCGTGGCCGTGTATCTCAAGCCGGGTAAGGAACTGGAGTCTGATTCGCCCGCCGTGCGGGAATATGCCCGGAAGATCATACCTGATAAGAGCGGTCTGACATACGGCGAGGCCGTTTGCGCCGCGGTTGAGGATATAGACGCCTTCTCCTTCGGCAGGGCGACCCGCTTGCACACCGTGTTCCCGCCCACTAAAATCCAGAGTGCGGTGGAAGCGCTCGCTTCTCACAAGTGCACGTGCGTGGAGTGCGCACGCCTTGCCTGCGCAGTCCTACGTAACGCCAACATACCCTGCCGCACGGCCACTGGATTCTTCGGCGGCAAGCCCTGGGACCACACATGGATACAGGTCTATGTCCGGCAGATCGGATGGGTCGACGTGGATCCCCAGCAGGGGTACTGTCCGGACGACCTGTTAAATAGGGAATACCCGGGGAAATTTTCACTCTACGAGCTGCTCGACCCGGACCAGAACGAGACCTACGAAATCCAGTTCACCACCCGCCCCCCAACACTCATGCGCGTAATGGTCCTGCAAGCAGGCGACTTCAATGAGTTCATCGAACAGGGCTCCACACGCAGGAAAAAATCCATCGGCTGGGGTTCGATATCCCCAAGGTAATCCCCGTACAGCAAATGCCTTTTGTCTTCACCCTTGGCAGTGCTTCCGGTCCAATTGCTCAAGGTTGTAGCGGGAAAGCGCCTCACGAAGTTCCTTTCGTGTGAAAGCGGAACGACTTGTGTGGAGCTGCTTTGAAACGCGGTCGACTGCTTTGTTTTCCATCTGCGCATCTATGCCTTTAAACAATTGAGAAATAGAGGCTTATTAACGACATAATAACCAAGGCCGCTCTTGCGGGCGGTAAAACTTTATTTTTCAGGCGTTCACGTAATGCCACGATCCGCGTATGCCCAAGCTTTTTCCCGATATTCGTTCCCCAGTCGTACATCTGTTCCGAAAATATCGCGATAATACCCCAAAAAAGGGCAAATAAAATAAAAACCCACCAGGCGGCTCCTATCTGATGCATTGCATACATTGATGGAAACCAACAGACCGATAATGGAGTTATTATAAACCACCATATGTTCATGACTTTATTTTCTTTCTAACGAGGCTGTGGAAAAACTATTTTTCAGGTTATTTCCTCTGCCAGCAAACGGCCTGTCAAAAGAGCAGAATTATTCAGGTGAAACATTCAAACCTCAGAATCCTTTTGAGCAACGGGCCGCTGAGGTCCGGCACCGTTACTTCACGGACACCGTGACGCATTTTACCCCTTCTTCCGCAAATACTTCAGCGAATTTTGGAGCCAGCGGGTTCATGACAAAAAGGTTGGCGCCAAAGGGTTTCTTCGTGATCTCCTTGGTTGCTTTTACCTGGTCCCTCACCGCCTCCGGGTCTCTCGCAAAGGCCGTGGCCAGGAGGCCGAAGCCTCCTGCCTCGGAAACGGGGGCAACCAGCTCGGGGTTGCAGATGACGCCCATTGCGCCTTGAATAATGGGGTATTGGGAACCCAGCAGATCAGTCACTCTTGGCATGTCTTTTCCTCCCTCTACACTCTTTTATGCCGAATTAGCTTATTGTTCAGATCGGCCTTCGCTTGTTCCCGGGCCTTCATGCGAAGCGCATAGGCCTCCATTTGGTTCCTGGGGATCTCCGGTTGCGCCTCTTCAGATTTTCGATACAAACTCAATGCACCACTGGGGCAGGTGGAAACGCAGAGACCACAACCGATACAGCGATCCGGATTCACCACCGCATGCTCATCTTCCATGCTCAAGGCCTCCATTTGGCAACGCTCCAGACAGGTCTCGCAGCCAATGCAGACCTCAGGGTCCACCCTGGCGACAAATGAAGCTGAGGCCATGGCCGCGGGAAATGGATGCCTTTTGAGATTTATGAGGATCTGGCAGCAGTCCCCGCAGCAACAGCAGATATTCACGATTTCCTTGGCATTGCTCGGCTGGAGCACCAGTCCTTCCTCATCCGCCTTCCGGAGAATCTCCAGGGTCTCTTCCATGGTGATGACCCGTCCGAGCCCGTTGCGTTCGTAGTAGTCAGCGCCCCACCCGAAGACCAAACATGCTTCCATGAGTTTTCCACAACCATCCCCCTCCAGCTCCTTTTCTTTGCGGCATATGCAGGGAGCAACCAAGAATTTCTTCTGTTTCTTGACCAGCTCTTCGGCCTTCTCGTATGGCATGACCTTCACCCCTGCGCTGATACTCCTGCCAACTGGGATGGTGCGAAGCTGTGGTACATGGTCAAATGCCTCCTTGGCGAGGATAGGCATATATTCTTCTACATCCTTCACGAATTCTCTATCCAGGTTATTTACATGGTACTCCCAAATCCCCACGACAAATTGCGATGCCATGAATGCCGGTGGTCTTTCCTCGGTCTCGATGCTGAATATGAGCCCCTTGCGCGCCATCTGTTGCAGCAAAGGGGCAATATCCTCCTCGGTTTTGCCAGCCCGCTGCGCAATGGCCTCTGCAGGTTCCAGTTTTAGACGAAGGTATGTAGCGAGGTCCGCCTCTTCGGGCGTGAAAAGGCGCTTGAGGATCCGAATCTCCACGCCGCTGTCCGTGGCAGGAAAACCCCCCGGCAGACCATCCAAGTGCTCTCTTAATTTCTGATAGACATCTTCCATAACCTCTCCCTCCCCTTTTTGTTAGCCTAAGTTCTCGGTTTTCCTCTTTGCCCCTGTTTGCCCGGAGGCCTCACAAGGTCCTTGCCACCTTGTGAAGGCCGGCCAACAATCTCTCCCATTGCTCCTGCCCCACTGTCTCGATGACCTGGTTTTGCGCCCTTTGCCACAAAGGCAGGGCATTCTCAAGCAATGTCCGCCCCTCCTTCGTAATTCTTATTCTCCGTTGCCTCCTGTCGCCGCCCGTACTGATGGTAACCAATCCTTTGCGCACTAGTAATGATAGATTGCGGCTGAGGGTAGTCCTTTCCATGCCCAGGGCATTGGCCATTTTTGTGAGGGAGATACCCTCTTGATGGTATGATGCCATGAGGATAGAAAACTGGTTTGCCGTGATGTGGGCATCCCGAAAAACCTGGTCGAATCTCTGGGTGACGATTCTGGCGGCCCTTCTAAGGTTGAAGCATGCACAGGTCTTGCCAATTTCCCTTCGGAGTTCTTTGTCACTTAAATTCAAATAAAACCCTCCGGATCACAATAAACGTGTAATTACACCTTTCTAATAAGTTGTCAAGTCAAAAGAGGCGGGCCCTTCTCACGCCTTGCAGTTCAACTGTCAAGACTGGGGCGGACTTCTTGGGCTCACTTTGCCCATGGATATGAGAGACAGGTTTTCTCGCCTGCTCGTCATGAACACAACCCTCGGCACCGGAGATCCCCAATTGCTTATTTTCAATCAGTGACAACCCAATAATACAATAGACGTCACCTGATCGCTATTGTGAAGCCGCAGCCGACTCCACTTTTAGTATAAAGGCCAAAAAGGCACCCATAAAAATCAGGCCACCCACTGTGGCAATTCCAAGACCAAAGGAGGCCACGTCTCCGGCAAGTCCAATCCAGGCCGGCACCATACCCCCTCCGATGACAAAGGCAGCAGGAACCGTGAGGGAAACGGCCACATTACGGGCACTGGGAGGCCCAAGGGAGGAAAGGGCTGCAAACCCTGGGGGGAAAAAACATACCGCAATAATTGGCTGAAGAAAGACAATTGCTGGAATCCAATTACCTTTGACTATACCAAGGAGCATAGTGAGGAAGCCTGTAATCAGGAACACTCCGCTTAGCGTTTTCCTTGGCCCAAGCCGATCATTAATAAACCCGGCCACCAGGGCCATAAATATGCCGGAGACCCTGGAAAGGGCCACCAATGTATTGGCCCAACTGCGTTCTATCCCGTGCTGTGTCACCAAATAAAGGGGAAGCATTGTATAAACACCCAAAGTACTGCTTATCCCAAGACTAAAGAGTACTACCATAATCCAGAAGGCTGGCAGGACAAATAGGTTCTTTAGCGAGGCCATATTTGGTGCTTCTCCATAAAACCGTCCCCCTTTGCCAGCTTTGGCAAAGGTCAAGCCCAGTAGTATGGAAACCCCTCCAAGACACGCCAAAACACCCCGCCAGGAAACCCACTCCATTAGGGCCTCGGCCACCAGGGGGGCAATCACAAAGCTCACATTGGGCGCCAGCTCATGAACTGCTACAGCCTTTCCCCAGTGCTCTGGCCTCACAAGTGCAGTAAGGGTGGCAATGCCAGAGGGCAAATAAATGCCGGCTGCCAGGCCCAAAAAAAGTAAAGAAATACGAACTTGCCAAATGCCCATACTTAGAGAAACCCCGATAAGGGCAAGTCCCACGACCACTGCCGATGTGACAATTGTGGCACGGTGTGAAATCTTAGAGGAAATAAAGCCTGATCCTAAAAGCGAAATGAAATATCCAACAGATATTATAAAGAAAAATGACCCTGCTTGTGCATGGGCAATCCCAAGGTCAGCTTCCACTGTGGGCATAAGAGGGGCAAAGGTGATCCTTGACATGAAGTTGAGCAAGAAAATTGCGGCCAAAAAAAGCAGGTTTCCGAATTCAGATAGAAATCCCAATCCCGTCTCCATTCAAAGTGAAAATCGCCTCTATTGTAAGCGTATAATAGGCCCCCTACCCCACAACTACGACGACAATGTAATCAAAAAATTTCATTTATTTTGTTGCTGAACGGTGTGGATCAGGCGCGGTTATCGGCCGCCGCCTGCATCCGGTTGGTTCTACATTCTTTCCCATCTCTGGGGATGATGTCCGCAAAAACGAATCCCTGTCGCTCAACGGTTTCACCGATACGG
>JAOZOW010000160.1 GCA_029933075.1 Deltaproteobacteria bacterium | reverse complement strand
TCATATGCGGAAAATGAACGCAAGTTTTTTCGGACAAACGCGTAATGCTCCCGTCGTCTCTTATGGGATATTGCAACCGAACCGGCGCGTTTTTTGTGTTTATGTTGTGATCTTTTGAAAGCCCCCTGTAGATACACTTGGAAAGGCCCAGGCAGCCGCACTGCAGGCACCTTTTTGCCTCCCTGAGGGCCATTTCCTCGGTAAAGCCCAGCTCTACCTCGTCGAAATCCCCAATCCTGCGTTCAGGGTGTCTGGCGGGCATAACCTCGCGGAGATGCAACGGAATCCCGTCAAAGTTGTTCATGTCCATGCCTTCAAACCGCCTGCCCTTGGTAAAGTTGAAGCGTCCGTCAGGAAGAGAGTCGGCCCGGCCGGTAAGATCCCGGTGAATGGCCTCCGCAGCTCTTCGGCCCGCATCCACCGCTTGGGTAGTGCTCCTTGCCCCGGAAGCGACATCCCCGCCGGCATAGATCCCGGGGAGACCTGTCCTCATGGTGCTGGGGTTGACCTTGATGGTCCCCCTGGGGCTTGTTGGCAGTTTCGCCTCGAGTTCGCCGAACTCAACAAATCCGGCATTCCCTTGCTGGCCGAGACCCGAAACTACCGTGTCTCCGTCCCATACAAGGCGCGATCTCTCCATCGGCCTGGGTTCCCTTCTGCCGCGCGCATCAGGTTCCCCAAGGACGGTCCTCGCAAGCTCAACCTTGAGGCCCTGGCCGCTTTCTCCCAGGATGCGCATGGGCATGGCCATAAGAAAGAACCGGACCCCTTCTCTCTCCGCCTCTTCCACGTCCCTCTGGTGGGCCGGCATCTCGAGCCTCGACCTGGGATAGGCTATTGTAACTTCCGCCCCCAGGCGCCTGAGCGCCCGGGCCGCGGCCACCGCAATCTTCCCGCCCCCGAGGACAAGCACTCTACGGCCCGTATCCACCATGTTGCCAGTGTTTATCTTCCTGAGGAACTCCATGCCGTCCAGCGCAAGGTGAGAGCCCTCTATCCCCAGGGGCTTCTGGTACGGAATGCCTGTGGCGATAAAGACGGAATTGTATCCGCTTTCAAACAGATACTTGAGTTCAAAGTCTTTTCCCCACCTGTTTTTTGTCTTGGCATGTACTCCCATGCGGAGGATGTTTTCCACCTCGTAGTCCACGTACCTCCTCGGGAGCATAAACGTTGGTATTACATAGCGGGCCATTCCACCTAATCTCTCTTCGGCCTCGAATATCGTGACCTCGTGCCCATTCCTGCGAAGATAATAAGCGGCAGCAAGGCCCGCAGGCCCGCCTCCTATGACAGCCACCTTGCAGCCGGTGGAAGGTGCAACGGCCCCGGGCTCTGGCCCTTCCTTCATGGAGTAATCAACCACAAAACGCTTGAGGTCATTAATTGCGATGGACTCATCCACCAGGACCCTGCGGCAGCGGGTCTCGCAGAACCTCGGGCAGACCCGGCAGACGATGCCTGGAAGGGCGTTCTTCTCACGTATGAGTTCAATGGCAGCCCTGAACTGGCGGTTGGCGATCAGGTTTATGTAACCCTGGACGTTGATACCGGCCGGGCAGGTGAGATTGCATGGGGCCTTGCAGTCGCCGTAGTGGTGAGAGGCTAAGTGCTGGAGCCTCTCCCGCCTATATGCTACGAGGCCAGGGGTGTCCGTCACCACCACCATGCCATCTTTGACCCCAGTCTGGCAGGCCCTGTAACGTTCTCCACCTATCTCCACCAGACACAGGAGGCAAGGCCGCAAAGCCTCCTCTTTCCCTGGAAGATAGCACAGGTGCGGAATCCGGATATCGGCGCTTTCAGCGGCCTCAAGCACGGTTGTCCCATCAGGGACGATGATCCGCCGGCTGTCAATGCTGAGAGAGACCCGGCGCCTTATCCCTTCATGCAATCACTTCGCCTCCCAGGGCCATTGAAAGGGCCTTGTCACACTTCAATACATGCAAGGGCAGTAAAAAACCCTTGCCGGAATTACGATATCTTCACTTTCCCTTGTTGATTACTTGGCAGCTTCTTCAGGAGGGCTCGGCACATCCGACCCATGGCAGTCCTCACAGTTATACTGTGTGCTAATGCCGAATTCGGCTGACGGTATCTCACCATCCGTATCATATTCCCCTTGTTTCCACTGATTCAGGAGTTCCACAAGGTGGTATGCCACGCTCGCAGTAACCCTTGCACAGCGGTCCCTTCTCTCTGGGCTCTTGAATGGCTTGTTGGCAGCCTTCATCCATTTCCCCACCGATATGTGGCAAAGGGGCGAATCGCTGGTGGTATGGGGTATCTTCTCGGGAGATACCTTTGGTTTTTTGGGCACATAAACCGGCATGGCCGTCTCTGTATACCAGTCCAGGATCTCGCTGCCCATGAGTAGCCCGTCTGTTGCGCCACTGTATCTTGGGCCGATCATGCAGTTCGTAACAATATTTGCTCCTATAACTGCGCCACATATGGTCCCCCAACCTGCAACTCCGCCTTCAAGGAACATGAAGCCGTCTATAGGAAACGATTTATACGGTTCCCCTAGCTTTTCCCTGAGCTGGCTGAAGACACTGCTGATGACCGCTCCGCCGCAATAAATCCTGTACCATTCATGATAGGCTATCTCCGCGGTCTTGGCCGGATCTAACTTTACGTATGGCCACGGCCACTTTTCTGTCTTGCCCCCCTTTGCCTCTGCCCTTGAAAAGGGATTGATGATTTGGCCAGCGACCGCGCCAACTGAGAGTGCGCCGGCACCTATAATAACCTGCCTTCTCGATAGGTTGATGTTGGACATGTTGTACCTCCTGTTGATGTGTTTTGACAAGATTTCGTCTGTCTTTTCAGAAAGCGTTATATATTAAGAAATATAACGAAAGTCAAGTACACCAGGTGGGTCAAATCATATGGGTACAGGGCTGCCATCTTTGTCGGCCTAAGCCGTAAAGCCCATGGCGACTGTCACGCACGACGGCTATACAGTCCGGAACAACCAATCAATGGCTTAAAGTTACTATCCGTGACAACCCGATAAACTTCGTGAACCCCTAGTGCGCCTGCCTGTCGGCAGACAGGGATCCACATGCTAGCTGGGGGCCGGGGGAGGAACCCCCGGCTACACGCTTAGGCCGGGCATTCCTTTCTGCTCTATGTCAAGGGTTGACCCCCTCCTGGATTCCGAAATAGTAAGCAGG
>JAOZOW010000159.1 GCA_029933075.1 Deltaproteobacteria bacterium | reverse complement strand
AGGCAGGGAGATGTGCCGGAGGTTCAGTGTGGAGGGAATGGTTGAAAAACTCGACGGGCTTTACACTGCCCTGCTTAAAAAGGAACGGGGTTAAAAGGATGGCAAGGACAGGAATCCTTTTCATAGTGGGCCTGCTTCTCCTCCTGGCACCCGGGGCGGCTGAAAGCCAGGGACTTATCCAAATGCCCGGCCTCATTGACCTCAGGACCACTTACAGCGATGGCGAACTGGATGTGGAAGGCCTTGTCAGGCTCGCAAAGGAGAGGGGATTCGGCGTTGTCATCATCAATGATCATGATAGGATGGCAATGGAGTATGGTCTTTTCCCCCTGAGGCATATCCTCAAAAAGAGGGTGGAACGAAATTCCATCAATAAGATGGGGGCCAGGCTATACCTGGAGGAAATCGGCAGGGTGCAGAGAAAATACCCGGATGTGATCCTCATCCCCGGATCGGAGACCGCTCCTTTTTATTACTGGACGGGATCATATTTTCGAGGAGACCTGACAGCACACGATCATGAGAAAAGGCTGCTTACCATAGGAATGAACAGGGCCGAGGATTACGAGCATCTCCCCATACTCCACAATGGATTTTCCACGCGATATGTAAAGAGGTCCTTGCCCAAGATTGCACTGTTTCTGATCCCCCTTGCGCTCGGAGTCTATCTCGCAGCCTGGCCGGGCTTCTACAGGTATTGCGGCATTGGGATCTGCGTGATCTCCATCCTGCTCTTGGTCAACACAGATCCCTTCAGGAGCTCTCCATTTGACTCCTACCATGGGAACCAGGGCATCGCACCCTACCAACTTGTCATAGACTACGTCAGCTCAAGGGGAGGGTTGAGCTTCTGGAACTACCCCGAGACCCGTTCCGGGGTAAGGAACCTTGGACCGATCCGTGTAAGCACGCAACCTTACCCGGAGGTTCTCGAACAATCAAAGGGATACACCGGATTTGCCGCCCTCTACGGGGATACCATAACCACTACGGAGCCGGGCAACATATGGGACAGGGTGCTTCTCGCCTATTGCGGTGGGAAGCGGGAACGACCTGTATGGGGAATCTCTACAGCGGACTTTCATAAAGAGGGGGAAGCCGGGGAGCTGCTGGGCAATTTCCCGACAGTGTTTCTCGTCCCGGAGAGGACCAGAGAGGCAATTCTTTTTGCCATGAGAAACGGAAAAATGTATGCTTGTCGAGGAAAATACCCCCAGAGGATCATTTGCAATGAATTTTCGGTTTCAAGCCCCGGGGATACCGTCAAGGGCGTGCAGGGCGATGAGATCCTTTTGGGGGCAAGGCCCAGGGTGCATATAGACCTTTCGTTGAAGGTGCCCGAGAAAAACCGCGTGAAAGTCAGGCTCATACGATCGGGAAGCGTGATCAAGAGCTTTGAGGGCTCTTTGCCCATGAATATCGTTTATGAAGATACCTACTTTGAGCCGGGCACAAAGATCTATTACAGGATGGACGTGAGGGGCCATGGGAGCCTTGTTTCAAATCCAATATTCGTAAAGTTCAAATAACCACAACAATCATAGGTGTGCAAAATCGGTTCAGCAAGAATGGCACGGGCAGGTCTTCCCGTTGATGCTGCAATCGGTTTTGGGCAAAGACTTGGAAAGGAGGGATGGGGATGAAAGAGGGAGAATTGGGCGAGATCTTTTTGAAGCACCTGGTCATAGCAGTCACCTGGGCGTCAATTTTTCTCATTGTGGTTTTCATCGTGGCAGTTGGGATTAAACAGCAGGTTAAGGAAGGCATACAGTATGCGACTATGCAAACAATTGCTCAATCTGCTGATTTTGCATTTCATCCTCAACTTGTAAAGGCGGTCAAACAAAACATTAAGGAGGGCATTGAATTTGTGGGAAAGACCGCCAGAACCGAGACGAAATTACTTCTCCATGATCCACAGGTCAAAAAAGACTTGAAGGAAATTGTAGGATCCAGCGTGAGACAGAAGCAATGATTGTTGCTGTCCATCAACCCCAGTATCTCCCCTGGCTGGGATATTTTGACAAAATCGCACGGGCCGATCGGTTCGTCTTGCTCGATAACGTGCAATTCAAGAAGAATGAGTGGCAGAACAGGAACAGGATAAAAACCGCCCAGGGATGGCAATGGCTTACGGTTCCGGTGCAATATAATTTCCCCCAGCGAATCAACGAGGTCCCTATCAATACCACCACCCGGTGGCAGCACAAGCACCGGCAGGCCATCTTGAGCAATTACAAAAAAGCCCCCTTTTTCGATTATCTGGAGGGGTTTTTTGAAGAGGCCTTGGGTCGCACGTGGGAATGGATATCCGACCTGAATATCTTTTGTGTAAAGGCCCTCACCCAAGTGCTCGGCATCGACACCCCACTTTTTGTTGCCTCGGAGTTAGGCGATTTTCCGGAAGACCCGGATGAAAGGCTGATAGCCCTGACGAGGCATTTCGGTGCCGATACTTATCTGGCAGGAGAGGGGGGGCGGCAATATATGGATTTGGACAAATACAGGGAACAGGGGGTTCAAGTGCTGTTCCAGGACTACGAGCACCCCGTTTACCAACAGCTTTACGGTGAATTCGTGCCTAACCTTTCAGTGGTTGATCTGATCTTTAACCATGGACCTGAAAGCCTGGAGATCCTGAGGGGAGAAAAATGAATATCCTGACCGTCGGACCCCATCCTGATGATATTGAGATCGGGTGTGCGGGCACGCTGATTAAATATGCCCAAAAGGGTCACAGCGTGTATTTGCTGATCATGACACAGGGTGAAAAAGGAGGGGAAGCGGAAATTCGGTACAAAGAACAGGGCAGGTCGGCGGAAATCATAGGCGCCAAAGAGGTGTTCTGGGGCGGGTTCAAAGACACCGAGCTGCTGGGAAAAGGCAATGAAATGATTCACACCGTGGAAGAATACATTGATAAGGTCAAGCCTCATTTCATCTTCGTCAATTTCTTCGACGATACCCACCAGGACCACCGG
Organism: Deltaproteobacteria bacterium; assembly: GCA_029933075.1. Lineage (GTDB taxonomy): Bacteria > Desulfobacterota > DSM-4660 > Desulfatiglandales > Desulfatiglandaceae > JAOZOW01. The sequence continues at coordinate 257 of JAOZOW010000159.1, read as the reverse complement.
GCCGTAAACCGAGCCGTGCTCTCCGCAACCCGGTATGTAAAAAATGTCATGTTTTACGAGGTGCCCACCACCAATAATTTTACGCCCAATGTGTTTGTGGATATCGGCTCTGTGCTTGATCGAAAGATCGAGGCCCTTAAGGCGCATGAGTCACAGGTGATGAAAACGAACATCGAGGGTCTTTCCATCCTGGATATCGCGAGGTCATCCGCGCACTTCAGGGGTGTGCAGGGAAGAGTGCCCCTTGCCGAAGGGTT
>JAOZOW010000075.1:2447-12333 GCA_029933075.1 Deltaproteobacteria bacterium | reverse complement strand
TCCGATTCCGGCAAGATAAGCGGCCTGCTTCCTGTAGGCCTCATATCCTCCGCTCCTGAAACCACCCAGCAGGTCCCCCAGCCAGCAATAGACGATCTCCCTCCTCCGCGCCTCTTTCTCCAGATTTTCCCTGCTGAAGTGAGGAAACCTCGTACTCCTGGGAAATCTCCTCACATCAGCGATACCTCTTATACCAAAGGCCTTGAGAAGGGAAAAGAACTCATCCGTAGAGCGGTTACTGGTGCCGAGAGTGTAAATGGTTTTAGAGGTTTCCTTTTTCAAATTGCTTGCCTTTTCGGCCTCCCTGATCATATTGAAAAGCCAGGTGGACATCCAGAAACATGGCATATGTCCCTACATACCTGGTCTTTGGATGCTATTTGCAAATTTTTCCCAAAGTCAACCTTTTTCACCGAAAAACGCTCATCACCACCCTTTGCGGCAGCAGATCCCCTCAAGGCAGAGCCGCCTGCCGCCCCGGCGGCGCAGGGGCAGGCAGGAGTTCGCCTGAAAGTGTTTGAAGGCGGCATGATAGAGAAAAAATCACAGAAAAATAAAAAAGGGGTTGACAGATTATTTGGCTTCCCGTATTTTTTTCGGCATGACGAACTTTTTCAACCCCATACGAGGTGAGAAATGGTTATAAACGAAGCACTCAGCGCAAGCCTGGAAGACTATCTCGAGGCCATCTTTCATATCATTGCCGAGAAGCAGGCAGCCAGGGCAAAGGACATTTCAAAAAGGCTCAAAGTCGGAGGCTCATCGGTGACGGGCGCGCTCCGTTCCCTGGCGGAAAAGGGCCTGATTAATTATGCACCGTATGATTTGATCACCCTGACCCCTAAGGGGAGGGCAGTTGCCGAGGATGTGGTCCGCCGCCACGAGGCCTTGCGTGACTTTTTTGTAAATGTCTTGACCATCGAGGAGAAGGAGGCGGACGAGGCCGCATGCAGGATGGAGCATGCGATCCCCAAGACCATACTTGAGCGCCTCATTCAGTTCGCCGAGTTTGTAGAGGTTTGTCCACGGGGCGGGTCCAAATGGATTGCCGGCTTCCAATATCACTGTGACCACGGCAGCACGCAGCAGACCTGCGAGAGGTGCATCTCCCTGATCCTGGAAGAACTAAGAAAGAAAAAGACACAAGGAGGACAAAAACCCATGGCAGTTGTCAATCTTAAGGATTTGAAACCAGGCCAGAAGGCCAAGGTTGTGAAGATCAAGGCCCGCGGGGATACAAACAGACGGATTGTGGAGATGGGAGTGACTCCCGGGGCATTGATAGAGGTGGAACGAGTCGCGCCTTTGGGCGACCCGGTGGATGTAAAGGTAAAGGGTTACCACCTCTCTCTTAGGAAAGCGGAGGCAGAGGGTATTGATGTGGAAATCATTTAATCGGCGGAGATGGAGTATGAGGAGGTATGACTTATGCCGTTGACAATGGTCCAAAGCGGCAGGAAAGTGCGACTTATCGCCGTGGAGGCCGGTCGAGGACTCCAGGCCCGGCTGGCTGCCATGGGATTGGTGCCGGGCGCTGAGATCCAAGTGATCCGGAATTCAGGACATGGGCCGTTTGTCATTGCGGTAAAGGGAAGTCGTGTGATGCTGGGGCGGGGAATGGCCCATAAGATCATTGTCGCATAATTTTTTTGCCAAGTATTTTCGGCTAACCTAAACTTCTACGGCTTGCCAAACTTAGCCGGATGGAAAGACGAGAACAATATAGGGAGGTGAAACCAAAGCCATGAAATCAAAGATTGTTGTTGCTCTTGCGGGGAACCCGAATTCGGGAAAGACCACCATATTCAACAACCTGACCGGTACTCGCCAGCATGTGGGAAATTACCCGGGGGTCACCGTGGAGCGGAAGGTGGGTTATTGCCGGCACGGCGATGTTGAGATGCAGGTAGTCGACCTGCCCGGCACCTATAGCCTTACCGCCTATTCGGAGGATGAGGTGGTGGCCAGAAATTTTATCATCGACGAGAAGCCGGACGTTGTAGTGGATATCATCGACACGTCCAACCTCGAGCGCAACCTGTACCTTGCGGTCCAGCTCATGGAACTGGGGGTGCCGCTTGTGCTCGCGTTCAATATGTCAGATACGGCCAAGGCCCGAGGGTATGAATTCGACATCAAGAAGCTCTCCCGGTTCATTGGGGCGCCTATCGTGCAAACCGTGGGCCACAAGGGTGAAGGGATGGAAGAACTTCTCGACGCCATCGTGTTGGCGGCCGCCGAAAGCAAATCCAAAATCAATGGCGACCAGGAGATGTCATCCACAGGCGCCCTTTCTTCCAAAGCGAGTATCCGGGGGCCTCGCCTGCAAATGCCCTTGATTAACTATGGGCGGGAGATCGAGAAAGAGATCTCCGGGATCCAATCGCTCGTCCAGAAAGAGATGGTTCTCTTGCAGAAGTATGACCCGCGATGGCTGGCCATAAAGCTCCTTGAAAACGACAAGGACATATGGCCAAGGGTCAACTCTCCTGCAATAAGGCCGCTGGTTGAGGAAAGTGCCTCACGCATTGAAAAGGTCTTAGGCGAACATCCTGAGACCGCTATTGCAGGCGCCCGCTACGGCTTCATATCCGGGGCATGCCAGGAAGCGGTGCGCTCCACCGTGGAGGCCCGCCACACCATGTCGGACAGGATCGACGCAGTAGTCACAAACCGTGTGCTCGGGCTTCCGATCTTTCTGGGCCTAATGTACCTCGTCTTTCACCTCACCTTCACCCTGGGCGATCCGCCCATGGGGTGGATAGAGGAATTCTTCGGATGGCTGGGCGGCGTGGTGGATTCCTGGTGGCCCGAAGGCTCAGAGAGCATATTAGACTCGCTTATCGTAGACGGGATCATCGGCGGGGTCGGCGGTGTGATCGTGTTCCTGCCGAACATCCTGCTGCTGTTTCTTGCCATCGCAATCCTTGAGGATTCTGGCTACATGGCGCGGGCCGCATTCATCATGGACCGCCTGATGCACAATATCGGTCTTCACGGCAAGAGCTTTATTCCCATGATGATAGGGTTCGGTTGCTCGGTTCCCGCTATCATGGCAACCCGGACACTGGAAAACCGCCGGGACAGGCTGACCACCATGCTGGTACTGCCGCTCATGAGCTGCGGGGCCAGACTGCCCATCTACGCCCTGATCATCCCCGCCTTTTTCCCTCAGGCATGGCATGGTCGTATGCTCTGGATTATCTATATGACCGGCATTGGCCTGGCGATTCTGAGCGCCAAGTTGCTTCGAAGCACCATTCTCAAAGGGGAATCCGTGCCGTTTGTCATGGAGCTACCCCCCTACCGCATGCCCACTGTCAAGGGTGTGCTGATCCACATGTGGGAGCGCGGCTGGCTCTATCTCAAAAAGGCGGGGACCATCATTCTGGGGGTCTCTATTATCCTGTGGGCCATGACTGCATTTCCCCGCTTGCCCGATGATGAGAAGGCGCGTTTTGAAAATGAACGGCACATGGTCCAAACTATCATTCAGGGCGAGGAAGAAAAGGCCGGCCGCCTTGCCGCCGTTGACAATGAAGAGGCGGAAGAGGCGCTGCAGTACAGCATTGCCGGTCGCATCGGGCGTACCATGGAGCCCATTCTGAGGCCCATGGGCTTTGACTGGAAGATAGGCACCGCACTCATTGGCGCATTTGCCGCCAAGGAGGTCTTTGTCGCCCAGATGGGTATCGTCTATTCCGTGGGAGAGGCGGACGAAGAGTCCGAGACGCTCAGGGAGAAACTGAGAGACAACTACACCCCGTTGGCGGCCTTTTGCATCATGCTCTTCTGCCTCGTTAGCGCCCCTTGCATGGCAACCATCGCCATCACAAAGAGGGAGAGCAACTCATGGAAATGGGCGCTCTTTCAACTCGGAGGGCTCACTGCCCTGGCCTACGTGGTGACCGTTTTGGTGTTCCAGGCTGGAAGCCTCCTCGGCGTTGGGATCGGTTAGGAGGCACGGTTATGAGTGAGATAATCATTGTCTGCGCCATTGTGGGCTTGGTGTTGATCCTGGCGGGACGGTCGATTTACCGGAGCTTTGCCGGCAGGAATGCAGGGTGCGGCTGCGGTGCAGGCTGCCCTCCTTTAGGCACTTGCCGTGGGCCTTCAGCCTCCCGAACAGGTGTGAGGAGGTAAATGTGAGGGGAGACAACCCTCGAGACCTTGGGTTTATCGAGAAATGGCCGTCTCTGGATCGTCTCAAAAGACAAGAGTCCTGGTGGTGGGGGGCGTAACGAAAATAAGCCATCAATACCGCAGCGCCGTCGAGTCTATGGGCTGCAGATTCGAATACCATGACGGCTGTGTCAAGAAAGGAACAAGCAACCTTGAAAACATGGTGAGACGTGCCGACCTGGTGCTCTGCCCTGTTAATTGCAACAGCCACGGCGCCTGCAAAGCGGTCAAGGTCTTCTGCAAGCGCTACAAAAAGACACTCAAGATGTTGAGGGGTTCGGGTCTGGGGATCATTTCAAGAACTGTGAGCGATTCTGTCAAGGAAGATCGCCATACGCAGGGAAAGTATTGTCTCTGCGGGGCCTGTCCGGGCAGGCCGAGAGGCCGTGTAAATCAGAGGATGAACAGCGTGCGCGGTCACACGGGCCGACGCTGTCACGGCTTTCAATGAAAAATCGGAGGAAAGGAGGCTTGTTCAAATGAGACGAGCATTTGCGAGTATTGTAGTGGGATTCATTGTGTTGACCGGCATAGACGCTGCATTCGGCGGGCAGGAAGGAGCGGCAAGCGCTGAGATTGAGAAGCTGAAGGCACGCATTGAGCGTCTGGAGCACTTGCTCGACACACAGCAGAGGACGATTGAGGGGCAGAGAAAAATTATCGAGCAACAGAGTGCGGAATTGAAGGAAATAAAAGCCGTCGCATCCAAGATAGAAGGCGCCAGTCCATTGCTCCGGAAGTTGAGCGAAAAGGTAAGCCTGAGCGGCCTCGTGGAGGTGGAGGCCTTTGCAAGAGACGGCTATGAGGGGGAGGACGAGAGCGATATCACCCTGGCTACGGTGGAGGTAGGACTGGATGCGGAGATATGCGAGTGGGTATCCGCCCATATACTCCTCCTCTGGGAGGAGGACGACACAGAGCCGCTGGATGTGGATGAGGCTACCGTCACCATTGGGGACACCGAGAGATTCCCCCTTTATGTCTCAGCCGGGAAAATGTATGTCCCCTTCGGATCCTTTGAAAGCAACATGATCCAGGACCCTCTCACACTGGAGCTTGGCGAGACCAGGGAAAGCGCGGTTCAACTCGGCCTTGAATTCAAAGGATTTCACAGCTCTGTCTATGCCTTCAACGGGGACATAGACGAGACAGGGAATGATGAAGAGGTAAACTCTTTTGGCGCAAGCGCCGGTTACGCTTTTGAGACCAACACTATGGCGCTTGATCTCGGCGTGGGATGGATCAGCAATATTGCCGATTCCGACGGCCTGACCGACGCCCTCCCCGCAGAGATCCAGGATCATGTCGAAGGTCTCACGGCCCATGCGCTGTTTAACTATGGGCCTTTTGGCCTTATGGTCGAATATGTAAGCGCCCTCGATGAATTCAAGAGAGGCGAACTTGCTTTTGACGGCAGCGGGGCAAGGCCCGCGTCCTGGAACGTGGAGGCGGCCTACACTAATGAAATCCTCGGCAAGGAGACAACATTTGCACTGGGTTATCAAGGAACCGATGAAGCAGTGGCGCTTGATCTTCCCAAGCACCGCTACCTTGCAACGATCGGGATGCAAATATTGAAGAACACCACTCTCGCCCTGGAGTATCTCCATGATGAAGATTACCCGCAAAGGGACGGGGGTACAGGTGATGAGGCAGATCAGGTAACTGTCCAGGTTGCCATTGAATTCTGAACGGCATGTTGTATACGCCAGGACAACAAACCCAAGTTCAGGTAACACGTCAGTCCTTTAAAACAAGAGCCCAAGGTCGGGAAACAGATTGCAGCCCGTGTGCGGCCCTGCTCGCTTGCGCCATTGTGGAGTTTGGGGCATTTGGATTTTGCTCGTTTGATATTGTTTCGAAACCGGGGATCCACTCGAAGGGTGTGGAATCATGACTGACGGACAGAAATCTCGTCCTTCAAAAGCCTGAAGCGGTGCGTATTTCCGGTAAGCATACGCAGGGTTGGAAAACCGGTCTTCGGGATTAGGGTGCGCTCTTGAAGGCCTGCAAGTCCAGTACCCCGTAAGGAGTGAAGCCCTTCCTCACGGTCAACAGGATGGCCAGTATCACCGTGATGGCCGTACCGGAGAAGATCGCTATCATGATCGCGATCTGGTACCTGATGGCGGTCATGGGATCGGTGCCTCCAAGAATCACACCCGTCATCATTCCCGGAAGGGCTACCAGCCCGATGGTCGCCATGGTGGCCACGGTGGGCAACAGCGCTGCCTGGCATGCGTCGCGCAGATAGGGCCTGACAGCCTCCTGGAGGCGGGCTCCCTGAGAGAGGGCATGGACAAAGGCCTTGTCGCTCTTTTGTACGGCATCATAAAAATTCCTGATGCCGATAATGTCGGCACGAAGACAGTTCCCAAGGATCATGCCTCCAATGGGAATCACGTACTGGGCATCCATCAGGTCGGGCCGTTGGAGGAGCGGACCTACAAAGAGGAGCAACGGGATCGCCGTGCCGGCCACCAAGGCGCCGAAAAGAGGTATTGCGAATCGGGTCAACCGGAGGCCGCACCCCCTGGCAATAGAAAAATCGGCCACCCCTATCATGAGTATCAGCCATAGGGAGTTGACCCAGGGATTGTTCAGCTTGAAGACCACCTGGAGGTATAGGCCCACGAAAAGGAGCTGAAGCGTCATCCTGGCTACGGCAGTAATGGTCCTGCTTATGATCGGTATGCGGAACCATACCATGACCGTCAGCGGAAATATTAGTAATGCGTAATACGCTGCAAGGGCCCCGGGCCCGATGTTGACTGCCCCCATGCTTGATCGTCTCCTTTTACAATACCCCGATTTATTGAAAAGAGCCTTTCTCCTCCCGCTTGCTTTTCATGCACAAGAAGCTGGATCCTGTTTCAAGAAAGCCGAACCACACGGTCCGCCAGGGCAAGGAGGGCCGGGTCATGCGATACAGCCAGGACAGCGCGGTCCGGAATGGATCGGAGATAGTCCATCATTCTATCCCTGTTGGAGTCGTCCAAGGCCGAGGTCGGCTCGTCCAGAAGGAAAATCTTCCGATCCAGGAGGATGGCGGAGACCAAGGCCACCCGTTGCTTTTCGCCACCTGAAAGCGTGCTCACCTCCTTCTCAAGGAGATCCATTGAAAGGAGGAACCTGTCGAACAATTCAGGGATGCGATCCAGGTTTTTCCGCAACCCGCTATTGGCCCGATAAGTGAAAGGGCGTTCCAGCCATTCCCGAAGCGGGCCCGAGCCCAAGTTCGGTTCCTGGGGGACATAGGCCAGGAAGGTTCGTAATCTCCAAACCGTCTCCGGACTCAGGGGTTGTCCGTTGATGAAAATCGAACCCTCAACCGGGATCACGAAACCCAGCACACTACGCAGCACCGTGGACTTGCCGAGTCCGGACTCCCCCGTGAGCACCACCTTTTCCCCGGAGTTCACGTGAAGGGAAAAATCCTCTAAGATCATTTTCCCCTCAAAGCGCACTGTGATATTTTTTATCTCAATGGAGGGGACCGAAGCCCGGTTCCCCCCCCATCCCCCGGGTCCATCTGCTCCGAAATCAGTGCTCGGCTTCATTGGTGATCTCCATCCACAACTCCTCCACCCGCTCCCGGAGAAACTCGAGCACTTCATGCCCCCTTTGTGTAAGGTAGTAGCTTTTCCGGGCGCGAGGACCGCCCTCGGGGTTCACCTCGGAGCGCAGCCAGCCGTTGCGCTCCATCCGCTGGAGCAGAGGATACATTGTCCCCGGGCTGACCTCGTATCCATGACGGCGCAATTCCTGGAGCATCCATTGCCCCACCACCGGCCCTTCGGCAGCATGGTGCAAGATATGGACCTTCCAAAAACCCAACAGAATCTCTCTAAGAATAATTTTGATATCGGGCTCCATATCGCCAATCGTAGTCGGTTATCGTAATAATGTCAACAAAAATCCCCCTTTTACAGGGTAGAGCCCCTGCACAATGGTCGATGGGATACCGCGGTTTTCTAACCCGCAAACTCTAATGAGGAATCAATCCCCCAGTCACCCACACCCATCACCATCCGCTCAAAGAGCTGCCTCAAGATCTCGGGATTCAGTGTATTCAGCGGCTCTATCTCCGCAATCACTTTCACTCGGCCGTAGAATTCAATGGCCTCCCTGTTCCCCGGATTTTTTTCGCCGTTCATTACCACACCCACGAGGGCCAGACCCGCCCCCCTCAATTTCTCCAGAGAAAGAAGAGTATGGTTAATTGTTCCAAGACCACTCCGTGCCACAAGCAGAACCGGAATGCCGAGCTTCTTCATAAGGTCAAGCATGAAATGGCGTTCGTCCAGTGGAACCATGACCCCCCCTGCTCCCTCCACCACGAGGCTTCCTTCGGTCTCAGGAAGATTGAATCTCTCCAGCTCTATCCGGACACCTTCCGCCCTTGCGGCCGCATGAGGAGATAAAGGTAGCCTTAGCCTGTAGAGCTCCGGTAAAAAATGATCCACCGGCAGCTCAGTCACTTTTCGAATCCACTCTGTATCCGTAATATCCTCCAGGCCCGCCTGTATCGGCTTCCAGTATCTCCCCTCCAGCCCTGCCATAAGAACAGCGGATACCAGACTCTTTCCCACCTCCGTATCTGTGCCGGTGACGAAGATTTTCTCCGGCAGCCCACCTCGGTTCATATCTGCCTCTGCCATGACTTGAAGGCTTCTATCAATTGCTCCACATGTTCCTCTTTATGCCCTGCGGAGAGCGATATCCGAATTCTCGACTTTCCCGGCTCCACAGTGGGGGGGCGGAGGGCCACCGCAAGAATGCCCTTGCGCTCCAGCCATTGGGAAAGCATGAGCGTGTCGCGCTCATCTCCCACTATCACGGGAATGATCTGAGTGGTGGAAGCGCCGGTGCTCCATCCCAAGGCTTGAAGCGCAGACCTGACGAAATCCCCTTTACGATGAAGGGCCGCACGCGCATCCTCCATCTCCGGTATCAGGTCCAGAGCGGCATCTATGGCTCCGACCACCGGAGGCGGGAGAGCTGTGGTATAAATAAATCCTTTACAAAAATTGACCAGGTAATCACGCACGGTTGATGAACAGGTCACATAGGCGCCAAATGAGCCCAAGGCCTTGCCGAAGGTCCCGACTGTCAGGTCCACCCCCTTTCCGCAGGTAAGCCCCATGCCCCTTTCACCTAAAACGCCTGTGGCATGGGCGTCATCCACAATAAGGAACGCATTGAATTCTCGAGCCAAATCCACCAAACCCTCTACGCTGCTCTGGTCCCCGTCCACACTGAATACAGATTCCGTGACAATGATGATTCGGGAATAGCCCCTGGGCTCATTATCCCTTAGAACTCTGCGAAGATCCTCGAGATCATTGTGCTGGTAGAGGCAGATCCGACACCGCGAAAGCAATGCACCCTGCACAATGCTGCTGTGGTTCAGGCTGTCAGATACAATCAAGCTCCGCCGATCCGCCAGGGTGGGAGTAATGCTCACGTTGGCCTGAAACCCGCTGTTCAATATCAGCGCCGACTCCGTGCCTTTCAGCCTCGCCAGTTTCTTCTCAACAGAATCAATACAATCCAAGGTTCCGCAGATGAGCCGTGAAGCCGTGGAACCGCAGCCGTAGCGCTCCATGTACTCCGCTGCCCTCCGCCTGAGAAGCGGATGCTTTGAAAGCCCCAGATAATCATTGGAACAAAAATTGATAAGCCTCCTGGTTCCCACCCGCAC
>JAOZOW010000075.1:0-2347 GCA_029933075.1 Deltaproteobacteria bacterium | reverse complement strand
TCGTGACCTTCCTCAGCTCATCTTCCCGGATGATAAAGGGGGGCATGGTGTAGACCAATTTCCCGAAGGGCCGGATCCAGACACCTCTGTCAACGAACTCCTTCTGGATCTTTGCCATGTCCACCTCCCTTTCAAGCTCGATGACTCCGATGGCTCCCAGCACGCGCACATCAGAGACATGGGAAAGCCTGCGGCAGGGAGCCAGCTCCTCCTGGAGCTGGCTTTCGATCCTCATGACCCGCTTCTGCCAGGGACTCGACATGAGCAGACGGATACTGGCGGCTGCCACGGCGCAGGCAAGAGGATTCGCCATGAAGGTAGGGCCATGCATGAGCACGCCCTTCCCGTCCGCCGAGATTCCCCTGCATACTTTTTCGGTAGTCAGGGTGGCTGCAAGGCTCATATAGCCCCCTGTCAGGGCCTTGCCCACGCACATGATATCAGGTGAGATCCCCGCGTGTTCACATGCAAACAGCTTCCCTGTGCGGCCGAACCCGGTGGCGATTTCATCGAGAATCAGGAGTACGTTGAACGTCTCGGAAAGCTCGCGCACACGCCGCAGATACTGAGGAGAATAGATCCGCATGCCGCCGGCACCCTGCACGATGGGCTCAAGGATGATCGCTGCTATCTCGTGGTGGTGACGGCTCAGTATCTGCTGGAGGGTGTCAACATCCCCTTCATCCCATTCACCGCCGAAGGGGCAGCGGGGCGCATCCGCGAAAAAATGCGCGGGCAGGATGCCCCTGAACATCTCATGCATCCCTGTCACGGGATCGCAGACCGCCATGGCGCCGAAGGTATCTCCGTGATACCCGAAGCGGACCGTGAGGAGCTTGTGCTTCTGGCTCTTGCCCTGGGCAAACCAGTATTGAATGGCCATCTTGATTGCCACTTCGACCGACACCGAGCCTGAATCGCAGAAAAAGACTTTTTCCAGCGGCCCGGGAGTAAGTTCAAGGAGGAGCGATGCCAATTCAACGGCTGGTTCATGGGTCAGGCCGCCGAACATTACGTGGCTCATCTTTTCCACTTGTCTGTTTACGGCCTCGTTGAGAACGGGATGGTTGTAACCATGAATGGCGGCCCACCATGAGGACATACCATCCACCAGTCGGCGTCCATCATGGAGTGTGAGATACACCCCTTGTGCAGAACTCACCGGATAAACAGAAAGCGGCGCCACCATGGAGGTATAAGGATGCCAAATATGCTCTCTATCGAAGGTGAGCATTTTCCGTACCGCTCCCTCATCCATCTAAGCCTGCCTCCTCTGGTCCAGTAAGATCAGATCTCCCGAGAGTATCCTGTTCAGGTTTCCCTGATCATCCTCAAGGATCAGTGCGCCGTCCCCATTGATACCCCGTACCCTTCCCCTCACCCGGCTGTTGATAAGATCAACCTCTACCAGCCGATGGGTCAGGTCCGCCAGCTCGCGCCACCGGTCCAACACAGCGGTGAATCCGGTTTCTTTAGACATAGTGTAATATTTTTCCAGTTGTCCGAGGTATTCTTGGAGGAGGCGGACCCTGGAGATCGTTTTACCGGCTTCCAGGAAAAAGGACGTGGCCTTTCCCCTAAGCTCAGGGGGAAAACGCCGGGTGTGGACATTCAGTCCAAGCCCCACCACCGCAAAATCCATGACATCCATCTCGGTGCCTATCTCCACAAGGATTCCGGCGATCTTCTTTCCACCCGCTATGACATCGTTAGGCCACTTTATGGAGACCTCCAGCCCCCCCTCCCCCATCAGGGCCTCTGCTGCTGCCACTGCAGCCATAAAGGTGATCTTGGGCGCCTCTGTAAGAGAAAGCCTCGGTCTCAAAATCACAGTAGCGTAGATACCCTCCCCTGAAGGTGAATACCAAGTTCTTCCCCGCCTGCCTCTGCCCCCTGTCTGGGCTTCGGCAACCACCAGCGTGCCCTCTGGAGCGCCCTTTGCAGCCAGCTCCTTTGCCTTGCTGTTGGTGGACTCCGTCTCCCTGCAATAAACAATCTCCTGCCTGCCAAAGGACCTACAGGGAAGATTCTCCCGGATTTCATGGGGTAAGAGCAGCTCAGGGGCCCCGAGAAGCAGGTAGCCCTTTCTGGGAGAGGACCGGATGACATAGCCCTCCTCCCTCAGCCTTCGGACCTGTTTCCATACGGCCGACCGGGTCACCTGAAGATGGCCGCTCAAATACTCTCCAGATACCCAGGCGCCCTTTTTCTGTTTGAGGTATGATAATAATCTACTCTTGGTTTCCATTATTGATGTACATTCCGAGGGATCAAATCTTCTCTGCAGATGCTCCATATCCACTCGGCCATTTATTGTCAACCCATATTTTTTAATGGTTGACAATGC
>JAOZOW010000074.1 GCA_029933075.1 Deltaproteobacteria bacterium | reverse complement strand
CCGACAGTCACTCAGAAAAGACTTTATGCCCTTTGATGGGAATAACAGATCAACTATCAAGGTACGCAAAAATCGGATGAACAATTATATTAATCGCTTTCTATCAGTCTGGATATTTAAAAGTATGACATGGGGACCCTTTTTAGAGGAGTAAACGGTTGCGATCTTTAATTGTTTTCATCCCTGAAAAAGGAGGCTCTTATGGGAAAGCGGGACCTTGGTCTATCGGGCAAAGTGGTAGTGGTGACCGGTGGCAGCCGCGGACTGGGCAAGGCCATAGCCGTTGCAATGGCGGAGGAGGGCGCACGTGTTGCCATCTGCGGCAGAAAGCAGGAGAACCTCGATCAGGCCGCGGAGGATTTCCGGGAAAAAGGCTTGGAGGTGATGACTTGGGCCGCGCATGTGGCGAAATCGGAAGAGGTGACGGCCCTGTTCCAGGAGGTGGAGGCGCGTTTTGGAACGCTGGATGTCCTTGTCAATAACGTGGGCATGAATATCCTGACCCCGTCCGTTTCAGAGGCCCCGGAGTCCCTGTGGGACAAAATCATCGAGACAAATCTCAAAGGGACCTATCTGGTGACAAGACAGGCGGTGCCGCTCATGAAAAAAGGCGGAGGGGGCAAAATCATCAATATCAGCTCTATCGCCGCCCATAAGGCCGCCATTGGCATGGGCATCTACTGTGTGGCCAAGGCAGGTGTGGAGATGCTCACAAAGGTCCTGGCAGTGGAGCTTGCCCGGGACAAGATAAATGTAAACGCCGTAGCCCCCTGTGTAGTGCGCACTCCCTTCAGCCAACCTTTCTGGAGCGACGAGAAGATCCTAAAAGAGATCACAAGAACGATTCCTATGGGCCGGATTGCGGAGACAGAAGACGTGGTAGGAACCGTGCTTTTTCTTGCCTCCTCTCTCTCTGATTTTGTGACGGGAGAGATTATTACAGTTGATGGCGGGTCCATGGCATAGGAGAGTCTCGATAAAAGACACCCCTGCCTGCACCAGGCGTGGTGATGTCTTTTCCGCACCCCCATATCAGGGAAGAGGCAATATGGGGGCGCACAAAGGAGCTTTAAGGAGGATACCATGGAGTGTCACGAAGTGGACTATGAGATACTGGGGGACGATATTCAAATCGTGGAGGTGGAGCTTGACCCGGGTGAGACTGTGATTGCCGAGGCAGGGGCCATGAATTATATGGATGATGGGATCGTGTTTGAGACTCGCATGGGGGACGGGTCCAAGGCGGAGAAGGGAGTTATGAGCAAGCTCCTGAATGTGGGCAAGCGCATTTTGACCGGGGAATCCCTTTTTCTCACCCATTTCACCAACCAGGGACGCGGGAAAAGGAGGGTGGCCTTCGCAGCTCCCTACCCGGGAAAGATAGTTCCTGTGGATCTGAAGAAAGTCGGCGGTGAACTCCTGTGCCAGAAAGATGCCTTTCTGGCGGCGGCTCTGGGAACCGAAGTAGGAATCGCCTTCACAAAACGATTGGGAGCAGGGTTCTTTGGCGGGGAGGGGTTTATCCTCCAGCGCCTGCGCGGAGACGGCATGGTGTTTGTGCATGCAGGAGGGACCGTGATCAAGAAGAAATTGCAGGGCGATCTCCTGCGGGTTGACACCGGCTGCCTGGTGGCTTTCACAACAGGGATAGATTACAGTATAGAGAGGGCGGGTAGCCTGAAGTCCATGTTTTTTGGAGGGGAGGGCCTATTCTTGGCCACCTTGAGGGGAACAGGACTTGTGCTTCTTCAAAGCCTGCCCTTTTCCAGGATGGCGGATCGCATTCTCGCCCATGCGCCCACAGCAGGTGGATCGCGTAAGGGCGAGGGGAGCATACTGGGGAGCCTGGGTGACATGTTAAATGGAGATTAAGGGGAAATAGTTGCAAAAAACCATTGACTTGCTTGTTAGCCTATGTTACGTTCCCAAGAAAATGAATGAAAGCTCATTCATAATTTATCCCATCATCATCCGCTGAGATGTGCATGGCGGGATCTCTGAGGGAGGTCATTACATGGATAAAAGGATAAAGAAAGTCGGTGTGATCGGGGCTGGAGTCATGGGAGCGACCATAGCCGCCCAGACGGCCAATGTGGGTTTTGAGACGATATTGCTGGATATTGTCCCCCCTGAACTCACAGAGGATGACAAAAAGAGGGGGCTGACCGAGGAGAGCCCGGCATTCAGGAACAAATTCGCCCAGAACGGCTTGAACCAGGCGCTCAAATCAAGGCCCGCCTCCTTTTACGTACCGGAGAATGCCAAACTGATCACCCTGGGCAACATCTCGGACAACCTGAAATGGCTGAGTGATGTGGACTGGATCATTGAGGTGGTTGTTGAAAGGCTGGACATCAAGAAGAACGTCTTTGAGAAACTGGAGGACGTGCTCACGCCGGGGACTATTGTGACCTCCAATACGTCGGGCATACCGGCTAAAGAGATGTGCGAAGGCAGGTCGGAAAACTTCAGAAAGCATTTCGCCATCACCCACTTCTTCAATCCCCCAAGGTATATGAAGCTCCTGGAGATCGTACCCGGCCCCGACACCCTTCCCGAGGTAGTGGATACCCTGTCCGATGTGTGCGAAAGGATACTGGGCAAGGGCATTGTCTACGCCAAGGACACTCCTAACTTCATAGCCAACCGGATCGGGACTTTCGGCATGTTCGCGGTGATCCAGGCGATGCTGGATCTGGGATTGAGCATCGAGGCCGTTGACAAGCTAACGGGCCCGGTAGTGGGCAATCCCAAGAGCGCCTCTTTCAGAACAGCGGACCTGGTAGGGCTGGATACCCTTCTCCATGTGGCCGACAATGTTTACCAAGGTGCACCGGATGATGAGAAGCGAGACATGTTCAGGCCGCCCCAATTTATCCAGGAGATGGTGGAAAAAGGTCTCCTGGGTGAGAAAACCAAACAGGGATTTTATAAAAAGAGCAAGGACAGTGAGGGTAAGAAGGTGATCCTGTCCCTTGACTACAACACCCTCGAGTATACCCCCCAGGAGAAGGTCAAGCTCTCTTCTCTGGATGCCGCCAAGAACCTCTCGGGAACGGCCGAAAAAATCAAATCTCTTTATTATGCCGATGACCTGGCAGGTCGATTTACCTTCCGTACCCTGTCGGAGACCCTCATATATTCAGCCAACCGTATCCCGGAGATCGCCGACGACATCCTGAATGTGGACAACGCGCTGAAATGGGGTTTTGCCCGCAAGATGGGGCCCTTTGAGACCTGGGATGCCATAGGGGTCTCCAAGTCGGTTGCCAAAATGAAAGAGGCTGGCTATGAGATCCCCTCGTGGGTGGAAGAAATGCTTGATGGGGGCAAGGAATCGTTTTACAGGCGAGAAGCCGGAAAGCTCTACTACTACGACCAAGCCGCCAAGGACTACCGGGAGGCCCCTTTGAAACCGGGTATCATCCTTCTTCCATCTCTCAAGGAGAGAGAAAAGAAGGTGGCCGGAAACACGGGCGCCACCCTTGTGGATATTGGGGATGGCGTTGCATGCCTCGAGTTCCATACCAAGATGAACGCCATAGGGAATGACATAATCACCATGATAAATCAGTCCGCGGATATCGTGAGCAAGGATTTCGAGGGCCTTGTGATTGCGAATCACGCCGAGAACTTCTCCGTAGGTGCAAACCTCGTGATGGTCCTCTTTGCGGCACAGGAAGAAGAATGGGATGACCTGGAATGGGCGATCAAGAGTCTCCAGGATGCCCTCATGAAGTTGAAATACCTGGATAAACCTGTTGTCGCAGCACCCGCGGGCATGGCCTTAGGCGGGGGTTGCGAGGTCTGCCTGGCCGCAGACCGGGTGCGCTATGCCGCTGAGACCTATATGGGCCTAGTGGAAGTGGGCGTGGGCGTGCTCCCGGCTGGAGGCGGATGCAAGGAAATGCTGATCCGCAATACAGAGCACCTGTTCGAAGTGCAGAAAGGTGGAATTTATCCCAAACAGATCGAGTTGATGCCCTTTGTTGCCCGGGCCTTTGAAACCATTGCCATGGCAAAGGTGGCCACCTCCGGACCCGAGGCTGTAAAGCTGGGTTACCTGAGGCCAACGGACAAGATGACCGTTAACCGGGACTACCTGATACAGGATGCCAAGAATACGGTCTTGGCCATGAACATGGAGGGCTATACGCCCCCGAGGCCGCTGGATGGGATCCGCGTTGCAGGGGAAAATACCTTTGCCATGATCAAGCTCGCTCTCTGGACCATGCACGAATCCGGCTACATTACGGATCATGATGTAACGGTTTCCACAAAGGTGGGGTATGTGCTGTGCGGAGGAAATGTCCTTGCAGATACAAAAGTGACCGAACAGTACCTCCTGGATCTGGAAAGGGAGGCCTTCTTGAGCCTCTGTGGGGACCCCAAGACCCAAGCCCGTATGCAACACATGCTCACTACCGGCAAACCCTTGAGGAATTAGGAAATCGGTGATGATTCAATCGCGGATTGAACCTTTTACAAGCCAGACGTTTTACCAGTGGACCATCTCTATTAAGGGAGGACAATAAAATGAGAGAAGCCGTCATTGTCGCCGCCTGCAGGACCGCGGTCGGAAAGGCCCCCCGAGGAATGCTCAAGGATACGCGGCCGGAGCACATGGGCTGCACTGTCTTGGGGGATCTCCTCAGAAGGGCGGGAGACCTGGACCCCCAGCTCATTGATGATGTCATCATCGGGTGCACTTTTCCGGAGGCCACCCAGGGGCTCAACCTGGGGAGAGTCCTTGTGATGTCCATGGGATGGCCGGACAGGATACCCGGGATGACAGTCAACCGTTTCTGCTCTTCAGGGCTCCAGGCCATCGCCATCGGCGCGGAGAAAATCATGTGCGGATACTCCGACGTAGTAATTGCGGGGGGCGTGGAAAGCATGAGCCAGATTCCCATGGGCGGCAGCATGATGTATCCCAATCCCGCCCTCGTGGACACGAGGCCCGGCGCCTTTACGGGCATGGGTCTGACAGCGGAGAATGTGGCCGAGCGGTACAATATAGGCCGCGACGAGCAGGACGAGTTTGGAGCGAAGAGCCAGCAGAAGGCAGAAGCGGCCGTGAAGGAGGGGAGGTTCAAGAGTCAGATTGTCCCTATCAAGGTCAAGAAGCAGAAGCAGTTGCCAAACGGTCATTTCGAGTTCGAAGAGGTTCTGTTCGATACGGATGAAGGCGTCCGTTTCGGTACCACCAAAGAGGGTATTTCCCACATCCGGCCCGCCTTCAAGCCGAATGGCACGGTGACCGCCGGCAACTCCTCCCAGACCAGCGACGGCGCGGCAGGGGTCGTGCTCATGTCCAAAGAGAAGGCACTGGAACTTGGCCTGAAGCCGATGGCTACATTCAGGTACCATGCGGTGGAGGGCTGCCCGCCCGAGTACATGGGGGTTGGGCCTGCAGTGGCCATCCCCAAGGTGCTAAAGATTGCGGGGATGAAGCTGGACCAGATGGAGTTGATCGAATTGAACGAGGCCTTTGCGGCCCAGGCTATTTATTGCATCAGGGAATTGGGGATAAATGAGGAGATTACCAATGTCAACGGTGGTGCCATCGCACTGGGCCACCCTCTGGGCTGTACGGGCGCCAAACTGACCACGCAGTTAATTTACGAGATGCAGGAGAGAAAGCTGCGCTGGGGCCTCGTTTCCATGTGTATCGGCTTCGGAATGGGCGCTGCTGCAATTTTTGAAATTGAGGACTATTGAAGGAGAAATAGAAATGGCAAAAGAAAAGCTTTTTAAAGGCGGCGAATTTTTGATCACCGATGCACTACCGGAAGAGATCTTCACCCCTGAGGATTTTACCAGTGAACAAAAGATGATTGCACAGTCTGCCGAGGAATTTGGCCAGGGGGAGCTTGATACCAGATGGGAAGAGCTGGGGGTGCTGGACCCCGATCTTATCAAAAGCCTCTTGAAAAAGGCGGCGGATCTTGATTTTCTGGGTGCCGAAATGCCCGAAATCTATGGAGGTGCGGGGCTTGACAAAGTCAGCTCGAGCCTCATAACAGAGCACCTGAGCCGGGGTACCTCCGGGTTTTTCGTATCCTACGGCGTCCAGACGGGAATCGGAAGCCTCCCTCTCGTGCTTTTCGGCTCACCCGAACAGAAAAAAAAGTACCTCCCCAAATTGGCCTCTGCTGAAATGATCGGGGCCTATGCCCTGACAGAACCCCAGCACGGCTCTGACGCCTTAGGGGCCGAGACTACCGCTGTGCTCTCTGAGGACGGGAAGTACTATGTCCTGAATGGTCAAAAGCAGTTCATCAGCAATGCCGGCTTTGCAGACCTCTTTATTACCTACGCACAAGTGGACGGGACCCAATTCACCAGCTTCATCGTGGAAAGACAATGGGAAGGGGTCTCTGTAGACGCGGAAGAGGAAAAGATGGGCGTGCATGGCAGCTCCACACGTGCCGTTATCTTTAAGGATGTAAAGGTACCCGTGGAAAACGTCCTCGGGGAAGTGGGCAGGGGCCATGTGGTTGCCCTGAATACCCTGAACATTGGCAGGTACAAACTGGGCGCAGGCACGGTGGGGGGAGCAAAGCTCCTGATCGCCGAGGCCGTCAAGTATGCCAAGGGCCGGATACAATTCGGAAAGCCGATCTGCGAGTTCGGCCTGATCAAACATAAGATCGCGGAGATGGTCATAAGGACGTATGTGAACGAGAGCATGGTCTATCGCACCGCCCGTCTCCTCGATCTGGCCCTGGAAGGCATCGATCCCACCTCCGAGGAGGCAGGCAAGAAGACGGGCGAGGCCCTCAGAAAATACGCCTTAGAGTGCTCCATCAACAAGGTTTTCGGCTCGGAGATGCTCGATTTTGTGGCCGACGAGTGTGTACAGATCATGGGTGGCTATGGTTATATCAAGGGCAATCCGGTGGAAACGGCCTACAGGGATTCCAGGATCAACCGAATCTGGGAAGGGACAAACGAGATCAACCGGCTCCTGATAGTGGACCTGCTCATGAGGGCCGGGCTGAAAGGCGAGCTTCCCCTGCTCGATACCATCAAGAAGTTGACAGAGGAGCTTCTCACATTCAGGCCAAGCATGGAAACGGCAGAAGGAGTCCTTGAAGAGGAGCGGAAAATGGTTTCCATGGCCAAAAAAATCGCTCTCCTGAGCGCCGGCGCCTCGGTGCAGAAATATATGCAAAAACTGGCAGGGGAGCAGGAAATCGTGGCCCTTATCGCCGACATGATTATCGAGATTTTTGCCATGGAGAGTGCCCTGCTCCGGGCCCTGAAAAAACTCCAGAAAGAAGGCGAAGAAAAGGCAAGGATTCATGTGGCCGCAACCAGGGCCTATATCAATGACGCCTTCCCCAAGGTCGACCTGATGGCAAGGCAGGTCTTTGCGGCCATCTCTGAGGGCGAGGAACTCCGGACACAATTGATGGGTCTTAGGAAGCTGGCGCGGTACACGCCTATCAATGCCATCGCCTTGCGCAGAGAAATCGCTGAGAGTATCGTCCCGGTAGCCCGCTATCACCTCACAAGGATATGAACCAACCCCCCGCAGGAGCAAGGAGTGAGCATTCACTCTCAGGCGGGGCAGGAGGGCTTCTCGGACGCGATTGTCGGGAGGGCGCCCTGTTTTGGGAATAGCTCAGATACCTGGTGTGATGTGAGGCATATCAGAGTAAAGCGTTACTAATTTTCCGGTTAACCCGGGTAAGGAGGTGGAAGGCATGAATGTTGTCGTGTGTGTCAAAAGGGTCCCCATGACCCAAGAAGTGGATCTGGAGATCGATGCGTCCAAGAAGGACGTAAGTAAAGACATGCTGGCCTATGTCCTTAACGAATGGGACAACTATGCGGTGGAGGAGGCCATTCAGATCGTGGAGAAGTTCGGCGGCGCGGTAACCGCTGTCACTGTCGGCAGTGAAGATGACGAAGAGGTCCTGAGAAGATGCCTGGCAATGGGTGCGGAAAAGGCGATCAGGGTCGACCCGGGAGACCTTTCACTGGACGGGTTCGTCATTTCAAAAATCCTTGCAGAAGTGATCAAGGGCCTGGAGTATGACTTGGTGCTCACAGGCGTTCAGGCCGATGATGACAACTATGGGATAGTGGGTAGCATGCTTGCCGAACACCTTGGCATTGCCCGAGCAGCGGTAGTAAACCATGTGGATATTGAAGGAGACGAGGCTAACATAAAGGTGGAGCTTGAGGGGGGAGTTGATGAAGTCCTGAAGATCAGATTCCCGGCCCTCCTGAGCATTCAGACAGGCATTAACGAGCCTAGATATGTCTCCATCATGGGCATCAGGAAGGCAGCGAAAAAAGAACTGCAGGTCCTGCCCGTCACGGACCTTGGTCTTTCCGAAGATGATCTCTCTGCCCGAACGGTCGTGGAAGAGGTGTTCCTGCCACCTGAAACCGAGGGTGCGGAAATCATAGAAGGAGATGCGGCAACAGTGGCGGAAGAGATACTCCGCATCATGAAAGAGAAGGGGGTGAGCGTTTAAATGGGTACCATATTTGTCATAGCGGAACACAGACAGGGTGAGCTCAGGGACATCACCTTTGAAATGCTTTTCAAGGCAAATACACTATGCAAAGACCTCTCTCACAAGCTTACGGCCGTGGTGCTGGGGGGAGATGAAGCACTGGCAGATGAGATCAAAAAATGGGCTGACACTATTCTCCTGTTCGAACATGAACGCCTGAAGAACTTTGATGGAGACCTTTACAAGGAGGTCATCTCCGGGCTAATAGAGGAATATGAGCCATTCATCACCCTCATGGGACATACCTCCTGGGGCATGGACTTTGCCCCGGCCCTCGCCATAAAGACAGGATACCCCCTGGCCACGGACTGTGTGGATATCCAGGTCGAAGACGGACGTCCTTCGGTTATCCGGCAGATATACAGCGGCAAAATCTTTACAAAAGTCTCCTTCCGGGAATCCAAGAGCTATCTGATTACCGTAAGGCCCGGCTCTTTTACCCCTGAGGAGATAGGGGAACAGGAAGGGGAGATAATCAAAAAAGAACTCCCCTCTGACCTGCCGGAACCGTCAAAGGAGTTCATCGGATTCGAGGAGGCCGGAGCCGGTGAACTGGACATCACCCAGGCCGACCTACTGGTTTCCATTGGAAGAGGTGTGGGTGAGGCCGAAAATATTGAGGTTGTTAGGGAGCTTGCGGACCTAATGGGAGGAGTTCTTTCCTGCTCCCGCCCCATCGTTGACAAGAACTGGCTGCCCAAATATCATCAGGTGGGGACATCAGGCAAGTCAGTAAAACCGAAGGTGTACTTGGCCTTTGGTATAAGCGGTGCCTTTCAGCACGTGGCAGGCATAAGCGGTGCCGGCACCGTAATAGCTGTTAATAAAGACCCAAAGGCCCCCATATTCAGGGTTGCCGACTATGGCGTAGTGGATGATCTCTTCAATGTTGTTGATGCCTTGAAGGAGAAGTTGAAGTAGGCACGAGAGGAAGGTTAAACGGCAAGGAGGGTCCATCACCATGGGCCCTCCTTTGTCGTTGAGTGGGGTATAACGTTCAATGGGGGAAAAAATCAACAAACTGAGAAACATAGGAATCAGCGCACACATCGATTCCGGAAAAACCACCCTGACAGAAAGGGTGCTCTATTATACCAAGCGGATCTTCGCCATCCATGAAGTCAAGGGAAAGGACGGGGTGGGGGCTACTATGGATTCCATGGAGTTGGAGAAGGAAAGGGGGATTACCATTTCCTCTGCCGCCACCTATTGCGAATGGAAGGGGTACAGGATCAACATCATAGACACCCCGGGCCATGTGGATTTCACTATCGAGGTGGAGCGGGCCCTTCGAGTCCTGGATGGCGCAATCCTTATCCTATGCGCGGTGGGAGGGGTACAGTCCCAATCCCTTACCGTGAACCGGCAAATGAACCGGTACAAGGTCCCGAGAATCGCTTTCATCAACAAATGCGACCGCTCCGGGGCCGATCCGTACAGGGTGGTGGATCAGCTCCGACAAAAACTGGGGCACAATGCCGTGCTCATGCAGATCCCTATGGGACTGGAGAGCGGTTTCAGAGGCATGGTGGACTTGGTTGCCATGAAAGCCCTTTACTTTGAGGGATCAAGCGGTGAGGAAGTGAGGGAGGAGGAGATCCCCAAAGACCTGCGAAAAGAAGCGGAGATCCGCCGAGAGGAACTCCTGGATGCTGCATCCATTTTTTCCGACGAACTCACCGAGGCGATCCTCGAAGATCGGATCAATGAAGAGCAAATCCAGAGGGCGGTCAGGGCAGGGACCCTTTCGCGCCAGCTCACCCCGGTCTTTGTTGGATCAGCCTATAAGAATATCGGCGTTCAACCTGTGCTGGATGCAGTCAACCTCTACCTCCCCGATCCATCGGAGGTGACCAGCACCGCACTGGACCTGGATGATAATGAGAAGGAAGTGGTGCTGGTAGCCGATCCAGAGAGGCCCACTGTGGCCCTGGCCTTCAAACTGGAGGTCACCCCTTACGGGCAGTTGACTTATCTAAGGATCTACCAGGGCTCCATAGGGAAAGGAGACGATCTTATCATTACAAGGAGCAGGAAAAAGATAAAAGTAGGGCGCGTGGTACGTATGCATGCCGATAAAATGGAAGATATCACCAGGGCGCATGCGGGCGATATTGTAGCCCTTTTCGGTGTGGACTGTTTTTCCGGAGACACCTTTACTGACGGCAGACTGAATTACAGTATGTCCTCCATGTTTGTGCCAGAGCCTGTCATCTCCCTTACCCTCGCCCCGGAAGATAGCAGGTCGCAGGCCAATATGGCCAAGGCCCTCGGCCGGTTCATTAAGGAGGATCCAACATTCCGCTCCCATGTGGACGAAGAATCGGGCGAGACGATTATTTCCGGGATGGGGGAGCTTCATTTAGACGTTTATGTGGAGAGGATGAAGCGGGAGTTCAACGCCAAGGTGACCACCGGTATCCCCCAAGTCGCATACAGGGAGACCATTACCAGGGAAGCCCCCTTTGATTACACCCACAAAAAACAGACAGGCGGTGCGGGTCAATTCGGGCGGGTGGCGGGATTCATGGCTCCTTCAAAGGAAGAAACATATGAATTCGACAATAAGGTAAAAGGGGGAGTCATTCCCTCTGAATTCATCCCGGCCGTTGACAAGGGATTCCAGTCCTGTCTTAAAAAAGGCCTCTTGCTTGGGTTCCCTGTGGTCGGCCTGAAGGTTACCCTCCTCGACGGGAAGTCTCATAGCGTGGACTCCTCTGAAATAGCCTTCTCCCAGGCAGCCATAGGGGCATTCAAGCAGGCTTACATGAAGGCCAAGCCCGTGATCCTGGAACCAATCATGAAGGTTTCGGTAGAAACACCCTCCGAATTTCAGGGTAATGTAATGTCTTCTCTCAACCAGCGCCGGGGGTTGATCATGAGCTCCACGGAGGATGGTCTTTTCAGCACCATTGAAGCGGAAGTCCCTCTGGCAGAGATGTTTGGATACGCCACTGCCTTGAGGTCCCTTACGCAAGGCAAGGCCGAGTTCACCATGGAGTTCACCCGCTACTCAAGGCTGCCGGAGACCTTGGCCGAAGAACTGAAAAAGCGCTTAAAAGACAAAGGGGGGAACAGGTGATGAAAGATTTTATGTCGGTAAGTCCGCTGAAAATTTTAGAGTTCTCCACAAAAAAGGACTTGGGACCAGGCCATCTGGGGGTACTTATTGCCAGGGCCGGGGTCGGGAAAACGGCCTGTCTTATCCATATTGCCCTGGACAGAATATTTCGAGGAGAGAAGTTGGTTCATGTTTCCCTCGAAGAGGAACCCGAGAAGGTGGTGGCTTATTATAATGTCATCTATTCTGACCTTGTGAGGGCACTGGGCCTGGAGATCGAAAGCGGATACCGAGACATGGTTGACAGAAACCGGGTGATCCTGGCCTATCTAAATCAGAGTTTCGAGCTTAACCGCCTGAAAGAGAATATCAAAAACCTGGCGGAGAATATGGATTTCAGCCCCGATGTACTCCTTGTGGACGGCATTGACTTTGAAAAGACGGAAAGGAGCATCCTGGAAGGATTCAAAGAGATTGCAGGCTCATACGGAATAGAGATCTGGTTCTCGGCTTTGTCCCACCGCCATATAACAGAGGTCAACGAGCGGGGAATTCCATACCCCTGTAATCTGGTGGACGATCTTTTCAGTATCATCATTCAATTGCAGCCTGAATCCACCGGTGTTTTCCTCAAGCTACTGAAAGATCATGAAAGCACATCTATCCCCGATGCAAAGGTGAGGCTTGACCCCGAATCTTTTCTGGCCGTAGAATAGAGCCACCTATCATCGTCCAAAATCAATTCCGCTCCGGATTTGACCCACGGTCATTTCAATCGGCGTCCAAAATAAATTCAACTCTTAATTTGACATCACCTATTTCAACAATTTAACCAAGAAAA
>JAOZOW010000158.1 GCA_029933075.1 Deltaproteobacteria bacterium | reverse complement strand
GTTTGAGGTGTATGGTGAAGGTGCTGCCTTTTCCCGGTGTGCTTTCAACAGAGATTTTTCCACCGTGGGCCTGTACGATGTGCTTTACGATAGCGAGCCCGAGGCCGGTCCCGCCGCCAGCTCTGCTCCTTCCCTTGTCCACCCGGTAGAACCGCTCAAAAATTCTTTGAATATGTTCAGGAGCAATGCCACAACCTTGGTCAGTGACACTAATGATTACTGTCTCCGCGTCCTCTTTCCGCGCATTGACACGAATGCTGCTTTCCCGGGGGCTATAGTTTATTGCGTTGTCAAGGAGATTCACAACCGCCTGCTCTATTTGACCTGCATTTCCCTTTACCGGCAGCACCTCAGGGCAATCCAGCGAAACCGTGATGCCCTTGGCCTCTGCTTTTGTCAGGCAAAGCTGGAGCGCGGAATTGAGAACGCCTCTCAAATTGAATTCCTCGAAGGCTGTCTTGGCAAACTCTCCCTCTTGCTCAATCCTGGAGAGAGTCAACAGATCCTCCACCAGGGCCTCCAGTCTCCTGATATGCTTTTCTATAATACCCAAGAAACGCAGTGCGTCATCGGGGTTTTCCAGCGCACCATCAAGAAGGGTTTCAACAAACCCCTTTATAGCTGTTATGGGTGTCTTGATTTCATGGGACACATTCGCCACAAAGTCCCTGCGCATGTTTTCAAGTTTTCTTACATGGGTCACATCGGCAATGACCAGAAGTGTACCGATCCGTTTCCCATTGGCATCCAGCAATGAGCTGGAGCGAAGGTGGAGCATTCGATCATCTTTGGCTCCGACCCGGATATTCATATCCTCCTTAAAGGTGTCCTGCTCTTGTAAAGCACGCCTCACAAAACCGGCCAGCAGCGGATTTCTGGAAACCTCCTCAATCATCATGCCCACGCTATTTTCCGGATCCACATGAAAAAGGCGGGCAGCCGCTTCATTGATGCTCAGGATCCTGCCTTGAAGATCTACAGCGATCACCCCTTCCATCATACTGCTGAGAACTGTATTCAGAATGTTTCGCTGACGGGTAATGGTTTCGATCCGCTCACGTAACCTGTCGGCCATCTCCTTCATTGTGCCGGCTATTTCATCTATTTCTTTTATCTTTGAAACAGGAGGTCTCACTCCAAGGTCTCCCTTGGAATAGGCCTGGGCCACGCGCCGGATATCTTCAAGCGGCCTACTCATATAGCGGGAAACCAGGAAGCTTATGCCTGTTGAAACAAGCGCAATAAAAAGTCCTGCCAGCGCTATCCTTTGTTGAATGGCATGAAGGGCTTTATCGACTGCATCCACAGGAATGGAGGTCCGAACAACACCGGCTATGCTTTTTCCTTTGCGGACAACCACGGCCTTATACATCAGCTTTCTTTGCAGGGTCCTGCTGAACCGGATGGCCTCACCCGTTCCCTCTCGCATGGCCGCCCTAACCTCGGGTCGGGTACCATGATTATCCATGGTCAAAGGATCATGGTGAGAATCGCCGTACACTTTGCCGTCAGGCCCGATTACCGTGATACGCGTTTCAGCCCTCTTTCCCATGCTTTTGCATATCTCATCAATCCTTTTCTTGTTCAGAGGTATCAAGAGGGGTAGGATCCGGTCTTCCACCATGCGGGCCCGTGCCTTGAGATCGAGAGAAACTTCGCGCAGATAAAAGCGCTTCAGAAAGCTGACTGAGTACCAGGTTACAGAAACGACGGACAAGAGCGCAATGAAAAGGAAGGCAGGGTAGAGCTGCCAGAGCATAGGCCTCTTTTTTGCCATTTGCTACTCCTTGAACCGGTATCCCACGCCGCGGACCGTCTCGATATATTTTCCGTATGGCCCAAGTTTCTTGCGGAGACCTGCTATGTGCACATCTACAGAGCGTTCGGTGACATTGTATTCCTCGCCATGAACCGCATCAACAATCTGGTAGCGCGTAAAGACCCAACCGGGCCTTTGTGTCAGACACTGAAGGATAGCGAATTCACTGAAAGTGAGGGGAACAACCTTTCCCTTCACAAGAACCTCGTGTCGACCAGGATGGATTTCCATTTGATGTATCTTCAAAGGCGATTCCTTATCAGGAGTGGGAACCTCCTTTCCCCTGCGCAAAACCGTTTTTACTCTCGCCGCTAGCACTCGGGGGCTAAAAGGTTTTGTGACATAATCATCAGCCCCGAGTTCAAGGCCTATGACAATATCAGTCTCTTCTCCCTTTGCAGTGAGCATGATGATAGGGATGTTTTCTGTGGATGGATCTTTTTTTAATCTCCTGGCCACTTCAAGGCCATCCATTCCCGGCAGCATGAGATCCAGAATGATGAGATGGGGTATATGGTTCTTTACCGACTCGAGCGCCTCTTCCCCGGAAGGCGCACACCGGACTGAATATCCTTCTCTGGCGAGATTGAAGGTGACCAGTTCCAGAATGTCTTCTTCGTCATCCACCACCAGGATTTCTTTTTTCGCCATTTGTCCCTCCTGGGGCTTGATAATCTTGGTGCACTGCCAGAAGGCCGAGCACAATTGCATCCCGGCACTTCCGCTCGAATATCCAGTATAGAGTGTGCAATGTTTATCTTTTGTGAAATTCTTGTGAGGATTCTGTTAGCGCCATGCAAGCTTGTCGCATATATACCTGCTAGAGGAAGAGGCTGAAACAGTCAAGGGAATTGACTGGGCCACACCACCTTCCACGTATTTTTCAGGAAAAAGGGATCTGATCATGGATTTGTACTGGGTGCAGTGGGTCGGGCAGACTATGTCCAGGCCCTTGATCAAGTCAAAGTCACTGAAACCATACAGCCCCCCAATGAGTGCGAATGGCCTTCCGAATCGGGACGCGGCTTCTAGGAGACGACCGACGCCGGGATGGGAAGAGCCCGCGATGACCAGCTGGCCCCTTTTCATCCTCACTGCAAGCACGTGGATGGGGACGCGTATGAGATTATGCGTTTTTACTCTATCAACTCAAATCTGTTTTCTCCTTCAATTTTTTCACCCCCTTATGCATGAATGACTTACCGCTGATTGGCATATACTTAGCTTTTTTCCAATTTCAATGTTTGTCATGCCGAGCTTTCGATTAGCCCAAAAACATAAAAGACTTCGTGCTTTAACTGTTGGCGGTGATTTCCCGAAAGCCGTTACCTGCTCAATTTCCATGCCCATCACTTCGGCAACCCGCTGTATTACGCGATTGAAATCATAACCTTTGACTCTTAATTCATCCTAAATTGATCGATTCTTTTTCTTGAATTCATACTTGTCATCGATTGCACATGGTTTGGT
>JAOZOW010000157.1 GCA_029933075.1 Deltaproteobacteria bacterium | reverse complement strand
GGGATACCTGCCTGCCGTCAGGCAGGGAAATCCGAAACAATGCCGAATTCAGGATTAGGGCCATTTTGGAGAGTAATGGTTTTTAATTTAAAAGGAGCTGTGAAATGACTGACACGGTAAGATTGGAACAGGAAGATGGGATCGCTATGGTGATTTTGAACAGACCCGAAACATACAATTCTTTCGACCTGGGCATGATCCAAGGGCTTGCCGAGCTCCTGGTCAAGCTCTCTCTTGATCCAAAGCTCTTTGGCGTGGTGATCTCCGGGCAGGGAAAGGCCTTTTGTGCCGGGGGCGATCTCAGGTGGGTGAAAGGTTACAAGGGGGACCACGGCGCCGCCTTTCATGAGCTGGCAGCCCGCTATCATCAGGCCATCTTGGAGATCAGACGGATGCCGAAACCCGTGGTAGCTGCCATAAACGGTCTGGCCGCGGGGGGCGGATTCTCCATGGCCCTTGCGTGTGATTTCAGAGTCATGGAGGTTTCTGCGGTCCTGAGACAGGCATATACCTCCAATGGGCTCAGTATAGACGGCGGGGGCACTTTTACGCTCCCAAGGCTTGTGGGAATGGCAAGGGCCCTTGAGATTGCCGCTTTTGATCGCCCTATAGACGCCGATCAGGCTTTGGCGTGGGGTCTGGTGACCGAAGTGGTTGAAGAGGGACAGGCCATGAAAAGGGCCATTGAGATGATACGGGAGTTGAACAAGGGCTCGCTTAGCTCTTTTGCCGCCTCCAAGAAGCTCCTTACCGATGCCTTTGAGACTCCCCTGGAAGCGCAAATGGAAAGAGAGAGGGATCTTCTTTCATGGTGCGCTGATCAGCCCGAGGGAAGGGAGGGCATTGCCGCTTTCCTGGAAAAGAGGAGGCCGGTGTTCAACAGATAGCTGCTGTGATGAAGGGCGATGGGTTACGCCCTGTCGTAGTGGCTGAACTGCATGGTGAAGGTGCCCCGTCCCTGCGATGCGGACCGCAGTGCTGTGGAGTAACCGAACATCCTGGACAGGGGCACGGTTGCCGTTAGCACCTGAACAGGACCTTTGGATACAATCTGCTCGATTTTCCCCTGCCTTGTATTCAGGTCATTGATTACTTCCCCTGTAAAGGCTTCCGGGACGAGTACCTCCGCCTTCATGATGGGCTCAAGGAGAAGGGGTTTGGCCTTTGAACAGGCATTTTTGAAAGCCATTGTGGCAGCTACCTTGAAAGCCATGGCATCCGAGGTCTCCTTTACCTGGGCCTCAAGAAGGGTCGTCTTTACATCTATGACAGGGTAGCCCATGACTACTCCGGCCGCTTCCCCCTCGGAAATCCCCTCCATAATGGCCTGGAGAAAATCCTCGCTCAGATCGGGATTGGGGCAGTGATCTACAAAACGATTTCCGGCGCCTCTTGGAAGGGGCGCGATTTCTATTTTAATGCCTGCAAAATGTTGTTGGCCTGCAATTTCCCTCTGGAACACCTCTTCATGGATGGTCGGCTCCGTTATGGTCTCTCGGTACACCACCTGCGGCTTGCCCTGGTTTGTTTGTACGTGAAATTCGCGCTCCAGCCGCCCCACGATGATCTCGAGATGAAGCTCTCCCATCCCTGAGATAACCGTCTGGCCCGTCTCATCGTCGATCCTGAATCTAAAGGTGGGGTCTTCATCAGAGAGCTTGCCCAGCGCGTCCAGAAGCCTGTCGTGGTCTTGGACCTTCCTGGGCTCCACTGCTACACTGATAACGGGGTCATTGAACCGAATCGGTTCAAGCAGTATGGGCTTGCTTTCAGCACAAAGGGTATCGCCCGTTGTTGTCAGCTTCAATCCCATGGCTGCGACGATATCACCCGCTGAAGCCTGATCGATTCTCTCCCTCTTATTGGAGTGCATTTTCAGGAGCCGGGCCACCCTTTCCCTGACTTGTTTCCCGGAATTGTATACGGTTTCACCCACCCTGACAGTGCCCGAGTATACCCTCAGGAAGGTCATTTTTCGTCCCTGGTCCATCATGACCTTGAAGGCCAGGGCTGAAAAAGGGGCTTCAGCCCTGGCGGGCCTGGTCTCCTCTTCGTTGCTGTCAGGCAGGTGTCCTGTGACGGGGGGGATCTCCACAGGGGAGGGAAGAAAGTCTACGATGGCATCTATGAGGGGTTGAATCCCTTTGTTCTTCAGTGCAGAGCCGCAAAGTACCGGCACCAGATCCAGGTTGATGGTTGCCTGTCGTATGGCCTGCTTGAGCTCCTGGATGGTTATTTTCTCCTCTGAAAGGTATTTTTCCATTACAAGGTCGTTCTTATCGGCCAGCGTCTCCAAGAGAAGTTCTCTATAACTGGAGGCCTTGTCTTCAAGATCGGGAGGAATCGGGATCTCTTCATACTCTGCACCAAGGGTCTCTTCTTCCCACTGGATGGCTTTCATCCTTAGGAGATCAATCACGCCTGTAAAACGATCCTCGGAGCCCCAGGGCAGCTGGAGCACGAGAGGCACCGCCCCAAGGCGCTCTTTCATCATTTGCACTGCCCGGCGGTGATCTGCGCCGATTCTATCCATTTTATTGATAAATGCAATCTTGGGGACCCTGTATCGGTCCGCTTGGTGCCACACGGTTTCGGATTGGGGTTCCACTCCGCCAACCGCGCAAAACACCCCTATGGCGCCATCCAGTACTCGGAGTGATCGTTCCACTTCAATGGTGAAATCCACATGGCCAGGTGTATCGATGATGTTGATGTTGTGGCCTCGCCACTGGCAGGAGGTAACGGCGCTGGTGATGGTAATGCCCCTCTCTTTTTCCTCCAGCATCCAGTCCATGGTGGCCTCGCCATCATGGACTTCACCCATTTTGTGGACCCGGCCTGTATAAAACAGTATTCGCTCCGTAACCGTTGTCTTCCCGGCGTCGATATGGGCGATGATGCCGATGTTTCTGGTAAGTTTGAGCTTTTTGGATCCTGCCATTTAAAAGCGTCCTACAAACAAAGGCGAAAAAGCCGATACTTTAGCCCGTTGAAACAGGAGCCTTCCCCCTCTTGCCTTTGAGACTCGTGCTGTTACGAAAACCTTATCTTATGGACACCAGCGGGCTGCGTTGACACGGGCTGTAAATCTAAGGTATCTTGCATGGCCTGTCAAGATGATACCCTTGGTAAGGAGTCGCCACAGTGCGCTGACATATCTGTCCGAAGTCGGTCTTGTGCCTCGGTCAAGGAGACCGCGATCTTCTTCTCAAGAGGCGTTGTGAGTGGGGAAAGTCAAAGGCAAAAGCAAGGAGGATATCATAATACTGACACAATCATTAGCGTACAAGCCGGGCCATGGG
>JAOZOW010000156.1 GCA_029933075.1 Deltaproteobacteria bacterium | reverse complement strand
TTGTCGGGATCTGGCTTGAGACGCCTTTCGATGGCGGGCGGCACCTGCCGAGGATCAGGCAAATTGACCGGGTAGCAGGCGGGGGCGATATTGTCTCCGGAAGGCCTAAGGGCACCGAAGCGGGGGCAGGGGAAAAACCGACAGTGGGGCAAAACAGGGACCAGTTCGATGTGGTTATTTCTTTCGGATATATCCTTTATTCGGAAGGAAAGAACACCATTGAGTTCAAGGTGGATCCTGGTTTAAAAGGCCCAACCGTCATTCATGTCCCGTCCCCGGGCACTTGGGAACGGGAGATTGCCGAATGGGCGCGGAGCCGTAGAGATGAGATCATAGATCGGGTGGAAACGAAGTGTATCCATATCGAGCATGAATTGAAGGAATATTGATGGCATTACAGGAAGCACGCTTGCGGCGTTAGGTCGTTCTTTGTTGATTTTGTGAAGAACGTTTTTGGCAACACCTTGACTTTGCTCCAGCCTCTTTTATAAATTGCCCTTGATATGATGAAAAGATTTTTTAAATCTCTCTGCTATGCGAATCGCATATCCATTACCTTTTATTCCAGCCTGCTGGTTATTGCCCTCTTTTTGGTACAGGTGCCTATCCTTGATCTTATTGAATTGAAGACCTATGACTTTCGTTTCCTTGCACGAGGAAGAGTCCAGCCCTCTTCCGCTGTGGTAATGGCCGTGATTGATGAGAAGAGCCTTGATGTCGAGGGGCGTTGGCCCTGGGCCAGGTCCAAAATAGCCGCCCTGGTGGACGCACTTTCCGGTGATGGGGCAAAGGTCATTGGTTTTGATATTGGCTTTCTTGAGCCTGACGAGAATTCGCGCCTTCAGCTCCTTAGGGAGCTGGAGCAGGATATCAAGGCAATAGGCTTGAGGGACAGGAAGTTGACAAAGCTTTTGAGGAGCAAGGAAATAGATGCCGATAATGACCTTGCGTTGGCAGAAGCTATCAGGAGGTCAAAAGCCACGGTCGTTCTCGGGTATTTTTTCCATACGGGTAGAGTAGCTCGGGATTACGTGATTGAACAGACCCAGATCAACAAACAACTCCAGCGGATCAGCGATTCGAGATACCCGGCCGTCCATTATGAAGATAAAGAAGCTGAGAGCATCCCTTTTATTGAAGGCTATGCACCTGAGAGCAGCATCGATATCCTTGCCCGGGCCACTGACTTCTCGGGCTTCTTCAATATATTCCCGGATCCTGACGGCGTGGTGCGGTGGATGCCCCTCATTGTCCAGTGCGGAGGAAATTTGTTTCCCCCATTATCCATACAATGTGTCTGGCATTATTTGGATCGCCCTCAATTGATGGTTAATGTGGCCCGCTATGGTGTGGAGGGAGTTCAAATGGGGGATCGGTTCATTCCCACGGACGAAATAGGAAGGATGCTGATCAACTTTCTCGGACCGCCCAAGACCTTTCCCCACTACTCCATCAGCGACATACTCCATGGGAAGATTCCTGAAGGGACCTTTAAGGAAAAGGTGGTCCTTGTAGGGGCCACGGCCGCTGGAATCTATGATTTGAGGAGCACCCCCTTCAGCCCCGTGTATCCAGGGATGGAAGTTCATGCCACTGTCATTGACAACATTCTGAGACAGGACACACTGAGCAGGCCGAAATGGACCAAAATTTTCGACCTCTTGGCGATTGTGGTTTTAGTTCTCTTGACCGGAGCTGTTGTGCCCCGGTTGAGCGCGGTGAAAGGTATTTTATTTGCTGTTGTGCTTTTCGTGCTTTACCTCTTGATTGCCCGCTGGCTTTTTGTGAGTTTCGGAATATGGGTCAATATTGTCTATCCACTCCTGGGTCTTTCGGTTGTCTATATATCTCTTACCGTGTTTCATTACTTCACGGAGGAGCGGGAGCGCAAAAAGATCAGGGGGGCGTTCAGCTACTATGTGTCAGATTCCGTGGTGAACGAGGTGCTTAAGGACCCGGAGCGGCTGAAACTCGGGGGTGACAAGCGGGACCTGACAGTCCTGTTCTCAGATATCAGGGGATTCACAACCATTTCGGAAGGCCTCAGCCCGGAGGATCTGGTGCAACTTCTCAATGAATATCTGACGGCAATGAGCAATGTGGTTTTCAAATATGAAGGTACGCTCGACAAGTTTATGGGAGACGCCATTATGGCGATTTACGGGGCTCCGCTCGAACGGGAGGATCATCCTGCAATGGCCTGCCATTCTGCCTTGGAGATGATGGAGGAACTCAGAAGGCTCAATAGAAAGTGGGAGAGCGAGGGGAGAACGCCGCTGGATATAGGGATTGGAATCAATACAGGAATGATGATGGTGGGAAACATGGGGTCCAGCCAGCGGTTCGACTACACAGTGATGGGAGACGCCGTCAACCTCGGATCCCGATTGGAAGGGGCCAATAAGAATTACCGGACAAATATCCTCATAAGCGAATTTACCTATGAGAGGGTCAGGGAGGAGTTCGTGTGCATGGAAGTGGATAGCGTACGGGTAAAGGGCAAGCTCCTTCCCGTGAGAATCTATCAGTTGCTTGGCCACGATGATGTCCCTGAAATGCGCAGACAGGCCATTTCATATTTCCATGAAGGGCTTCAACTGTACAGGAGCCAGAAATGGAATGATGCGATAAAGACCTTTGAAAGGGTCAAAGCCATGGATGGCGACCTGAGAGCTGCCGAACTCTACATTCAGCGCTGCCTGGACCTCAAGCTGAATCCGCCGCCGCCCGACTGGGATGGGGTATTCACAATGGTGACGAAATAGTTTTTCGTACACGCGGAGCGATCATACAAGAAAATAGGAGGATATACAGGAGATGGATGATAGCGGCATACCCCGTTTTGGTGCCATAGCAGTGGAAAAGGGCTTTATCACCAGGGAGCAGCTTCATGAAGGGATGAAGGAGCAGATTGACAGAGACCTCGAAGGTCTGGAGCATAGATTCATCGGCTCCATACTGTATGACCTTGGTTTCATGACGCTCGACCAGATCGATGAGGTCCTGGCGATCTTGAACAGGAGCGCAGGTTAAGAGGAGTGCCGATTGTGGACGCGACTTTTTGATGATTTAAGAGGCACAAGGGAAACATGGAAGAGCAGGTCTCTCCCTTGTGCCTCTCTCGCAACTTAAGGAGAGTAAATGCAGGTCCCTGAAGCAGTTCCTGAAAAGCTGCTGGAGGAGTCGATTTTTCCTGCAGCACCCCCATCGAAAGTGATATTGTGGCCATTGACCGTGGCGGGGCCGTTACAGTTAATCTCCCCTCCCCATATATTGCTATCCCATCTGCGTACTGTGAACTGGGCTGCAG
>JAOZOW010000021.1 GCA_029933075.1 Deltaproteobacteria bacterium | reverse complement strand
TCTTCTCCGCTTCCTCCGCCTTCATGGCGAAGCTATGTTCCGGCCCTGGGAAAACACCGTTCTCGACTTCCTCTTTAAATTTCATAAGGGCTTCTCTTATCTGAGGGGCCAGGTTGGTATATTGCTTTACGAACTTAGGCGTAAAACGTTCGAACAGACCAACCAGGTCATGGTATACCAGCACCTGACCATCGCATTGCTTTCCAGCCCCGATCCCGATAGTAGGGATTGACAGATCGCGGGTGATTCTTTCCGCCAGGAGGTCTGGGATGCACTCCATGACGACCATAAAGGCCCCGGCCCTTTCCAGATCCTTAGCGGATTGGAAAAGGGCCCTGGCGCTTTCCGCATCCTTGCCCTGCACCTTGAATCCGCTCAGTTTGGTGGCGGTCTGGGGGGTCAGACCGATATGTGCGCACACAGGGATGCCCGCATCAACAATGGCTTTTACCACATTGGCCATTTCGCTTCCGCCTTCCAGCTTCACGCAGTCGCATCCGGCCTCTTTGATAAAGCGTCCGGCATTTTCTATGGCCTTCTCGATGCTTACCTGGTAGGACAGGAAGGGCATGTCTCCGATAACGAACGCGGCTTTTACTCCTCTTACCACAGCCTTGCAATGATGGATCATCTCGTCCATGGTGACCGGCACAGTGGAGTCGTACCCGAGGACCACCATGCCCAATGAATCCCCTACCAGAATGGTGTCAATCCCTGCCTGATCCACCAGGCTGGCCGTTGGATAATCATAGGCGGTCATCATGGTAATCTTTTGCCCGGTTTCTTTCTTGTGGAGCAATTCGGCAATTGTAACTTTTTTCCTTTCCATCAGTTCCTCCTGACTTTGATTTGACGACCCGGGCGGTGGAACAGGCCGTCTGTAGTGAAAAAGGAAAAAGGCCTTCCGGTGGAACCGGAAGGCCTTTGTTGAAATCAATGCCCTCGTGGAGGGAGAATATTTTTTCTCCCGTAATGGGATCACACGGGCCCTGTGCGACCGTCCCGGTCGATCCTGGTGAACGATCCAGGCGGCGCCACCGCAAATAAATCTCAGCGAAAAAAGTATTAAAGAACATTGCTTGGCTGGGTGTCCTCCTGTACGGATCACCCGCCTTGAGACAAGATTTGGATGCAGGTCTATCGAATCCGGGCTGCGTTGTCAATAAAAACCCTGTATCTCAGATCGAGACCATCGGTGTGCTTTTTTGGACTGGCACATGGGGTTGGCCTGAAGAATTATTTTGAGGTTGAACAAGGCACTATCCTGTGTATAATAGCAAAATACTGGTGCATACGGCAGGATATGTGTGCTGCTGCCGATTATTAAACAGGGATAGCTGGGAGGAACTCATGGCTCAAATTGACGCTTTTTTCAAACTCATGCATGAACAGGGAGCGTCGGACCTGCACCTGATTGCAGGACAGCAGCCTATTCTCAGGATCAAGGGCGAGCTTGAGAGGGTAAAATACAAGGTTCTGGATAATGACGGATTGAAGGCTATGCTGTATGAGATCGCGCCTGAGAACAAGGTGAAAACATTCGAAGAGACAGGTGATGTGGACTTTGCCTATGAGATCCCCGGCCTTGCGCGGTACCGGGCCAATTTTTTCCAGCAGAAATATGGCGTGGGTGCGGTGTTCAGGGAAATCCCGTCAAAAATTTTGACCTGCGAGGACCTCGGGCTTCCACGGGTGATCAAGAGATTAGCTCAACTGCCCAGAGGGCTTGTGCTTGTAACAGGGCCAACCGGCAGCGGTAAATCCACCACCCTCGCTGCCATTATTCATGAAGCAAATCATACACGCAAAGATCACATTCTCACCATTGAAGATCCTATTGAGTTCGTCCACCAGAGCGCAAAGGCCGTTGTCAACCACCGGGAGGTGGGAGTGCACACCAAGTCCTTTTCCGCAGCCCTGAGGGGGGCCCTTAGAGAGGACCCGGATATTATCCTGGTCGGTGAGTTACGCGACCTGGAAACCATCTCCCTGGCCATCGAAGCGGCCTCCACAGGTCACCTTGTTTTCGGCACCCTCCATACCACGAGCGCCTCCAAAACTGTGGACCGGGTTATCGAGGTATTCCCGGAAAACCAGCAGGAGCAGATCCGCAATACGTTAGCCGACGGCATTCGGGCGGTCATTGCCCAGACTCTTTTCAAGAGAAGGGATGGCTCTGGTCGTGTGGCTGCATTGGAGATCATGATTGCTACCCCCGCAGTGAGAAACCTCATCAGAGAGGGAAAGACATTTCAGATCCCCTCCATGCTTCAGACCGGCCAGAAATACGGCATGCAGACACTGGACGATGCTATCATGGAGCTCCTGAAAAAGAAGATCATTACTGCGGAGGATGCCTATACCAAGGCAAATGAGAAACAGGTGTTTCTCCCCTATCTTAAAAATCCCCCGGCGGATTTCACAGAAGTTTAATTGATGACATTTGACCCAGCAAAAAAGGAGGGATATCCATGCGTAAACAGCAGATCGATTATATCCTAACAAGTATGCTGGAGTCCTATGACAACGTCTCCGACCTCAACATGACCGTGGATAAGCCTTTCCAGGTAGAATCCTCGGGACAGCTTATGCCCGTGCCGCTCGACCCCCCGGTTGAACGGTTGACCCCTTTTCAGACAGAGATCTTTGCCCTAAATCTCATTGATGGTGATCGTCGTTTGACCAGGACCCTGCTGGAGGAGGGCTCGTGCGACTCTTCTTACCAGTTGGCGGGAAAGGCGCGCTTCAGGGTTAATATCTTTTCGCAGAAGGGCTGTTATTCCATCGTGATGCGTCAGCTGGCCACTCGAATCCCAACTGTTGATGAATTAGGCCTGCCAGGCGCGTTTCTGAAGATGACGGAAGAGCGAAACGGGATCATCTTGGTGACCGGCGCTACGGGCAGTGGGAAATCCACCTCATTGGCAGCGGTATTGAATGAGATCAACGAAAAGGCCTCCGTTCATGTGGTCACGCTGGAAGATCCGGTGGAATACGTGCACTCCCAGAAGAAGGCCACGTTCAACCAGAGGGAACTGGGGATGGATTTCGATAGCTTTGCCTCTGGGCTCCGGGCCGCCCTGAGACAAGCCCCAAAGGTAATCCTCGTGGGTGAGATGAGGGACAGGGAGACGGTGGAGATAGGGCTTTCTGCGGCAGAGACCGGCCACCTGGTCCTCAGTACTCTTCATACGGTGGATGCGGGGCAGACTATCAACAGGATCGTGGGCATGTTTGAACAGGAAGAGGAAAAGCAGATCCGGATCCGGCTGGCCGATACGGTCCGATGGATCGCCTGCCAGAGGCTCCTGCCCAAGGTGGGTGGAGGTCGGGTGGCCGCTTTCGAGATTATGGGGACCAACCTCCGGGTCAAAGACACCATATTGAACGGTGAGACGGAAGACAGGACCTTCTATGATATTATTGAAGGAAGCGGTGCATTCGGGATGATGACCTTTGAGCAGAGTATCGCCGAGCTGTTCAAGCAGGGCCTGATTACAGAAGACACGGCAATGAGTTATGCAACGAGAAAGGCCATCATTGGTAGGCTCATTGACTCTATCAAGGCCGCCCGGGGAGAGAAAACCACAGATATTGAGGGTCTTACCCTGGATACGGATTACAAAGGGGATGCTAAATAGTTTATCGGGGAGCGTGCGGTATGGAAGTTATCTGCCAGGAGTGCAATACCAAGCTTAATATCCCGGATCAGAAGATTCCAAAGGGCCAGGTAGTCAAGGTTACATGCCCCAAATGTAAGCACAAGGTGACAATTGACACCCGCGAGCGGGAGCCCCATGGAGCCCCGCCCGATGCGGAAGGAAGCGCCAAACCGGCCGCGGAGGCGCCCCCCCAGCCACCGCCTGCCCCTAAGGCCCCTTCCAGGTATGACGATGAGGCAGAGGAGTTAGGGTTCATCGAGGAGGGGGTGAAGTTGGCGTTAGTGCTTGAAAGCGATCCAGACGCGGCCGAGAAGATCAAGGATGCGGTGGAGGAGCTGGGTTACAGGTATGTGACTTCGGAGAATACCCGTAAGGCGGTAAGCAAAATGAGACTCCACCATTTCGATATGGTGGTGATTTCCGACCAGTTCGATGGTATCGAGGTTAGCCAGAGTCCCGTGCTGCAATATCTAAACCACTTATCCATGTCCGTCCGAAGACGAATCTTTCTTGCCCTGATAGGCGATGGTTTCAAGACCATGGACAACATGATGGCTTTTGTCATGAGTGCCAATTTGGTGATCAACCGGGAGGACATGGACAGACTGCCCCTCATCTTAAAACAGGGCATAGCAGAGAATGAGAGGTTTTATAAGGTTTTCATGGATACACTTACGGACACCGGAAAGGCATGATGAGCGGATGGGAAATGGATGCGAATCACAGGTATCGTCTTAGGGTTGAGCACTGTATCGGCACCATTATAGATGTACACAAATCAATCAGCGCAGAATACGAGAATCATGAGTTTCTCGACCAGTTTGAAGAGCTCAGACGGGCTGTGCAGAAACTGGATATGAGTCTCGTCTGCGAGGGAGATGTCCTAATGGTCGAGCAGGCCACCAATGCCCTGCTGGGGGAATTTAGAGAGATCTTTGAAGGTGGCGAGGTCGGCCCTATTTATGAGCAACTCAAGAATTGACCTGCCCGCCCCTATCTTACCCCAACAGAATCTACACGGCATTCCAGGATCCTTGCCCCCTTTATGGAAGCAAGGGTTCCCCCCCATGATTCTTTGAGCCGATTGATATCGTCGGGTTCGCCGAGAGCCCACACTGAACCACCTGCCCCGGCACCGGCAAACCTGGCTCCACAGCCGTTGCTTTCAGCCTGGGCCACGAGCTTCTTGGTTACGGGGGTCATGGCCTCGGGAGTAAGCCTCCGTCTAAGGGCCATCTCCTCCCTTAGCAGCGCGGCGGACCTTTGCCAATCTTTTTCTCTCACAGCTCCAGCAAATCTGCGAACCGTCTCATTGACCCTAATCCATCCAGACCTCGTCTTTCCAGAGAGGAAGTCCTTGATCCAGTTTCGGTTGATGCTGGAAGAAACATGTGTCCTGCCGCTATAAGCCACAAGGAGACGTTTGGACAGATCCTGTTGCCCGGTTCGGTCTAGGAGAGGGTGCTTTTTGAATGGTGTTGTCCGGTTCCCGTACTGCCACACGTACTGGTTTACCCCGCCGTAGGCCGCGGCCATGTGGTCCTGGAGCCCGCAATTTCCCCCGCTGACTCCATCTTCGAGGTGATACGCCAGGTGCACGATCTCACTTCGAGTAAGGTTTTCCCTTTCCAGGCGGTGAAAGGCCTTGGCAAGGGCTTTCAGCAAGGCTACCAGGGCCGTGCTGGACCCCCCCAGGGCCGACCTGACCGGTGAGCCTGAGCGGATATGGATCCAGATGCCGTGGAAGCCGAAATAGGAAACCGCCGCGAAGAAGGGCCCCATGGTGGAGGTCAAGGGCAGGCTATCCTTGGGGTGGATTTCGACTTTACGGAATCCTTCCGAGGAGATTTTCACCCATCCCTCTTCAAAAGGAGAGAGAGACACGGTGGTCCTCAGGTCCAAGGCTATGTTTACCGTAACCGGATTTATCTTCTGGAGGGGAAGCGCCATGGCCTTGATATCCCATGTGCCCCCCGCATCGATTCTACATGGGGCGGAGGCCTCAATAGGCTTGTCCGCCAAAAGCGCTTTCAGCGACACTTGCAATTTCCTGATCTCCCTTTTTGTACCTCGCGCCCTCTGTCTCTGATCAATGCTACCTCATATCCGGGGCCCTTACCCATTCAGCTGCCAGAAAAAGGCCTGTGATGGTTTTACTGTCCCGGATTGTCCCTTCATGGACCATCGCGATAGCCCTGTCAAAGGGGACTTCGTTTACCTGGAGCATCTCATCTTCGTCAAATTTTTGCTCAGCGGGCCTCAGGTCGGTGGCAAGAAACATATATATCTGTTCGTCGGTATAGCCTGGCAGCGGAGTGATCCTGCCCATTTCCCGCCAGAGCGTTGCCGAAAAACCTGCCTCCTCGGACAGTTCCCTTTTGGCGCATTCCAGCGGCGTTTCGCCGGGATCGAGGGTTCCGGCAGGGATCTCCCAGAGGCAATCGCCGATGGCATGACGATACTGGCGGATCAGGATCACCCTATCGGCCGATGGAAGCGGCACAATAGCGGATGAGCCAGGATGACGGATGATATCCATTTGAACGTTGGCCCCGTTTTTTAGGGTGACGTCTTCACGTACGAGCCGGAATACCCTCCCCTGGTGGAGGGTGACAGATCGGTTCACCTTGGCCAGCATATGATCATCCTCGAAGCATCTTGGTGTTAATATATTCAAGGCCCCATTTCCCGGCAGGAGAAATGGGGCCCGGATACTTTTCAGGTTAAAGAGGGCGCCAAGATTATTCCCTGATGTCCTTCCCCTCTTTGAAACCCTCGATGACCCATAGTATAAGATAGGCGATGCCGCGTATGCCAAATACTGTCCCGAGCAGGCAGACCACGGCCCCGCCCAAAAGCACGGCCATCTGTTTTTCGAATGAGGTGAAACCCTTAGTCAGGCCGACAACCACCATTACAGCGATAAAAGCCGCCATCACCATCACGGCAAACACTATGGATAAGCGGTCAATTCCTTTTTTCAGCCCCATGCATTCCCCTTGGCCCACAGTTATTCTTCTGATTC
The DNA here is from genome assembly GCA_029933075.1 of Deltaproteobacteria bacterium. Taxonomy (GTDB): domain Bacteria; phylum Desulfobacterota; class DSM-4660; order Desulfatiglandales; family Desulfatiglandaceae; genus JAOZOW01. Next base: position 29,654 of record JAOZOW010000021.1, on the reverse strand, counting down.
AATATTTTTCTGCCGTTCGATGGATTCTTCGATTTCTTTTATTGAAACATTCTTTATGCGGTTGAGGAAGCCTCTAAGGGCGTCTGACTCAGAGTCGCCGAAACCGCAGTACATCTTCTCAGGGTTGCCGATATACCCGCTGGGGTAAGCCATGAATTTATGGTGGGAGGTACCGGCGACCCTTTCAAAGACATCTACACGGATCCTGCCTTCTTTGCGCAGTATCTGGTATTGTGTAGCCTTGACCAGTATTTCTCCTTCATTGAGGTTGTACATGGCGCAAATCCCCTCCGCTTTTGGGTTTTGCCACCTCGGTCTCGGTGGACGGAACCCCGTGCTAAAGACAGTGAATGCCGGCAACCTTGGCGCCTTTCCAAGGAATCCGGGCGAGACCAGGGGCTCCATATTTAAACTATACAGGAGATCAGAAAAGATAGTCAAGGGGAGCCTAATGATGCTCGACTGTGGAGGGGAAATGATAAAAAATTGGGGATGGCCTTTTGTAGGTCATCCCCATTCTTTTATGTGGCAGAGATAGGAGGTTTAGTGGACCTTGATCTTTTTCGCCTTCTTCTCCTCAGGCTTCGGGATCTCGATCTTCAGAATGCCGTCTTTGTATTCGGCCTCAATCTTTTCGGGATCGAGCCCTGCGGGGAGGGTGAAGGCCCGGTGAAACTTCCCGTAAGAGCGTTCTTTGCGATAATAGTTATCCTCTTTTACCTCGTTTTCATAAGAGCGTTCGCCTGACAGGGTGAGGACACCATTTTCCAGATTGACATGTATGTCTTTCTTGTCCACCCCGGGAAGTTCGGCCTTGATAACGATCTTGTCATCGTGGTCGTAGATGTCCGCCACTGGCCTCCAGTTTGTTAGGCCTCCTTCGTCCCTCAGCCAGGTTCCGGGCAAGAAGGCATCCTCAAAAAATCGATTGATTCGGTCCGAAAAGGTCTCCATCTCTCTCCACGGATTCCATTTTACAAGATCCAACATTTCAATCACCTCCTCTGGAGAATTTCTTCCGTTTTGACCACACGATAATCATAAAAATGCTGTAGTCAAGATGGTAATATAAAAAAATCTTGCATTACTAAAAATATTATTTAGAATATAGTAATGAAACCTTCTTTAGGATCAAATAAAGGGGTGAAGAAAAATGGAAAAAAAGAAAAAGGGTTCAATGGGTGGACTTCCACTGCCTCAGCCTTCCCCTTCTGACCTCATGGGCAGGCAGTCAGTCAGGGCGACGTTCAGGTTATCGGAAAGGGCCGTTAATGCCATCAGTATTATCTCGGTCCATCTCGGCATCAAACAGAAATCGGTGATCGATCACTTACTGGAGGATACCGAGGCCCTGAGTCTCATCGCAAAGAGGGTACGCGCGGAGAACTCTTCTGAACCGCGGAATCGTATTCAGAAAACCTACGTGATAAGCCGCAGGACACTTTCCTGCCTTGAGAGGGTAGCAAGGGATTTTAATACCCCCAGGGACGCCCTGGTGGAATATTCAGTAAAGAGATTACTGCCCATGATTGCCACGGAACGGGAAAAGCACCGGAAGAGAAAGGTGGTACTCAGGGAACTGGTTCGTTATCTGAAGGAGGGGGAGAAGATATTGGAGAAATCAGCGGATCTTCTGGGAGAAAACGACCCGGTTTATCGGGTGCTCGAATCGGGGATCACTGGTCTATTTGATGCTCATAAGCAAATTTCCTCTTTTATTGAAAGAGGAAAGATGATTGAGGAGTATGAGAGATAACGGTCCGGCGCTTTGGATCTGGCTAATCCGGCAGTGATCCTTATATTGCATGGACAGAGATCATATGGGGCTCAGAAGCGTAATTGCGAGAGCCTTTTTTGGAAGTCGTTTGCCACTTCAGGCAGACCCTCCCAGTTTTTCATGAAGCGCTTAATGTCCCTTTTAAAGGCCCTTCGGAATAGCCATTCAAACCGGTGCTCACGCATTGAATCCAGATCGGTCACGAAGATTTTATTTTCCGCGAGGATGAAGTTGGTGGCCTTCATGTCTCCATGGCTGACCCTGGCATCTGCAAGGGACTGAAACAGCGAGATAAAATGTTCTATGCTGGCAGAAAGGTCGGGGGCCTGATATTGCCCTGAGCGAAAAAATTCGTGGGCATTGATGCCTTCAATATACTCGGAGATGAAGTAGCTTGTCGACCGAAAAGGCCCCCATCTTTTTTCCACAAAAGCAATGGGCATTGGGGTTGGGATGCCGATGAGCCTCAGTCGGTGTGCATTGACCCACGAGACCGAAGCGCGGGTGGGGCGGAAACAGCGCCGCAGTGAGTGCGCGAAGTCTTTAATGTTATATCGTTTAGCCATCAGACCCTTATTCCCGACCTTGATAAATCCTATAGTGGAACTCCTTCCATCTTTCAAAAGCCTGCTTGATGATATACTGGCATCTGGATCCGCCACGAACCCCAGCATTGCTTCATCTTCAAATTCCCTCCTGACGACCATTACCCTTTTCCAGGATTTGTGGCATGTGAACTCAGTGCATTCCCGGAAAATTTTTCTAAGGTAGCGCTGCTTTCTAAGATGCCGTCTCTTATGGATATTTTTGTCCAAGAGGCGGAACATACTCTCGTTGAGGGCCGAGCCGCGCTGTTCGGCATAGACCTTAAAGGCCTCTGCAGTGAGTTGTTCGAATAGGGGAGGGATTTGGGCAAAAAAATATGCCAGATTTTTAAGGCTTTTTCTCCATGCCAGGGGCCTGCCTTTGTGCCGTGTGTCCACGAGATCGCCATCAATAGCATATATTTTTTCCCCATTGACAAGCAGGTTTTTGAAATGCGGATCATCCTGCTTGAGCCCGGCATTATGCAATGCCGCAATAACAACGACGGCTCTCTGTAGAAGGCGGAGGCGATAGTCGTCGTCAGGGGCCTGATCCCATATTTCCGCAAGGTTCAGGGATGAAACGATTCTCTTAAAACCCAGCACTGGGGTTCTGTCCGGAGGGAGCGTCGCTTCAAACAGGAACTCCGGTGTGGTGATACCGGCTTCCTGAAGGGCCCTAATTCCTTTCAGTTCACGGGCGGAGTGTTTTTTTGCGTGCCGGGAATCGAGGAAGAATTTTGCTACTATCTCCTTATCACCCCATTTGCCGTAACAGACCAGGCGCTTTCCGGGCAGTACTCGCACCACCCGGGTGCAGAGGAGCTCCATGTTCCTCTCTTTCCAGCCCAGCTTTACACGGAAGGGGACCTGGACGTTGCGCCCGACCGAACGAAGGTATCGGCTGTCTACTGCCGGATTCATATGCCATCGGCTCCCGAAGCCAGCCAAAGGGGATACCCCTCAATGATATTTCGGGTTATGGCTGTTCGAATGATTCCGCGTCCTTAGTTTCTTCTGGTGATGAGTCAAGACCTTTCGACATAGCCTTTTCGCCCTGCCGTCAAGGCGCCTGATACCAAAATAGGCCGTCAGGAACCTGATGCGATCAGCCTGAGTCCACCCCTGGCTTCTGCGAAGCAGGGTTTCAAGGTCCCTAATTCTCCTCTTGTCGCCGAGAGGTCGCCATTTATTCTTTTCGAGATCAATCAAGCGCACCAAAACAGCATCCTTTGAGCGGGTTATAAGGAGATGTTTGGGATACAGACAATTATACTGGAAACCCTTCCGGTGAATTTTCCCCGCAAGAGAGGCAATGGCCCTGATGATTTGATTGCGCTCGGAAGGTTTGGGCCATCCTTCATCCTGCCAAGTATTAACAAATTCCTCGAGTGTTCTGTATCCTTCAAGGTATTCGGTGATCAGGATGGCTCGGATACCATCCGATGTGCGGCGCTTTGCAAAGTAGACCGGTTCCACGGTAGGTATTCCAAGCCGCTTAAAATGTAAAATGTTGCGCAATTCCTTTTCTGCAGTTGGGATGCCCCTGAAAGGGTGAAGAAGAGTGCGGGTGAGATGGTTTTTTTGACGCTTGAGGATCAGGCGCTTCTCATCCCCGTCAAGCAATCCCACAACAAGCATGCACACCTCGCTCCATCCATCCCGCCCCCGTCCTATATTTGCTGTGTCAACGACGGGCAGCTCAAGTCCCCACAGGCGGTCAAAATTCAGGGCCTGTTTTTGAAAAGTTTTTTGCCATGCGGGTGCGATAAATTCCTTCATAACAGGGCTCATCGCATGCTTGATGTATTGGACCTATTGAAGTGCATTATGGTCCATCATGGAGCTAATCCTGAATTTGGCCGTGATCATTTCAACAACTTCACCAAGAAAAACCTTGGGCTCCAAATCGAAGTTTTAAGTTTGGTTCCTTGGGCCCGGCCATGGGACTCTCTTTCATAGGCCGCAAAAGGCACCCCACAGCCTCTCGCACGGCAGATCAGCCATAAAACCTTGGCAGTGCCAAGCCCCATAAGGGAGTAGTCGCAAAAAAAGGTCGACATCTCTGCCTGTCCGGACATAGCCCAAAAACCAAGGGGGCGGGATAGAGGCTCGGAGGTACTTTTTCCGTTGCGGCCGGCTGAAAGAGAACCCCATGGCCCGGCTTGTCCGCTAATGATCCTATCGATATGATGCTCCCCTTGCTTTTACCTCTCCTCCTCACAACGCCGCTCGGGAGAAGGTCGCGGTGTCCTCAGGTCAAAGTACAAAAATCGATTTTGCTCATGGATCATCAAACTCAGTTATTGAAGGAGATCAGGCCATACATTGGCATCATAACAAAATCACTCATAGGCGGCACCAAGTTTTTGAGGCCGTCGCGGGAGAGGAGGGAAGTCCTCCTATGTTACCCTCGATTTTTTTCTATATTTACAGGAGAAATTGCTTTAGATTGTAATGCAATTTGTTGCCCCAATAGATATCCGCCCATGAGGGGACATGGGAGCATCGGTTGTTGCCCGGAGATGCTTAAATTCGGGAGTTCAGAGGGAAAGCGATGGCTGGAACCCTTGACAATCATTACCAGATGGGGATTCTGTTTCTTATATCAGCTGTTCTCCTGGTTTTCACCATGCGTCTGTGCGCCCCACCGGACCTGATGGACCGGGCCCAGGATAGAGCCGTGGCATATATCCTTGATGTTACCGAGAACGGCCACTGGCCCTGTCAACTGGACTGGAAGGGTCGGATTAGTTCGAAACCGCCCATGTACACCTGGGTTGCGGCCCTGTTTTCCTTGATGCTGGGAAAAGTTTGTCTTTTTTCCATCTACCTTCCCTGCCTCCTGTCCACCATCGGTTGTGTGTTTATTATCTATTATCTCGGAAGCCGCTATTTCGGCTGGAGCACGGGCATTTACGGGGGCTTGATGTATCTGTTTTCACATTTAGGCGTTCGCCAGATCGCCCTTGCCAGGACGGATGCCCTGTTTTCTTTCACCATTGCACTGGCTGCATTGATCGCTTTTAATGCCTGGATAAAGGGCAGCGGCTGGACCATTTTTTGGATCGTGTGTGCTATTTCAACCCTGACAAAAGGTCCTTTGGGGCCGATTATTGCAGGCCTTGGCCTGCTTGCTGCGGCGTGGGGGAGGAAAGAGGAGGACTGCCCTACTCTGAGGGGGACCCATATTCCGGGTATTTGTCTGTTCCTGGTGGTTACTCTGGGCTGGTTTGCGCTTGCTTACTGGTATATGGGGAAGCCGGTGTTCGATACGATGATCGGAAAAGAACTCGCCGGTCAGTCCATTGGCCGGGAGGCCCCCCCTTTGTATATCAGATTCTGGAAACCAACGGGATATGTGATTGCCCGTTATGCGCCCTGGGGAATCCTTACTTTTTTCGGTCTTTACAGGATTATCAGAAAACCTTCGCGGGAGGTCGAGACGAGGTCCCTTGAGCGATTTCTCTGGTGCTGGTTTATGGGTGGGCTTCTGATCTTTTCCTTAGCCAAGCATCAGCGGCATGACCTCGTCCTGCCTTTGCTTGTGCCAGCCTCCGTGATCGGTGGAAGGGAGCTGACGCTGTTGATAAAGGCAAGAACCAGGCGCCATGTCCTTCTGGTTGCCACCATTATCATCCTGATTTTTTCATCTATTTTTACATGGTATTATCATATTAAGAGGCCTAAAAAACGGGTGGTCCGCAAGACCACGGAAATCCGGAAGCTGGCAAATTTGATAGCGAAGAAAAATACTCGCAATTTCCCCATTGATTACGTGAATACCACCTTTATCCTCCAGTATTATCTGGGGACCATGAAGATCCATCGGTCCCTTGAGGAGGTAGAGGAAATCCTCCGTGCTCCTGAGCCCCGGTGGGTGGTGATAAGGAGATCTGAAAAGAGCGCAAGGCTGATTGATGAACTCGCCTCACGCTTCCATAGAGTCCTGGTATGGAAAGACTCCTTAGGGGAGAGATTTTACGTATTGAGCAATCGACTGCCAGGGGCAACCTGATAGTAGGCAGGAGAGACACCAATGGGTAATCAAGGTGACAAACCCATGGTTTCCATAATTGTGCCGGTCATGAATGAGCAGGACAATGTGCTTGTCCTTGCCCAAGAGATCGAAAGGTCTATGGATGGGACCCCCTGGAAGTGGGAGTGTATCTGGGTTGACGATGGATCTACTGACCGCACTGCTCAGAGATTGATGGAGCTGGCTGGGGCTTCCTCTTATCATCGGCTGATTATGCACAGGAAAAACTATGGGCAATCGGCGGCCCTGGCAACGGGATTTCGTCACGCCCGCGGTGAAATTTTTGCAACCCTGGATGGAGACGGGCAGAATGACCCGGTCTCCTTGCCGGGGCTTTTGGAAAAACTTATTGAAGAAGATGCCCACATGGTGAACGGCTGGAGGGAAAGGAGACAAGACAGCTTTATCAAGAGGATGGCATCTCGCATTGGCAATGGATTTCGCAATTTCATCACGGGAGACAATATCCGTGATGTGGGATGTGCCCTCAGGGTGTTTCGCAGGGAATGTGTAGAGGGCGTCCCTGTGTTCAAAGGGATGCACCGATTTTTCCCGACCTTGGTTAGGCTTGCGGGGTACACAAGGATCCTTGAGATGCCCGTCAATCACCGGAAACGACATAGAGGGAGGACCAAATACGGGATTCATGACCGCCTATGGGTAGGCATGTTGGATACCCTTGCCGTATGTTGGATGATGCGGCGCATGGTCTACCCCAGAACCAGAGAAACGGATCAGGATTGATATGGATACTTTTTGGATATGTTTTGGATTTACGGCGCAGGCTGCATTTGCCGCCCGGTTTGTTGTCCAGTGGATTGCAAGTGAGAGGGCGGGGAGAAGTATCGTCCCCATGCTGTTTTGGTATCTCAGCATGATAGGCGGCCTGATGCTTCTCACCTATGCCATAAGCCGCATGGATCCGGTGTTCATCGTAGGCCAGGCGGGAGGGGTCTTTATCTACGCCCGCAATATTTACCTGATAAAGAGGCCTAAAACCGCCCGGTAGGATCCGACGCGCGCTGATGGTCCCAAAACCCGTAGCAGCCTAAATCAAAGCTCTCCAAAATCGGGTGGGCCCGAGTTCCGCTTAATCGAGAAAACCCTCTCCATCAAATCGAGGTTATAAATTTTCAGTCCTTAGTCCGGGCCATGGGACTCTCTTTCATGGGCCCCAAAAGGCACGCCGCAGCTTCTCTCACGGCAGATCTGCCACAAACTTTGGCAATGCCAAGCACCGGGGAGGGAGAGTTAGCAAAAAAGGTCGACATCTCTGCCTGTCCGGACATAGCGAAAAGACCAAGGGGACGGTGAGAGAAGCTTGGAGGCATTTTTTCCCTGCGGCCTCCTGAAAGAGAGTCCCATGGCCCGGCTTATCCGCTAATGTTTCTCTCGATATGATGTTCTATTGCCTTTTACGTCGGATCGTTGGCCTGTTACACACTGCCTGCAAAAAACGTCCCCCGCCCGCCTGCCGGAGCGCCCAGCGGCCAAAGGGAGGGGGGCTAATATTCCAGAGTGTCCTCTGCCAGGATCTGCTCCGCATTGACGCGCTTGAGGCCTTTCTTGATTCTCCTGATATCCTTTCCACGATTTTTGCCCCTCAATCTCAGCTCCGGATGAAGCACCATTGTGGCATGGTTTAGATGGAGCATATAGATGCCGAGGACCTCCGGGGGGATAAACACAAGTTTATAGCCGTTCATTTCCAATCGCCGGTGCATCACCTTTCCGGCTGTTTCCATTTCCGCGGAAAAGGTCAATTTATATTTCCTGATGAGATCCATTCTATACAATGCGCAGTGGCTCCGGAGGTAGTAATAATCGTTTCCTTTTCCTCCGAGGGCGTGATCCGTCTTTCCTGCGAGGTGGTAGTAGGTGCTTTGGATGGTATGTTCAAGCCTCTTGGCAAGGCGCTTTAAAAGCGATTTCTGCTCAAGCTTCCAGGAGCCCACGGCGGCAATCACAGGGGTTTTCGTGATCTCCGAAAGCAAGAAATTCAGCCATGAGGGATGTCTTACCAGGGTGTCCGTATGCATGGAGAGCACATAAGGTGTTGTGACGCGCTCCAGCCCGAGGTCTAATGCCCTGGAATGGGACAGGGAAGGGGTCTCATCGGAGGGAGGTACTCTCTCGATCAGCTCGATCCAGGGGAGTCTTTTGAGATATTCCAGGGACTCGTCCCGGGAGTTATTGTCGATAACGATCACGTGGTACATGCGGGGATCCGTATGTTTTCTCAACAGACGGAGGCAGAGCTTGGTCAACTGGAGCGTCCGGTAGTTAGGCAGCAAGATTGTTACTTGGGGAGCTGACATGCCTAATTTTGCCTGTTTTTTCGTTTACGGATCAGCCGCCTGCCTAAATCCTCGCGGTAGAGATGGGGATAGTGACGTTTCCAGCGCTTGTGAAACCAAAACCATTGATCCGGATAGGCGCGAATGGCCCTCTCGATGGCGTCGGTCATCATCTGGGTGTTGGCAATCAGGTCTGCCCGGAGATCATCGCTCCTTTGCAGTTTCAAGGGGGGGTCCGCAATGAGGGTGAGCTGTTGGTCAGCCTCCCGAACGCAAAATGCTGGGATCACAGGTACATTGTACCGTCTGGCAAGAAGGGCTGGTGCGGGCGTAGCCGTGACGGTTTTTCCAAAGAATTTCACTTCCAGGCCTTCTGAACGCATGGTGCCCTGATCTATCAATATACCGAGGGCCATACCCCGACGCAGGAGGCGTGCCATTCGAGGAAGGGCGCTTTCCTTGTCCAGAATAATATTTCCAAAGCGCCCCCGAAGGCCGAGCAACCACCGGTTCAATGTCTCAGGTCGCACTCGCCTGGCGACCGCTGCCACAGGTCTCCGGAAATAGCAGGACGCGAAAAGGGGGGCCATCTCCCAGTTTCCCAGATGGGCTGAAACCATAATTACGCCGGCGGGGTTTCCCATGGCCTCGGTCAGGGTTTCCCCTCCCCGGAGCCGCACCCTTTGGAGGATGTCCTCCCTTGATAGAAACGGGATCTGGCAGATTTCAAGCAAAGTGACACCCATGTTCTGATAAACAGACCTGGTCGTTTTGCGGATTCGTTCCTTGCTCCATTCGGGATGGGTGAAACGCAGGTTCCTTCTGACGATCCTGCGATGCCGGTTGTCCAGCATGAAGGCCAGTAATCCCAGAAGTTTCCCCATCCTTGCGATGTGCCGGCGGTCAAGACGGGCGATCCAAGAGCTTCTTTTAGCAAGAAATTCTATCATATCACGACTTGTATCCGATTCAGCCACCTCCATTATTCATGTCTCTGGAGTCCTACTCTTCCCCGAACCTATGGCTCGCTCTGTCATCAAGTACTCCGCGTAGGGGGCACGGAGGGTTTCTCTTCAACTCCCCGGTCTCACGGGGCTGCGGCCAGGAATTAGGGGACAGGGTTGCTGAACTGCATGTCATAGAGCTGTTTAAAGCGGCCTCCCAGGGCCATAAGTTGTTCACGTGTTCCGGATTCAACAACCCTGCCTTCCTCCAGGACAAAGATCCGGTCGGCCTTCATCACCGTGCTGAGTCTATGGGCCACAACCAGGATTGTGCGGGTGCCGTGGAGTTTCTCTATCGTCTCCTGCACAAGGCTCTCGCTTTCTGCATCCAGGGCCGAGGCGGCCTCGTCCAGTATAAGTATGGCGGGATCCACCAACAGTGCCCTGGCAATGGCAAGCCGTTGTTTCTGCCCGCCGGAGAGCATGGTCCCCTGATCGCCTACAACGGTTTGATATCCTTTGGGCTGTTCCATAATAAAGCCATGGGCATAGGCCGCTTTGGCTGCTGCCACAATATGCTCTCTGTCCTTTCCGGGTCGGCCGTAACGGATGTTGTTCTCAATGGTATCATGGAAGAGGATGGTATCCTGGTTGACTATGCCGATCTGCTCCCGCAGGGATTGAAGGGTAACCTGCCTGATGTCGTGCCCGTCGATTTTAATGCAGCCACTTGTCACATCATAAAAGCGGGGAACAAGATCGAGAAGCGTACTTTTACCTGCTCCTGTAGATCCCACAAAGGCGATCATCTCTCCTGCCCTGATCTGAAAAGAGATATCTTTTAGTACGAGCTCATGGGGGGTGTATCCGAAACTTACCTGTTGAAACTCTATGGATTCCTTATGCCTTGGCAGGGGTATCGCATCCGGGGGGTCCTGGATATCCGGCACGGTACTCATGATGCTGAACACGCGTTTGGTGGCACCCTGGAGAGTCTTAAGGTTGTTGTTGACCTTGGCGAGCTTTCTTACCGGTGCATACATCCGGGAAAAGGCATAAACCATGGAAACCAGTTCTCCCAGGGTGTGGTTGAAGTAGGTCTTCCCGATTACCAGGATGGAGGGCAGGATCAGGAAGAGCGTAGTGTCCATAACGGGGTTCATACCGAGGTCCCATCGATACCAGCGCATCACCCGCCTGTAGAGATATTCTGCAAGCTCACTAAATCTTTTTACCTCATATTCACCCCTGAAAAAGCCGTGAACCACCTTAAGGCATAGAAGTGTCTCCTGATAAGCCGCGGTCACTTCCGCTGTGGCGTCCTGAACCCGCGTGGCGTGTTTTTTCACCTTCTTCCCGAAGAGCCGGATCAATCCAATAACGATTGGCCCCAAAAAGAAAGCGAGCAGGGTGAGTTTATAGTTCATTACCATGAGATAAATGAAGAAAACTGCAGCTGTAAGCGGGTGCTGGATGAGCCCCATCAGGACATTGGAAATCCGGTTCTGCATCACGGTCAAGTCGGCGGTGGCCCTGGCGATCAGCTCCCCTGATTTTCTGGTCTGGTAGAAACTCATGGGCAGTGATACGAATTTCTTGAAGAGGTCAATTCGCAGGGATTTGACGGCCCTATTGGAGAAAGCAGCGGCACACAGCCCGCTGAAATAGATGGCGACGGATTTACACAATACCGACACAAATGCCACAAGCATGAGAAGCAGGAGCAGCCTGTTAGTGGATACATTTTCCACAAGCACACGCTCGGTGCGGTGCCATGAAAGCCAGGATCCCCCATCAAAGGCAATCCATGGGATTTTCCAGGTTACAGGGCCTGTGCCGCTCGCCATCCCCTGGTCCACAAAGGGTTGAAGCAAGTAGGCGGGAATAACCACGAAGATGGAAGACAGAGCGGTCAGTGCCAGCGCGCATATCACCAGAGCCCTATGGCGTTTGACATACGAGGCGATTTCTTTTCCGAGTATCAGGTCTAACATTGCATTCTCTGATTTGGTTTCCCCTATAAACTATAGGAGCGGGAGCCATCCTCTCTGGTCGAAGGCCTTTCCAGGATATCAGGTTTGTCTCGGTATCTGCAAGTGGGCGGCTACCTCCCTGCCTCTTTTAGGGAGATGGTCTTAAATCCGGCCGGGATATGTAGTTCGAAGATTGGCTCCGGGATCGCCCGATTAAAGACCACCTGTATCAATTTCAGCGCCAGTGCGTTTTTGGCATGGAGGCTTTCCAGCCTGGTATTTGTCGCGTAAAGAATACCGCTTGTCCTTTCATAACCTGAAAGAATAAAGCGTATGCCTTGCATAGGAAAAGTAATACGCCGCGGACGGTCGCTTTCGGGATAAAAGTCGATGATCTCCACCTCCTGAGAGTTAGCATCAAGCAAGGAAATCTGATCCCCTTTAACCGAGATGGCTTTGGAATATGGGAGAACGCTTGGCAACCCCCTTACCAAGGCCCATAGTTGGACGGATAGCATGCCCTCAGGAAGGATTCCAAACTTGCCGGCTTCCGAAAGGCTGCCCGAGTAACAGCGTTTTTCGGAGAAAGAGAGTATTTGAATCTGTGAGTCCATGATAAGTAGATGCATTAAGGGACGCCCCCAGGGATGCCTCAGCTCCAATTTGAGCCTGAAAGGCGTCCTGGTCCCGAAGATCAAGATATCAGCCTCATGCCCTGACCCATTGTGGTGAAAGGCCAACTTCCCAGCAGAAAAAAAGGTGGAGACACTTTTCCCTTCCTCCCGGAGAGCTGCGAGTATGCGTGCGATCCTTTCCTTACCCAGGGGAGGCGAAGGGGGCCTGGGTGGGGTAGGGGCGCAAAACTGGCATAACAGAAGGGGCAGCATAGCAAACAGGAAACAGAGGCTTTTGCGGTTCAGGACAATATTCGCATGCATTGGCAAGTTTCGGTGTCTCCTGCAGCGGCACAGGAAGGGAAGGGGCCGGAAGTCAGTTGTCTGATTTGAGCACCTGCTTCACCTTATCTATCTTCCCCTTCAGTTTTTCTTCATTGGCAGGGCTCAGGGAGAGGGCCTTTTGATAGCTGTCGAGGGCCTTTTGGTATTTTCCTTTCTTGAAGTATACATCTCCAAGGTGCTCATTGATGGTCGGGTCTTCGGGCGTAAGTTGTGCCGCCTTTTCCAGATAATGCAGCGCCCTGTCGTACAAACCTTTCCGAAAATAGACCCAGCCCAGACTGTCGGTGATATAGCCGCTGTTTGGTTTGAGTTTCAGGGCTTTTTGGATCAGGCCCAAGGCTTCATCCAGCTTTACCCCCTGCTCTGCATAGGTGTAACCTATGTAATTCATTGAGTCTGCATGAGCGGGGTTGATCTTGAGTATCTTTCTCATCTGCTGGAGACAGGAGGTCTTGTCGCCCTTTTTGTCAAAGATGACACCAAGTCGATAGATCAAATCGATGTTTTTGGGATCCTTTTCCAGCCCCTTTTGGGCGATCGCGATGGCCTTCTCATATTCCTTTTTCGTCTCATAAAGAGAGGCCAGCATGAGGTATAGCTCGGCCTTGTCCTCCTTCAGAGGAATGGTTTTCTCGATTACTTCTATGGCCTCGTCGTATTTCTCCTCGGACTCAAAGATATATGCAATATGCATCTGTGCGTTCACGTAATACCGGGACTGCTGTTTTATACGCCTGAAGTGCTCTAAGGCCTTATCATTTTCTCCCTTCTCTTCATAGGCAGCGGCTAAATAGAATCGGGACTTATCATCATTGGGCCATGCCGAGACAATGAGACTCAGCTCTTCTATGGACTCGTCAATCTTTCCCTGCCTCAGGTATATGAGACCTAAGGTCCTACGGCCTGATTCTCCCGGCTTGGAGTGCGCCTTGATTTCTTCCATCTGCCTTTCGGCTTTTTCCTTAAGCCCGTGCTTGATGTAAAGGTTTACAAGTCTTTCTCGGGCCGACATGTTTTCAGGATAGGAGGCCAAGAGTTTCTCATAGGCTCCCATGGCATCCACATCGCGGTTGGTCATTTGGTACAGGGTCCCCAGATCAAAAAGGGCCGGCTCCAGGGTCCTGTTCAGGGCCAATGCCTTTTTAAAGGCATCTTCCGCTTCCTTATATCTGCCTGTCTCAAGGTGGATTCTGCCTTCATAGTAGTGTGCAATCACCAGCCTCGGGTTTTCTTCTATCAGCCTGTGAAGGTGATTAAGGGCCTTGTCAAATCGGTGGGTTCTGATGAGTATGGTAGCTAACAGCAGCCTCACCCTCTGGTTGCCGGTGTCATCGGCAAGGGCCTTTTCGTACTGTTCGATGGCATGATCGTTATCGCCCTTAAGCGCATATATATCAGCCATTAGGATCCTGTTCTGGACGCTCGCTGGATCAAGATTCACACACCTTTGCGCATACGGTAGAGCCCTGTCATACTCTTTGAGGCTTTTGAGCAGGAAAGCCATCTTTCTGTTCAAATAAATGGAATCGGGGTCTCTCTGAACGGCCTCGGACAAATGCTCAACTGCCCCCTTCCTGTCTCCACGGGCTATCATCATGGATGCCATGATGAAATGGTTGTAAGCCTCCTTGGCCACCTGGTCCTTTTCCGAAAGTTTTGCTTTCTCAGGTGAGACGGTGAGCAGTATCCACGGGGGCGCTGCCTTACTACGAAGCGGGGCACATGACTGGAGAGTGAAAAGGAGAGGGATCACAAGTGTAACAATAAATGCGTATGCCGTGAAACGGGGGGAAAAAGGTCGATTCCGAACCCCTTGCGGCCTTTTTGGTATGGTAAGTGCTTCTTTCATTGGCGTGGCGCCTCTATCAGTTCTATTTGAGAAAATCGGAATAAAGTTCTTCGAAATTGGGAATCTCCTCGCTAAGCCATTCTTTGATATTTTTTACTATTTTTTCCTGAATCTGACGAACCCTTTCTCTGGAAATCTTGTATTTGTCACCAAGCTCCCTGAGAGTCAATGGCTTTTCGGCCATTATTCGATTGTCAAAGATGTCGGCTTCTTTTCCTGTAAGGGTTTTCCTGAATTCCCGGAGCTTTTTCTTTAAAAGCTCCTCTGTCTGCGCCCTGGACAGCTGCTCATCAACGCCTGTGCCCGGGTCCGGCAACAGGGCTCCGAAGGCCTCTCTCGAGTCGTCGCTGACCGGAGAGCTGAGGGAGACCTCCCATCCCCCGAGCCGCTGGCTCATCTCCACGACTTCCTCTTCTTTCACGTCGAGGCGTTCGGCCAGCAGCCTCGGCTCAGGGTCGAATCCTTGGGCAATTAGCCTATCTCTTTCTTTCGCCAAATTAAAGAACAGCTTGCGCTGGCTCTGGGTCGTGCCGATCTTAACCAGCTTCCAGTTGTCCATGATGAATTTGAGCATATATGCCTTTATCCAGAAGGAGGCGTAATATGAGAACTTGATCCCGCGGTAAGGGTCGAATTTCCTTACGGCCTGAAGGAGACCCAGGTTGCCTTCCTGGATCAGATCCAGGAGGTTCTTGGTCCAGTACCTGTGAAAATCCATTGCGATTTTGACCACCAGTCGAAGATTGGAAGTTATAAGCCTGTAAGCCGCCTTTTCATCTTTGTGTTTTATCACCCGGATAGCCAGTTCTCGCTCCTCTTCCCTGGTCAGAAGCCTGTAACGTTTTATCTCCAGTAGATACATCTGGAGAGGATCGTAAGGTACCAGGGCCCTTTCTTCGGGTGTAAGGACAGGTGCAAGGTCATAACGCCCTGGGAAAGGGTGCTCTGCCTCGACTGATTTCGCCTCTTTTTCTTCCTGATTTTCGGAGAGGGTTTTTTCTTTCGGCTTTTTCATTGAATGTAATGCCCGCAGTGGTTGATTTATGATGGTTGGCCTCTGTTTTCTTCAATAATACTTGGATTTAGGAGAAGAGCTGCATAAAGAGCGGGAATTCCGTAGAGCGGAAAACAGGGCTCCGGGCGTTTAGCGGGTTATTTAAATATGACTCTCATATACCGCTTTTTGCCCGCCCGCAAAAGCAGGGAATCATCGATCAGATCTCCCGGATTGATCATTTGGTCGAATGCCTGAATTCTCCGGTTATTCAAATATCCGCCTCCCTGGGAAATAAGCCGGCGGGCCTCCGCTCTGCTTTTACACAGCCCGACCATTTGGAAAAGGATATAGGCAGGGATCCCCTTTTCGAGATCGCCTCTGCTGAATGTCCTGGTGGGAGCAGAATCGGCCGTAATGGGCCCGTCAGGTCCAAAAAGCTGCCTGGCTGCCTCCTGCGCCTTTTTGGCCTCTTCAGGGCCGTGGCAGATTTTGGTAGTCTCAAAGGCAAGTATCTCTTTGGCTTCCCTGAGTTTCGCGTCTTTCAATTTCCCGAGGCGCTTGACCTCGTCCATAGGCAGTAAGGTAAAGAGCCCCAGGAAGCGTTCCACATCGCGGTCGTCCTGATTAATCCAGTACTGGTAATAGTCGTATGGGGCTGTGAGTGCTGGGTCCAGCCACACCGCTCCCTTGTGCGTCTTGCCCATCTTTATGTTGGATGCCGTGGTAAGGAGCGGAAAAGTCAGACCATGGACTGTTTCTCCTTCAAGACGCCTTGTCAGGTCGGCCCCGGCGAGAATATTTCCCCACTGATCGTTTCCACCCATCTGCAGCCTGCAGTCATAGTGCTTGAACAGATGCCAGAAATCATAGGCCTGGAGAAGCATATAGTTGAATTCTATGAAATTCAATCCGGTCTCCAGTCTTGCCCTGTAGCTTTCTGCTGCTAACATCCTGTTTACGCTGAAATGTCTTCCGATGTCTCTCAAAAAATCGATATATCGCAGTTCCGTCAGCCAATCGGCATTATTGACCATGATGGCCTTGCCCTCGCTAAAATCAATAAACCTGGAGAGCTGTTTTTTCAGCCCCTCGGCGTTTTTATTAATCTCCTCCCTTGTCATGATTGGTCGCATTTCGCTCTTGCCGCTCGGATCGCCCACAAGAGCCGTACCTCCGCCTATTACTACTATGACCCTGTGTCCCGCCCTCTGCATATGGACCAGCGACATGATGGGCAGCAGGCTCCCCACGTGGAGACTCCTGGCGGTCGGATCGAATCCGATATAGCATACTGCAGGCCTTGCCAGAAGCTCCCTTACTCCTTCCCTGTCGGTCACCTGCTCAATGAAGCCTCTTTTTTCAAAGGTGTCTAAAACGTTTTCCACTTCTTAAGTCCTCTTATTCTATATCCTCTGCTCTCCTGAAACCTTCCGGGAATCTCAGGCGCACCACCTGCCCTCTGGCCCCCAGGTTGTCAATTCGCCTGCCCTCGAATTCGAAGGATATCCCGGCTGCGTTACCCACTAAAAGATCAAAGCCTTTCCGGGCCTTCCACTCGGGATGGCTGCCCGGACGAAATATATATTCTTTGGGCTCCTTGTCATCTACGAAAATCCTGACCCATGTCCTTTCTCTGATATCGGCCTTGAGGGATAGCTGGTCGGCCGGGGCCATGGGGATTTTTTCACTCCCCGGGGAGAGTGTCTGCACCGCCGAGGGCGTTTCTTCTTGGAGCGCCTCCAAGGAGTTCCCTTCAGCGGAGGGCAAGGGAGACACAGCTTCAGATGTTTTTTCTACAAGTTTTTCCACTTGCTTTCCTTTTTCCGCCCCGGAGCTTATGGTCTCAGGAGTTACGCGGTCTTTTTGTGACGGGGAGATTTCTTCCCACATGTAATAGGCCGACGCTGTCAGAAGCAAAAGGATGATCACCACAGCGGAGAACACCCTTCTGTTTTTCCGGGGTGCAATTAGAGGTCTGGGGGGTGATACCTCCGAAGGTACGGTGCCTTGATAGAGCTTGAGGACCTCCTCCTCCCCAAGGCCCAGTGCCCGCGCAAAGGAGCGGATAAATCCCCTCACAAAAACTGGGGCTGGGAGCCGATCCCAGTCTTCCTCCTCAAGGGCCGCAAGAATGTAAGGCCTGAGACGGGTGATTTCAGACACCTCTTCATGGGTGAGCCCCTTCTTTTCCCGCTCCTTTCTTAGAAGGATGCCGATGCCTGTCCTTTCGGAAGGCCCCTTTTCTCCCTCATCTATGGCTGAACTCTGGGGTTGGTCTTTGGGCATTTCAAAGGAGGCCTTAGAAGATAATTTTTGTATAGGCCTTTTCCCTCAATCGTTTGATCCAGGATGAATACATCTTGTTAACCTCATCCCGGTAGAGGATATCATGAATATGGTCTCGCACTTCTTCCAATGGTTTCTCCCTTGTCTCCTGTTTTTCCAGGAGCTTGACGATCTGGACAGCAGAAGGCCGGATTATCAACTCGCTCACACCTCCCACTGACATGGCGTCTACGATTTCTTTGAGTTTAGGATCAAGCTGTGAAGGATTGAAAAATCCGAGGTCTCCTCCATCTTTGGCCCCCGGTCCCTGGGAAAATTCTTTGGCCAGTTTCTCAAAGGCCTCTCCGGCTTTTATCTTAGAGAGGATCATTTTTCCTTTTCTTACGGCTTCATCGGCATCTTGTCCACGGGAGGGATTCTCCCTTTTCAAAATAATGGTTGCCAGGTGCACCTTTGCATCTGTGCGGAACTCATTGCGGTGCTGGTCGTAATAATCCCTGATCTCCTTTTCGCTGATGATAATTTTCGATTTGACCTCATAATTTATCAGGCGGGCGCGTTCCATGTTCTTTCTCATGTTTTCCCGGTAGACATGATAGCTGATCCCCTGCCTCTTAAGGGCGGCGATGAGGTCTTCATGTGTCCAGTGATTTATCCGTTTCACTCTTTCGATGGCTTCATCCACTTGGCCTTCGGTAACCTTGATCCCGAGTTCATCGACCTTGTTCTGGGTGATCCTATCATTGATCAAGAGGTCGAGGACCCTCCGCCTGGCTTCAAGATACTTCCTTTCGTTCTGAGTCCTGAGGACAGTGGGTTCTACCCCTGTCATCTCTCTCATTTTGGCGTTCAGTTCGTACAGCGTGATCACGTCGTTATTGACGATGGCAACCACCCTGTTTGTAATCTCGGCGCCTACAGGTGAGGCCCCTCCAATAAGAACGGCAATGATCTGGATGATAAACGCGGAAAAGATTAGTTTGGTTTTCATTTCACGCTACTCCGATTCTATTCGATACAAAGTTTATAGAATGACTGCCTGTCAAAGGATCTGAGGCCATTTGAGGGAATCAATTATAGTTTTTTCAGGACTTCCTGGTTTAGTTTGATATTGGTTTTCGACCTAAGGAGGGACAACCATCTCTTACAGTACGCCTGACGTTTTTCATTGAGGAGCTTTGTCTCGATTTCACTCACAACCGCAGGCAGTGTCCTTACTCCCTCAGGCCTCACGGAAAGCACCTTGAAGATGTGGTACCCGTAAGGAGTCTTGATAACCGGACTGATGCTTCCCACTTCCATTGAAAAGAGCACATTGTCCATAGATTCATCCAGGTCTCCCTTGGCAATCCATCCAACAAGGCCTCCGTTTGCGGCCTCCGGTGCGATGGAGTATTCTGCAGCAAGCTGTGCCATATCTTTGCCCTGCCTTAGTTGGCTCAGGAGTTTTTCGGCTTCCCCTCTGGTCCTGGTCACAATCTGGCGGAATTTTACCATCCTGGGATGCCTGAATGCCTGCTGGTTTGCTTCAAAATATTCCTTGACCTCTTTGTAACTTGGAACGGAAATATCGGCGGTGATCCTTTCAAATATCTTCCTCATGAGGCATTGTTCTCTCAGGCGTTCTTTCCATTGGTCGTAGTCCATGTCTCCATGAAGGAGGGCCTTTCTGAATTCCCCCTCCATGTATTGACCACGTATTTCAGCGATGGTCTTCTCAAGCTCCATGTCAGAAACAGAGATCCCTTCTTGCCTGCCATATTCCAGGATGAGATAACGATCTATTATTCGGTCAATCATTTGGGCCCTGAATTGGGCTCGTTCCTCTTCGGGTATGTCCAGGTCGGCGCCGAGAAATGCCATCTCCCGGCTGAGTTCATGGAGAGTAAGCCGCCTTGAACCGATGACAAGCGCAACTCCATCTCCCTCATCGTCGAAAAGGCCGCAACCCTGGAGGCATAAAGGTACAAGCCACAGAGAGAACACAAGAGGCCATACGGCCTTATGCCACAAGCAGGGTCCCCTCATGATTTTGCCTCACCTTCAGAATCAAACTTATCTTGCATGCCAATCACTTAAACTAATTAAATTAGCAACATCGGAAGAAAATGCAAATATATTTTTTTGTTGAAAAAATCCTGAAACCGTCTTGCGTTGGGAGAGATACCGCACCCCGGGCAGTGAACTCATGCGGCGGCTCTCCCAGAAGAACCGCGCCTCAGCTCTTCAATGGCCTTTCTGATTTTAGGTAGATCCGCTGGAAGAGAGACAGGACCGGTCCGGATCTGCAATTTATATTCGCCAATCAGGCGGAACTCGCGATCCTTTGCATGGACCATCCGCACCATGTAATCCGGGTCTATTTTTGCATTTTGTGAAAAGGTCAAAGTGATGCTGTCGCCGCCCACATCCAGCCTGTGTATGGCCATTTCCTTAAGGAGTATCCTGAGGGACATGAGAGCGAAGAGGTTTTCCACCTCCTGGCCTGCCGGGCCGAAACGATCCTTGACCTCGATCTTGAGGGCCTCCAGTTCTGATTCCCGTCTCAGACCGGATAGCCTCCTGTAGAGATTCAGCCTGAGGTCCGGGTCACTCACATAATTGCTGGGCAGGTACGCAGTCATGTCCATGTGGATCTCGGGGTTCACTTCCTCCTGCCATTCCTCTCCCTTTAGCTCTGCAATAGCCTGCTCTACCAGTTTGAGATAGAGTTCATAGCCGACAGCGGAAATCTGACCGGACTGGGCGAAACCGAGGATATTGCCTCCACCCCTGATCTTGAGATCGTGCATGGCCAGATGGAGTCCGGCTCCCAGGTGAGAAAAGTCCATAAGGGCCTTTAAGCGTTTTTCGGCGTCCCTGGTCAGCACCGCCCCTTCGGAAAGCAGTAAGTAGGCGTAGGCCTTCTCTGCGGCTCTGCCTACCCTGCCTCGCAACTGGTACACCTGGGCCAAGCCCATCTGGTCCACCTCATTGATGATGATAGTGTTGGCTGAAGGGATATCGAGGCCCGATTCTATGATGGTAGTACATACCAGCACATCAATCTCGTTTTCGATGAATCTGATCATGGTCCTTTCCAGCTCCCTTTCCTTCATTTGCCCGTGGGCCACGGCAAATCGGGCTTCAGGCACCAGCCGTTTCAACCTTTCGGCCTCTTTGTCTATCCCCTGAACTCTATTGTGAACGAAAAATACCTGTCCACCCCTTTCCAGCTCGAATCGAATAGCCCTGGCAATCAGGGCTTCATCATAGGGAGAGAGATAGGATTGAATAGCGAGCCTATCTTCGGGAGGCGTCTCGATGATACTCAGGTCCCGCACGCCCATCATGGACATATGCAACGTCCTCGGGATGGGGGTCGCGGTGATGGCGAGCACATCCACCAGCGAGCGGTATTTCTTCAAGGCCTCTTTTTGCTTGACCCCGAAACGTTGCTCCTCGTCAACGATCAGCAGGCCCAGGTCCCTGAATCGGACATCCTTCTGGAGGATGCGATGGGTTCCAATGATAATATCGATTTTGCCGGACCTGAGACTCCTTAGCGTCTCCAACTGTTCGGCCCTTGTTTTAAAACGGCTGAGTATGCCCACGCTGATCCCGCAAGGGGCCATGCGCCTTGTGAATGTCTTGTAATGCTGCTCCGCAAGCACTGTTGTGGGGACCAGCAGGGCCACCTGCTTTCCGTCCGCAACCGCCTTGAATGCCGCCCGGAGGGCTACCTCGGTCTTTCCGAAGCCCACGTCCCCGCAAATGAGCCTATCCATTGGTCGCTCGGATGTCATGTCGGCCAGGACATCTTCAATGGCCTTTGCCTGATCGAGGGTCTCCTCATGTTCAAAGGTGGCCTCAAATTCTCTGAAGTAGTTGTCAGGGGGCGAGAAAGCGAAGCCTTTCCTGTATTTCCTCAATGCATAAAGTTCCACGAGCTGCTTGGCAATGGCCTTGACCGATTTCCTGGCCCTCTTTTTGACAGCGTTCCATGAGTTTCCTCCCAGCCGATCCAGTTTTGGTTCTTTTTGGTCCGCCCCAATATATTTTTGAAGTACGCTGATGCGATCGGCCGGTATGTAAAGCCGGTCTTTATGGTTGTATTCTACCAGCACGAAGTCGTTGACCCTGTTTTGCACCTCCATCTTTATAAGACCGCCGTAGCGCCCGATCCCATGTTCTTCGTGTACCACCAGGTCCCCTGCTTTGAGCTGACTTATACTGGACCAAGCCAGTGCATCTCCGCGCGGCCTGATCCTCTCCCCGGTTCTGGCCCGCTTGGGCCCGAAAATCTCATCCTCGCTTATTACGTAGAGCCCGATTTCCGGCCAGAGGAACCCCTTTGGGAGCCTCCCAATGCAGACACTGAATCCAGACCGCGGCGGTATTTCATCCCAGTATTGCGCCACCCCGTCCGCTGAGACTCCGTAGCTTTCCAGTATTTCCACAAGACGATTGGCCTGCTGTTCTGTCCGGGTGACCAGAACGATCTTCGCGCCTGATGAGACCCAAGAATCGATTTTTTCCGCAAGAGGCCCCATGGACACCCTGCCTTTTCCGGCCAGCTTTAACCCCAACTCTTCATGAAGACGAAACTCTCCCTTCACATGAATTAAATCATCGTCCCTTTCTGGGGAGCTTAGATTAAGGGAGCCAAACTCCACGCACTGGTGTTTGCCGAGCCCCTCCATGGTCTCCTCGTAGGACAGCAGGATGCCTTCCAGCTCGGGGAAAGGCACCCCTTTCTCACCCGCTTCGTGACGGAATTTATCGGCATCGCCGATAAACTTTCTCCAGATCTTTTCATATGCAGAGGACATCAGGTGGGAATCAAAGCGCACCACCAGGCTGTTGGGCGGGAGGTAGTCGAACAGGGCATCCGGGCGATCGTAGAAGTGGTTGAGCCATGCCTCTTGGCCTGGAAAGCTTGTCCCTCCCTCGGCCG
The DNA here is from genome assembly GCA_029933075.1 of Deltaproteobacteria bacterium. Taxonomy (GTDB): domain Bacteria; phylum Desulfobacterota; class DSM-4660; order Desulfatiglandales; family Desulfatiglandaceae; genus JAOZOW01. The sequence continues at coordinate 7,013 of JAOZOW010000021.1, read as the reverse complement.
CCTCCGGAAGCCTGCCCATGGATCTGGCCCGTTTCATATTAGGTTCGTCCCTGATAATCTCGCTGGCGGGCAGGATCACCACCTCTTTTAGAGTTCTTTGCGATCTCTGGCTCAGAGGATGAAAGTAGCGGATGGACTCCACTCTGTCGCCCCAGAACTCCAGACGGACAGGCAAGGGATGAAGTGGCGGATACAGGTCAATTACCCCGCCGCGAACGGCGTAGTCTCCCTCTTCCTCCACCAAGGCGACTCGTTGGAAGCCGGCGGCCTCTATCTTACGGAGAAAGTGGTCCCTATCCACGCTTTCCCCTGCCTCCATGTACTCCAGGGAGCGGACGAAGGCCTCCTTGGGAACAATACGGTGCGCAAGGGCCTCAAGGGAGGTTATGATCACGGGGTTGGGATTTGAAATGAGGCAGTAAAGGGCTTGCAGGCGTTTGGTGACGATCTCCCGATGGGGGCTCAGGCCTGTCAATGGCGTAATGTCATAGGCAGGGAACGAGTGCAACCGAGTTTTAGAGAACGCCCCGGTGGATTTCCCCTGGGACATAAAAAAATAAAGCTCTTTATAAAGCCTCTCGGAGTCTTTTGAAGAAGGAAGAACAACAAAGCAAGGTCTATGGAGACCGGATAGAAACCGGGCGAGAAAATAGGACTGTGCCGGGCCGGAAAGGCCCATGACCCGCACAACATGGCGGCCTTCTTCAATGTTTTTCCTCAATGTGGCAAGGTAAAGGTTATTCATATTCTTAGTGGTGGTGAATAATAATGTTGTCAGCCTTTTTTCTCATTTGTCACCGATGCGATGGTCAGTGTCATTCTTTCAGTATCGAGCTCTGCTGATAGCCCCAGGGGCAGTATCGAATTTGACTCCCCATGCCCTACGGGGAGCCCGGTCGCCACAGGGACCTGAAGGTCCAAGAACCTTTCCCTAAACAGCTCATGGAGAGCGGTATCTTCCCCACACTCCTCAAATCGGCCCAACGCGATACCGGCTATTCCCTCCACCCGGCCGCTCAATCTCAGGTGGGTAATCATGCGATCGATTCGGTAAAGTGGTTCCCCTCTGTCCTCCAAAAACAGAATACGGCCTGTCAGGGAAGGGAAGAAGGGTGTTCCCAAAAGGTGGCAGAGCATGGTCAGGTTCCCCCCTATCAGCGGACCTTGAGCCCGTCCCGGTATCAAGGCAGATCTCTCCCCCAAGGTCAACCTCAGTGGGTGGTTCTTCTGCAGAGGCTGAAGAAGCCTGCGGAGGTCTTCCGCTCCCCCGGACGCGAGATCTCGGACCGTGGGGCCGTGGAATGTAACCAGTCCGGTCTTTTTATGAACTGCCAGGAGAAGGGCCGTAATATCGCTATATCCCATAAGAATCTTCGGGTTCTTCCGTATCATGGGATAGTCAACCTTCTGCAGTAGCCTCAAGGTTCCGTAACCTCCACGCGTACAGAATATGGCGTCAATCTGCCTGTCCCGGAACATTGCATGGAGGTCCGCCAGGCGCCCCTCATCCCCCCCTGCAAGGTACTCCTTTCTGGCATAGACGTGGGATGCCAGACGGATTTCGAAACCGGCCAAGGTCAGATTCTCCAAACCGGCCTGAAGCTCACTCTCCTCAACCGGCCCTGCAGGAGAGATCACGCCGATCCGGGCGCCCGGCCGGAGTCTTGGGGGTTTTATGACAGACATGGTTGTAATGGGGCTAATCCTTAGAGCTGAGTTTCCTCTGGACAGGGCAGGGGCAAAAGGGCGATTCTGGCACGGGAGATAGGGTCCAGGCGGCCCGTGCTCCTGCGCCGGGATGTTCACATGAGGGGCCGCGATTACTGATTTTTCTTAAAAATTATCATCAGGCCCTGGAGGGTCAAAAACTCTTCCACATGGTCGATAGTTTCTGAAACATCGCATATCAACTGGGCAAGACCACCCGTGGCCACAACTGTCAGATCCTCTCCTGTCTCTTCTTTCATCCGCTTCACGATACCGTCGACCAGTCCCGCATAGCCGCATATGATTCCCACGTTCATACTGGTCACGGTGTCCTTTGCAATAACGCTCCTGGGTCTTGCAAAGATTTCCACCCTCGGGAGTTTAGAGGCCTTTTGAAACAGGGCTTCGCAAGAGATAAGAACCCCTGGTGCGATTGCGCCACCCTCATAGGCCCCTTCGCGGGAGATATAGTCAAAAGTGGTGGCTGTTCCGAAGTCCACCACCACCAGCGCAGTACGGTATTTTTCATAGGCACCAACAGCATTCACTATCCTGTCCGCCCCCACCTCCTTCGGATTATCATACTGAATCGGCATGCCGGTCCTCAGGCCAGGCCCCACGATCATCGGCTGGATGTGGAAATATCGCTGGGAGAACTCCTCAAAGGTGTTGAGCAGAGGGGGGACCACGCATGAAATAATAATATGTTTTACTCTATCCAGTGTCATCCCCGCGGACTGGAAAAGATTCCCGACCAGGATCCCTAATTCATCCGCTGTCACGTCCTGCTCGGTCCGAACCCTCCAGTGGTGTAAAATCCGGCCCTCATCCGTAAGGCCAAGTACGATGTTGGTATTACCGATGTCAATACAGAATAACATGCCAGAATCGGGGCTATCCGGCCCTCCCTTTCTTGATGGCGTCCACTATCTTTACCGTTTCCACTGTCTTGGCCACGTCGTGGACCCTGACCATGTGGGCGCCGTTAAGTACCCCGCAGGCCACCGTAGCCATGGTGCCTGTCCCCCGTTCGTACACTTCCTTTTCAAGGATATGACCTATAAATGCCTTGTTGGAGGTACCCAACAAGATCGGCCTTCCCAAAGATTCAAAGCGAGACAGTTCTTTGATGATCTTGAGATTGTCGTCAAAGCTTTTCCCGAATCCGATGCCCGGATCGACGATAACCAGATCTTCCCTTATTCCGGCCTCGGCGGATCTGTCCACTGCCTGTTGTAAAAAATCCAGGATCTCCCCGATCAGATCTTTATAGCTCGGCTTGACCTGCATTGTTTCAGGGGTGCCCTGCATGTGCATGAGTACCACAGGTACACCGGCTTGGGAAACCACATGTGCCATGTGAGGGTCGAAGCGAAGTGCGCTGATGTCGTTAACCATGGCCGCGCCGCAATTGATGGCTTCCCGCGCAACCTCACTCTTGTATGTATCAATGCTGATAGGGATGGAAGTTTCTCTACTGAGGGCTTCAATTACCGGAAGTACGCGATCCATCTCTTCATTGGCCGAGATTTTTTTTGAATAGGGCCGCGTGGACTCCCCTCCCACGTCAATTATATCCGCACCCTGATTAGCCATTTCAATGCCGTGTTCCACCGCTTTTTCCGCCTCAAGATACCGCCCCCCGTCGGCAAAAGAATCAGGCGTGACATTGAGGATTCCCATCACATGGGTCCTCATTTCCAGGTTCAGAAAGTAACCATCCCAGCTAAGCGAAAGTCCCAATTTTTCCCTCCACTCAAACCGTGGTTACCTCGGGTTTGCCGGTTTCGGATCCGGTTTTATCCCTCATGATTTCATCGATGTCCTCACCGGTCAGGGTCTCCCTTTCAAGGAGGGCATTGGCCATCTTGTGGAGAAACTCCAGGTTCCCTTCAATAAGTTCTCTGGTTTTCCGGTAGGACTCGGTCACGATCCTTCTTACCTCCTGGTCTATCATCTGGGCGGTCAGCTCGCTGTAATCGCGGTGTTGGGCTATCTCCCTGCCGAGGAATATCTGCTCTTCCTTCTGGCCGAAGGTAAGAGGGCCCAATTGCTCACTCATACCGTAGTCGCACACCATTTTGCGCGCCAGGTCAGATGCCCTCTCGATATCATTGCCCGCCCCGGTGGTCTGCATATTGAGTACGATCTCTTCTGCAGCCCTCCCGCCCATCAGGATGGTGATGTTGTTCAAGAGATATTCTTTGGGGTAGGTGTGTTTCTCATCCATGGGCAGTTGCTGGGTGAGGCCCAGGGCCCTGCCCCTGGGTATGATGGTTACCTTGTGAATAGGATCGGTATCGGGAAGGAGTTTTGCCACCAAGGTATGTCCCGCCTCATGGTAAGCTGTTATTTTCTTTTCTTCCTCGCTTATGATCATGCTCTTGCGCTCCGCTCCCATCAGGACCTTATCCTTGGCATCCTCGAAATCTTCCATCTCCACCCTCTCCTTGCCACGCCTTCCTGCCATGAGAGCGGCTTCATTTACCATATTTTCGAGATCCGCCCCGGTAAACCCTGGCGTGCCTCGGGCCAGCACGGATACATCCACGTCTTCAGAGACAAGTTTTTTTCGAAGATGGACCTTAAGGATGCCCTCGCGTCCTTTAAGGTCGGGTACCGGCACTACCACCTGCCTGTCGAATCGGCCCGGCCTTAGAAGTGCCGGATCGAGCACATCCGGCCTGTTGGTGGCGGAGATCAGGATGACGCCTTCATTGGATTCAAAGCCGTCCATTTCCACGAGGAGCTGATTCAGGGTTTGTTCTCGCTCATCGTGGCCTCCTCCCAAGCCTGCGCCCCGGTGTCGGCCGACCGCATCAATCTCGTCAATGAATATTATGCAGGGTGCGTTCTTTTTCCCTTGGACAAAAAGGTCTCTCACCCGAGATGCGCCCACCCCCACGAACATCTCCACGAAGTCCGAGCCGCTGATGCTGAAAAAGGGCACACCGGCTTCCCCTGCAATGGCCCTGGCAAGGAGGGTCTTGCCGGTACCGGGCGCTCCCATCAGCAGCACGCCTTTTGGGATCCTCCCCCCCAGACGTGTGAATTTCTTGGGGTCGCGGAGAAATTCGACGATCTCTTCCAGTTCCTCCTTGGCCTCGTCCACGCCTGCCACGTCGTCAAATGTGACCTTTTCCTGGGAGTCACTCATAAGACGAGCCCGGCTTTTGCCAAAAGAGAGGGCCTTGCCGCCGCCTACCTGCATCTGGCGCATAAAGAATATCCACACGCCGATCAGGAGCAACATGGGCACCCAAGACAGAAAAACGTGGAACCAAGAGGAATCATCTTCAGGCTTGGCCGAGATCTTGATCCCCTTGGTCCTGAGGAGATGAATCAGTTCAGGGTCCTTGGGTGCGAATGTCTTGAATGGTCCCTGGGCGGAAACTCCTGATATATGGTCTCCTTGGATTGTTACCTCCGCCACGCTCCCGCTTTCCACCATGCTGAGAAAATCGCTGTAACTGAGCGATACGCTGCTTTTGCTCGGTTGCTTGAAAATCTGGAAGAGCATCACCATCATAAGGCTGATGACGAGCCAGAGTGCAAGATTTTTGTAAAATGGATTCATTCAACCTCCGGAAACCCTGCCTGCGGCAGTACCAAAATAAGTAATCAGAATAAGAGAGCGATTGCACCTCTGAAATGCGTGAAAACCTGCACAAACTATTATATGCGCTTTTTTCTAAAATTCTATATAAAATTCGCGAGCCCTCTTATTCATATTTTCTCTGTGATCTTTGCGCTCTTCGTGGTAAATAAAATGCGCTTGCAAGGTAAAGCCCCTGTGCAGGCACTACAGTTCTTGACAGGGAGGTTTGAATGGAATCGGACATTTTCACCCATGAAGATCTGGCGCAGATCAAGGCACATGGTCTTACCTTGGAAGAGGTTGAAAGACAACTTGAACTTTTCAAGGGCCCACCACCTCATCTTGAACTCCAACGACCCTGCACGCCGGGAGATGGAATCAAATTGCTGAATGAGGAGGAGGTTGAGACCTTCATCAGGCTTTATACCGAAGAAGGGCCAGGGCGCCTTTGCATGAAATTTGTCCCTGCTTCTGGGGCGGCGAGTCGCATGTTCAGAAGCCTGCTGCGATTTCATACCCTTGATCGTGAGATCATCATTGACGACCTGAGGCGAAGGGCGGAGGAAGGGGATGGGGATGCAGAAGATATTCTCGAGTTCTCATCGGGGCTCAGCAAATTCGCTTTTTACCAGGATCTTGCTGCGGCCATGTCCAAGGAGGGCTTGGATATGGAGTCCCTGCTAAAAGAGGGTCGATTAACCGAAATCCTACATTACCTCCTTACAGAAGCAGGCCTCAACTACGGCAATCTGCCCAAAGGGCTCCTCAAATTTCATGCATACCCCGAAGGAAGCCGCACCGCATTTGAAGAGCATTTGGTGGAGGCTGCCTCCTACGTGGCCGATGAAAAAGGGGAATGCCATCTCCACCTTACAGTCTCCGCAGGGCACCTTAGCCGCTTTGAACAGCTCCTGGAGGAAGTCAGGGATGATTATGAAAGCCGTTACAGGGTGAAGTACCGGGTGACATTTTCCATTCAAAAGAAGTCCACGGACACCATAGCCGTTGACCTGGAAAACAGGCCTTTCCGGGACGAAGATGGAAGGCTCCTTTTCAGGCCCGGCGGGCATGGCGCCCTGATCGAAAACCTCAACGATCTTGATGCCGATCTGGTTTTCATCAAGAACATTGACAATGTGGTCCCCGATAGGCTCAAACCCGAGACCTTCAGATGGAAGAAGGCCCTCGGCGGATATCTGATTCATCTTCAGAAAAAAGTTTTCAATTACCTCGATGCCCTGTTATCGGGGAGCCCTCAGCAATCGGTGACAGAAGAGGCGCTCTCTTTTGTCAAGAGCGAGCTTTTCCTCCCCATCCCGCCCGCTTTGGAGGGCCGGGAGCCGAAAGAAAAGACTCGCTTCCTTATCGAACTGCTGAACAGACCTATGAGAGTCTGCGGGATGGTCAGGAACGTGGGGGAGCCCGGTGGCGGCCCTTTTTGGGTCTCAGGGGGAACGGGGCGTAGTTCACCTCAGATTGTGGAGAAGGCACAGGTTGATTCCCAGTCGGAACAACAGATGGCCATCTGGAACTCCTCAACGCATTTCAACCCCGTGGATCTTGTGTGCGGTATCCGCGACTGGCAGGGGAGGTCCTTTGACCTGAGACATTATGTGGACCCGGCCGCTGTTTTCATCTCACAGAAATCAAAGGGAGGGAAAGACCTGAAGGCACTTGAGCACCCGGGGCTGTGGAATGGGGCTATGGC
>JAOZOW010000155.1 GCA_029933075.1 Deltaproteobacteria bacterium | reverse complement strand
CATGGCCAAAGGGGGCAAATTGAGATTAAGTGCTATATTTTTATACATTTTCATATTTTTATTGACAATTAGATATAATTGTATATAATTAACTTCCTAAAGAGGGTCAACGGAGGTGATTCGCATTGGTCCCTCCGATCGTACTGACGCGGGGGCGAGGCACCTCGTGTAAATTTTGATAGAGAGGCGTGTGATGGCGATTGATCTCAGGAAAATCGACCCGGAGCTGAGCTATCCCTTGAAGCAGGTAGCCCAATTGCTGGAGGTTTCTTACGGGACGGTCCTCAAGCTGAAAAAGCAGGAAAAGCTGAAGTCCCTTAGGATCGGAAGGAAGTATTACATCCAGGGCCGGGAGATCCTTGATTATATTACTCAGGGTTAAACGGGGCCGGGCAGGAAGCTCGGCGAGGACTTTAGGGCTTGGAGGTGGATACTTTAGGAACCATGTACCTGGAATACTGGGGATTTGATAGATTTCCATTTGACAATGTGCCTGACCCGGACTTTTTCTTCATGTCGAGGCCGCATGAGGAGGGGCTCACCCGATTGATCTATGCGGTGGAGCGGGGAAAGGGCTGCGCCCTGCTCTCCGGACATATCGGGTGCGGAAAGACCACGCTGAGTCGGGTATTCATGGAGAAAATAGCCGGGGGCAGGTTTGACATAGGGGTGGTAACCAACCCATGTGCCGATTCCGTGGATTTCCTGAAAGATGTACTTTATCAATTCGGGCTTTCAAATGGGCCGAGAAGCAAGCCCGACATACTCCAGGTGTTGCAGCAAAAGCTGATAGACAATATGGATGAGGGCAGGGAGACCCTCCTGATTGTGGATGAGGCCCAGCTCCTCACCGATGAGACCTTGGAGGAGATCAGGCTCCTTCTCAATTTTCAACTATCGAGGCGGTTCCTGCTCATGGTATTTCTTATTGGACAACCGGAGATCATCGACAAGATCAGGAGGAACAGGCCCCTTGAACAGAGGATTGCCATCAAGTATTCTTTGAGACCCTTTAACCTGGATGAGACGAGAAAATATATCTTCTTTCGGCAAAAAAAGGCGGGGGGCAATGGCAATCTGTTCAGCAAAGAGGCCATAGAGGCAGTCTATGATCACAGCGAAGGGTTGCCGAGAAAGATCAACCACCTGTGCGATCTGGCCTTCTTGATCGGATTCGGCTCGAAGCAGAAAATAATTCATTCACAGATCATAAAGGAAATAATCAATGACGGTACGGTTTTCTGACATCATTGGAAAAGATGAAAAAAAAGAAAAAGAGAACGACACCGTTGCGCCTGAGGAGAGGCAGGGCGAGCCCCCTGCGGCCCCGGAACGGGGCCCTGAAGCGGAAAGGATGAGCAACTCTCAAATACTGCGCACGGATGAGATCGGCGATATTCCCGATCCCTTCTCCACTGACCGCTACAGCGAAAAGATCAGGTCCACCTACCAGGCCCTCCTTGAAAGGGCCCGGGAGGTCAGGGACAGGGTAAAGGCGAACCAGGGCGTAGGCCACTCCCCCATTCTTTCGCTTCTCCACGAGATCGTGGCAGAGGACCTCATCGATCCTCTTTATGAGTATGCCATCTCGATTCCGGATGGCAAGGGCCTCCCATCCCATTGCGTTTGCGTCACTCTCGCCGCCATGAAGGTGGGGCGGGGGCTGGGCTATGACACAAAGAAACTCCTGAGATTAGGGCTTGCGGCCTTCCTCGAGAATGTGGGCATGTACAAGATCCCGGAGCACATCCTGGAAAAGAAGGAAAAGCTGACCAAGGAAGAGCTTGAGACCATCAGGAATCACCCCCAGATAAGCGCACAGATTCTCGCCCAGATGGGCGATGCCTTTCAGTGGCTGGCTCAGGTGGCCTCCCAGGTCCATGAAAGGGCGGACGGCTCGGGGTACCCCAATGGCCTCCGGGGCAATCAGATCACTGAAGCCGCCTCAATCATCGGCCTTGTGGATACCTATGTGGCCATGATCAAAAAAAGGCCGTACCGCGATAAAATAATGGAGAGCGAGGCCGTCAAGTTTCTGGTGGAACTGGGCAAGGGGAAATTCCCGCGAAAAGTGGTCAAGGAGTTCCTGAACCAGATTTCGCTCTTTCCCATTAATACCTATGTGCGCCTGAACAACCAGTCCATCGGCAGGGTGATCCATACCGATAAAGCCCAGCCGCTTAGGCCCACCATCGAGCTGATCTACGATGGGCTGGGGCAAAGGCTGGAAAAGGGAGAGGTGATCCATCTGGCCGCCACGCCGCTGCTTCATATTGTGGACACAATCGATGACAAGGAGCTTCGATAGCCAGCAAAACAGGAGGTTTCGATCCTATCAATGAAGACCATGAGCCGGAAAAAGCGCCCCGGAGACAAAGGGCCGAAGCATAGCCTTAGTTCGAGCAAGGTGATTTTGATGGCACGCCTTCTGTTGGTCTCTGTTTTGGCCCTGTGTCTCCAGTCCTGTTATTCATCGACGGCTGTGAAAGGTACGCCCGTAAAAGAGCTTGCGTTGAGCGAGGAGGCGGTGGCAAGGCGCGCAGTTGACAGGCAAGCTCAAAAGCGGGAGCTTGCCAGGATGAGCGCCGTCAAAGAAAATAAAGTTTTTGTGGAGCTCAAGGGCATTCCCGAGTACCGCATCGGCCCCCTGGACGTGCTGGAAATTAGCTCCCACGTGGGCGATAAGGTGGACACTGCCACGGTGACCGTGAACAACAAGGGCAATATCTCATACTCATTCATCGACGACCTCCATGTGGCAGGACTTACCCCTACCCAGGTGGACGATCTTCTCACCAGGAAACTCTCGGCGTACATAAGAAAGCCCCGGATCGACATCCTGGTAAAGGAGTTCAAGAGCAAGTACGCCACGGTGCTGGGCGAACTTGTCAGCATCAGGGGGACGCTTTACGGCTCCAAGGGTGCAAGCGGCAAGATCTACCTCGAGGGGAAAACCACCTTGATGGACCTGATTTCCCTCGCCGGCGGCTACACGGTTGACGCTGATATCAAGAAAGTGAAGCTGATAAGGCAGGGGAGGACCTATGTGATTAACCTCTACGATATCATATCAAAAGGCGATGAAAGCCTGAACGTGATCATCGACCATGGGGATGTGGTGGACGTGCCGGAGCTTCCCGTATATGGTGAAAGGGTCTATGTGATGGGAGAGGTGAACGCCCAGGGCATCTATCCGCTCGAAGATGCCAGGGACCTGCTGGCCGCAGTATCGCTTGCAGGCTCCTTCACGCCGCTTGCAAAGGAGGAAAACACCCTGATCGTGCGGGGCCGGGAGCCGGGGAAAAAGCCCCTTGTGATGATGGCTGA
>JAOZOW010000154.1 GCA_029933075.1 Deltaproteobacteria bacterium | reverse complement strand
CTTTTCTCCTCTCGCGGATACCTGTCAAATACGATCACGCGAACAAGCTCACCCACTTGGTTTGCAGCAAGACCGATACCAGGGGCCTTGTACATGGTTTCAATCATCTGATCCACAAGGGCCTGAATTTTATCATCTATATTGAGCACAGGCTCAGCGCCTGTCCTCAATACAGGATCAGGGTAGGTGCATATTTTTAGGATGCTCATGCTCTTTCCCCCTCATCCGGCGGTTCAACGACATAGTAAACATTAAGCGGCAATAAATCAAGCCGGGCTGGTTAGGCTATCTGCCGCCTTACTTAGCCAAAACCTGCTTGACTTTTCTCCGCCATCTACCTATTGAGGGGGGCATGGAAAACAGAATCGCTAAATTCCTTTTCGAAGTGGGCATGCTGAAAAAAACGCCACGTACAGGTTACCAGTTCCTGGGATCGGGCGGTGAATCCGTGGCAGATCATTCCTTCCGAACCGCGGTGATCGGATATACCCTTGCCTCACTGCAACCTGATGCTGATTGCAAAAAGGTAGCACTCATGTGTCTCTTTCACGATTTTCCGGAAGCCAGAACGGGAGACCACAACTACGTGAATAAGAGGTATGTTCAGGTGGATGAGGACGGAGCAATGCATGACATGCTCAGTAACCTGGAATTCGGCGATGAGATTGCGGCGTTGATCCATGAATTTAATGCCGGGGATTCACTTGAGGCCCAATTGTCGAGGGATGCTGACCAGCTGGACTTGATCCTGGAGCTTAAGGAACAGCTGGACTTAGGCAACCTCAATGCAAAAGAATGGCTGGCCTTTGCAAAAAAAAGACTCCTTACCAAAGGCGCCAAAGAGATAGCCGAAAAGATCCTTGCCGCACATAGCTCTGATTGGTGGTTTGACAAGAAGACCGACTGGTGGGTCAATGGCCCAGGCAATCAAAATCAAGGGAAGTAGCCTCCACACACCGCCAGATAGCAGGGCGGTTATGAGAAGCTGCATAGTGATCTCCCTGATGTTTCATCTATGCGCACTGTTCGGCATGCAAGAGGTGGTCCCTATTAACCTCTTCCCCAAACCTCTAAGAACCTACCGTGTAGAACTGATTCGACCTCCTGTGGACCAAATCGACGAGGAGGCGGGGAGCGCGGATCTCACCAAACTGAAACCTGAGGATGAAGAAGCCGCTGAAAGGTTGGAAGACACCATCTCCCTCGATACCAGCGACAAGCGGTATATATCCTATGCCAGGGTTATCAAAGACAAACTTAATCGAAACTGGAAGTATCCGCAGAAAGCCTACCTAAATCTGATCGAAGGAAATGTCTTTGTCCGCTTTACTCTCGACAGGAAGGGGACACTGCTGGATGTGACAGTCCTCAGGACTTCAGGCTTCGGTATCCTGGATGATGAAACCCTTAGGGCCATTCGCGCCGCCGCACCATTTCCTCCATTTCCAGGCTCCGTTTCCGTAAAGAGACTGAATATAAAGGCAAACTTTGCCTACCGCCTTACTCCAAGGAAACAGTGACGAGAACGGCTATATTGCAAATTCGATTAAAGAGGGGTCATAATCCTCCACCTTTTCGAATCCTAACAAATTTAGGAGGGTGGCGGCTACATTGGACAAGCCCCGCCTTTTGAGCTTCGCCATCACATATTCTTCCTGGTAACCTGGGTCATGGATAACAAAAGGAACGGGATTCAGCGTATGTGCTGTTTTGACTTTCCTGTTCCCCTCACCGTCAACGGTGAACATCTCATCCGAATTGCCGTGATCAGCAGTGACGACAGTAAGACCTCCCAGAGTCTCCACAACACGCAATAGCTCGCCCACGCAATGGTCAACCGTTTCCACCGCCACGATTGCAGCTTCCATGTTACCGGTGTGTCCCACCATATCCCCATTGGCAAAATTGACACGGCCGAAACGAAACCTCCCGCTTTCCAAGAGCTCGATGGCTTTGTCCTTGATTTCGAGCGCTTTCATTTTGGGGGCCTTATCGAATTCTATTCGATCCGATGGTATCTCCACGTATGTCTCAAGAGCAGGATCAATGTACCCCGAGCGGTTACCGTTCCAGAAATAAGTCACGTGCCCGAATTTTTGTGTCTCAGATAGCGCAAAGCTGGTGATATTTTCGGCGCAGAGATATTCGCTCACCGTACGGTCTATGGCAGGCGGCCAGACCAAGAAGTTGGGCGGCATATGTGTATCACCATCATATTCCATCATTCCCGCATAAAGAATATCAGGAAGAGGGCCCCTGTCAAACTCGGTAAATTCCTCTTCGGTGAAAGCGCGGGATATTTCTATTGCCCGATCACCCCTGAAATTGAAGACAATCACCGCATCCCCATCTACCATAGGTCCCACCGGTTTTCCATCTGCATCCACGATCACAAAGGCATCCATGTACTGATCGGTGATATCCGGATCTTCGTTGTAAAAGGTCCGGACAGCCTCCTCCGCAGAATGAAATTGCCTTCCTTTTCCGAGCACATGGGCTTCCCATCCGCGCTTGACAATATTCCAGTCGGCATTGTAGCGATCCATAGTGACCTTCATCCTGCCCCCGCCCGAGGCTATGCGATAATCAAAACCCTGGCCTTTTGTAATGGCTTTGAGCTTTTTCTCCGTGGGCACTATGTAGTCCAGCGCCGACCTCTCACCCACATCTCTTCCATCGAGCAGCGCATGAACGCGCACCCGTCCCACCCCAAGTTCGGCGCACTTATCAATAAGCCGATATAAGTGGTCAATGTGGGAATGAACGTTGCCGTCCGAAAGTAATCCCAGGAAATGAATGGTGCCACCCCGTGTTCCACGCTTGATAATGTTCTGCCAGAGAGGCGATTCAAAAATCCGCCCTGATTCCAGGGCCTCATTTACAAGCTGTGCCCCTTGGGCGAAAACGCGGCCTGCCCCCAAGGCATTGTGGCCCACCTCACTGTTTCCCATATCCCTGTCCGAAGGCAAACCCACAGCTCTGCCGTGTGCCTGCAGTTCACAGTAAAGTTGAGACGAAAACAGGCGATCGAGGTTAGGCGTTCTGGCAACGTAAACGGCATTGGTCTCATCCATTTTGCCAATGCCGATCCCATCCATAATTATGAGCAGTAGCGGGCCTCTACGGCCCGCAAAGAAATCCAATCTCGTAAGCTTTAGAGTCATCTCATCCTCTCCCCCCGGGCCGCTTCTGCAGCCACGCTCTACCGACCATCTTCAACACCGATGAGACAATCAATGATGCGTTCCTGATCGGCCCTGTCAAGGTAAGGGTGCATGGGGAGGCTGAATATCCTCCTGGAAACCGACTCGCTTACAGGAAAATCTC
>JAOZOW010000153.1 GCA_029933075.1 Deltaproteobacteria bacterium | reverse complement strand
AAAGCGAGAATAGATGCACCTGGAGCACTTCATCCATCAGAGGCCAGAAGATGGAAAGGACACACAGTGGCATGGGCAAAAAGATTCCTTTGTGCTAATTCAGGACCGTCATACCCAAATAGATTTGAATACACCACGATTTTGTCCCTATGATGTTGTTTCCATGCGAAAGGTGTCGATATAGGGAGGTCTGGTTGATGCGTCAACGGCTCTTGATTTGTTTGCTTGCGGCTTTTATGGGGATGGCCAGCTCAAGCGGATGCGGGACCCTTTCAAACGGCCGGGGCTGGGGGCAGGACGCAGGCCTGCCGGCAGGGCTGGAGAGAATCCACCGGGCCGTGCACCGCGGCATGTTTGATCTCCAGACCCTGATCCCGGCCGCAGGCGCGCTTGTCTTTGCCGTGGGCGATTATGATGAAAGGGTCTCTGACTGGGCAACCGAGCACACCCCGGTTTTCGGATCCCATGAAAATGCGAGAAAAGGCAGCGACTATCTCAATAACGCCCTTCTCGCGGAGGCCTTTGTCACCGCTTTTGCTGCGCCGAGCGGTGAGGAGCCAGGGACCTGGACCTGTTCCAAGCTAAAGGGCATCGGGGTTGAGTTAGCTGCAGTTGGACTGACACACGGCACAACAAATTTATTGAAGGGAGCTGCTGATCGGGAGCGGCCCGATCACAGCGGTAAGGACAGTTTCCCATCAGGGCATGCATCCGTCGCCTTTTCCTATGCCACACTTGCAAATCGCAATCTCGACGCTATCCATGTGCCAGAAAAATACCGAGTTCCACTCCAGGTTTCCAATCTTATCCTGGCTACAGGAGTAGCATGGGCACGCGTAGAGGGACGACACCATTACCCCTCCGATGTACTCGCCGGGGCTGCGCTTGGGCATTTCCTGAGCGCCTTCATACATGACGCCTTTCTCGGCGTCCCCGAAAGGGATCGATTCGGCTTTGCCATCTTTCCGCTCAGGGGAGGGGCGATGGCCCGGTTTGCATTTTTCTTTTGAAAATGTTTAGCGAGTGCATTCTCTGCAGCTTGCTGCAGGGAGATTCAATGCCTGACTGCAAGGTCAGCCATCATTACACAACCAGCAGTAGGGTTGTCAGGGGAGAAGTGTGATAGAGCAAGACGTGGCCCTTTTAGGCAGCCGATACGACCCGATTAATTCTTGGAAGGGCCTTTTCTTTTCATGAACTCGTTGACCAGCCTGACAATGACCTTGTCGGCATGATTGAGGCGGTTGACAATGGTCCCAAACAGGTGCTTGGCAACGTCGGGGTACTTTTCGATTATCTCCGGGAGCTTATCGCCGGGAAAGCGCTTGATGGTGGATCGGCCCTTGGAGATAATAGTGGCGGATCGGACTTCTCCGCTGATAGCCGCCATTTCCCCGAAGTACTCTCCGGGTTCCGCGATTTCAGCGATCTTTTTCCCCTGTTTCTCCACAATCAAGGCTCCATGGACCAGTTTAAAAAAATCACGGTCCCTGTTTCCCTCTCGTATGATCACGTCGCCGTCCTCATATTTTTCTATGTCGGGATTGACGAGATAGGCGGGCATGGCTTCCTTGGTGATTGTGGTGCGCTTGAGGACTTCTTCCACCGAGGTTACTCCCTGGCGGATCTTTTCAAGCCCCGCATCCCTCAATGTAACCATTCCTTCCTGGATGGCGATTTTTCTCAGGTTGCTCTCCGAAACGCCCGCATTAATGGCCTTTTGGACCTCTTCGGTGACTTCCATAAGCTCGTAGAGTCCGGTTCGGCCCCTGTAACCGGTATTGGTACATTCATGACAACCCTTTGGACCGAACAGGGTGAGTCCGGGGATTTCATCCTTGGAAAACCCCATGTTTTCCAACTCTTTCGGAGCAAAGTCTTTCACCTCGGCCTTGCAATGGGGACAGAGTCTTCTCACAAGCCGCTGGGAAAGCACCATGGTGACCGATGATGCCAGCATGTAAGAAGGAATCCCGATGTCCTGGAGGCGCCCGATAGTGGAGGGACAGTCGTTGGTATGAAGGGTGCTGAACACCAGGTGTCCGGTCATTGCGGCTTTGATGGCGATCTCGGCTGTCTCCATGTCACGGATCTCCCCTACCATGATCACGTCAGGGTCCTGGCGGAGGAAGGCCTTGAGTGCTGCGGCAAAGGTCATGCCCACTTCATTGCGGACATTCACCTGGTTAATTCCCTTGAAGTTGAATTCAACGGGATCTTCCGCTGTGAGTATTTTTGTGTCCTCTTTATTCAAGACATTAAGCACGGAGTATAGTGTGGTGGTTTTCCCGCTGCCCGTTGGTCCGGTGACAAGCAGGAGACCGTAAGGTCTGGTGATGCACCTCTTCAGGGCCTCAAAGGTCTTGGGCTCAAAGCCCAGTTTGGTGAGATCAACATTCAGGGCGCTCTGGTCAAGTATACGCATGACAATGCTTTCCCCAAACAGCGTGGGAAGGGTGGAAACTCGAAAATCAACGGATTTTTTCTTACCGAGCCGCATTTTGATCCTGCCATCCTGAGGTATGCGCCGCTCTGCGATGTTGAGTCCGGCCAAGATTTTCAGCCTGGAGATCAGGGCGTTCTTGATGGTCAGAGGCAGGTTCATGGACCTGTAAAGG
This sequence comes from Deltaproteobacteria bacterium, assembly GCA_029933075.1. Classification (GTDB taxonomy): domain Bacteria; phylum Desulfobacterota; class DSM-4660; order Desulfatiglandales; family Desulfatiglandaceae; genus JAOZOW01. The sequence continues at coordinate 767 of JAOZOW010000153.1, read as the reverse complement.
GAGCCGTCCAGGCGGTATCTGACCTGCAACGACTTCTCATAGGGTTCGATATGTATGTCACTGACCCCGTCATTGACTGCCTTGAGAAGGATCCCGTTGACCAGTTTGATAATGGGTGCATCAGATGCGGTGTAGTGGTCAATGGTCGTATCTTCCTCTACACTTTCAACTTCCATCTCCTCCACCGCCTCTGAAACCAAGGAACCGAAATCCTCCACCTGGGTCACGGGGAGATCATCGTCTTCCTCATCCTCTTCCTCTTTGGCCATTGAGAAACTCTGATATTCTTCATCGCTTATCCCGTAATGCCTTTTGTAGGCTTCCACAATGTCGTGCTCGGTGGAGACCCCGATTTTCAAATCCTTCTGCACGGTTCGCTGGAGCGCTTCGACTGCGGAGGTGTCTGTGGGCTCCGCCATGGTCACTTCCAGCGTGTCTCCTGTAATGGCTATCGGGAATGCCATGAACTGCTTGGCTGTCTCATAGGGGAGAAGTTTTAAGGCCTCCGGCTCGGGAGTGATTTTCGATATGACGATGGCCGGATAGTTGTGGATGCGACTCAATACACTGACAATGGTTTCTTCTTCTATGTAACCGAGTCGAATGAGTATGCTTCCAAGCCTGCCCTTATGCTTTTTTTGGTACTCCAGTGCCTCCTGCAGCTGGTTGCCGGTGATATGCCCCTCTTTACACAGGAGCTTGCCGATCCTGGTCTTGCCGGCCCCGGACTGATCCTTGACCGTGCCTCTTAAGCTCGATCTCCTGGA
>JAOZOW010000152.1 GCA_029933075.1 Deltaproteobacteria bacterium | reverse complement strand
ATTGTATTATTTGTTTTGTTCCAACAGCTTTAATCCTTCCTCCAGGGCTACTTTGTGCCCTTCGCATAGTTTAAGGGGATCTATACGGGCTTTTCTCGGCATGGGATCCCTGATAACTCATTCCCAATCAGCTCTCAACCAATATCACAATGGACGTGCCCTACTCCCTCACTCCTTTGTTTTCCAGGTGGGTAATACCCAGATTGCAGTGGACAAAGGGATGGCAAGAGATATTTTCTTGAGGCTGGAGGCGAAATAAGCTCCCCTTACCATACGGGCAGATGCATGGAAATGGAGGAAAATATGCAAGAGAAAGAAGTGCCGTTTAAGGGAAAGTGGTGGACCCATCCGCCCATGCCCAATGCTCTGCTGGCCGGTATTGTTATCGGTATAGCATTTTCACTGGCACATATTCGGGTCATCCCGCAGATCGTGGAAATTTCCTTGTATATTATTGCCATTGTCCTTGGGGGTTTTCACTGGGCTCGTGAGGGGGTTGAAGAGCTGATCGAGGAACGAGAGATCGGGATAGAGATGCTCATGATCGGCGCTACCATAGGATCGGCTGTTCTGGGAATGTGGGACGAGGCGGCATTTTTGGTTTTTCTTTATGGAACTGCAGAGGGACTGGAAGAATATGCCTATGCAAAGGCCAGGCATTCCATAAGGGAACTCCTGGACCTTGCCCCCAAAGAGGCCCGGGTCATGAAGGATGGAAAGGAGATGACTGTACCCGCTGAAAGCCTGGCCATCGGTGATGTATTTATTGTAAGACCAGGGGAGGCCATTCCCACGGACGGCCTTATCATTGAAGGACGCTCAAGTATTGACGAGGCACCTGTGACCGGGGAGTCCATTCCTGTGGAAAAGAAGACATCCGATAGGGTCTTTGCTGCTACGATGAACCAAGAGGGAGCATTAAAAGTAAAAGTGACAGCCACCTTTCATGACAATACCCTGTCAAAGATGATCCACCTGGTTGAGGAGGCACAAGAACAAAAAGGAAAGGCGCAGCTTTTCATTGAAAAATTTGGAAAAAGGTACTCGCCTTTGGTACTGGTAAGTGCTCTTCTCTTGATCATTATTCCGGCCCTGTTTGGAGTCCCAATATCCTATTGGGCAACGAGGGCAGTCGTCCTTCTGGTTGCCGCAGCGCCCTGTGCCCTGGTTATGTCAACCCCTGTGGCCATTGCCGCGGGAATAGGAAAGGCAGGAAAATCCGGTGTGCTGATCAAGGGGGGCATCCATTTGGAAAATCTTGGGAAGTTGAAGGCGATCGCTTTCGACAAAACCGGGACATTGACGAAAGGAAACCCAATAGTTACGGACATTATTGCTATCGATCGAAGTGAGTCGGATATATTGAGACTGGCAAGCAGCGTTGAGAGAAACTCGGAGCATCCCCTGGCCAAGGCGATTCTGAAAAAGGCGGACGAAAAAGGGGTGCAGAGCGAAAGGACAGCGGATTTCCGTGCTATGGCAGGCTATGGCGCCATAGCGAGGGTGGGAGATGAAACTGTATACGTTGGAAAGCAGGGACTGTTTGAGAAATTCGGGCAGGACATTCAGGTCGCTGGATCTGTAGAGAAGCTGAAAAATGAAGGAAAAACAATCATACTGGTGGGGACAGAAGGAAGAGTTGACGGGGTTATCGCAATCCGGGATGAAATAAAAAAGGAGGCGAAAGGGGTCATCGAAGAACTTCATGCGAACGGCATCGAAGCATTGATGCTGACCGGAGATAATGACACAACCGCCCGAGCCATAGGAGGAGAACTGGGCATAGACGTTGTGAAGGCCGACTTGACGCCTGAAGACAAGATTTCAGCGATCATTGAACTGGAGAACAAGTATGGGGCAATTGCTATGGTTGGCGACGGTATTAATGATGCTCCTGCCCTCGCCAGGGCGACTGTTGGGATAGCGATGGGAACAGCAGGCACGGATGCAGCCGTTGAAGCGGCGGATATCGCCCTTATGGCTGATGACTTAGGTAAAGTTCTCTCTGCGATAGCCTTGGGCAAGAGAGCTAAACGCATCATCAGGCAGAATGTTGTCTTCTCCATGGTGATCCTGGGTCTCCTGATCCCGGGAGCGCTTATCGGTGCCATGAGTGTGACTGCTGCCGTGTTTTTTCATGAGGCTTCAGAACTCCTGGCTGTTGTAAACGGATTGCGAGTGGCAAAAGGCTAATCCCATTCAAACAGCTGTCAACAGATGAGAGGTGTACCGAGAGTGAAAGCCATAAATAGAGCTATTCGCTATTGCACAAGAACTGATCAGGGCCTCAAGAGATCACGAAATGAGGATGCTTACCTTGTCATCGAAAATATACCAGACCCCCGTTACGGCGGTTCTGGGACAGGCCCCCTTTTTGCCGTTGCGGACGGGATGAGCGGTCATACCGGGGGTGGAGCAGCCAGCAGGATGGCAGTTGAAGGCCTTCGGAAGTACTACATGAACCCAGTGAATATCCAGGGGGCCATTTCGATAAGTGGAAGAGAGGAAAATCTGCGCGAGCTGGAAAAGGTAGTTTTGGGTATCCATGAGGAAATATCCGAGCTGGCTGAAAGAGGGGAGAGATATGAATACATGGGTACCACTCTTTCCGTGCTCCTGTTGGCAGGGAAGAAAGCCTATGTTGCACATGTTGGGGACAGCAGGATCTATCGGTTACGGGAAGGTCATCTTGAGCAATTGACGCATGATGATACCATGGCCCAGCTTTCTGTGGAAATGGGGTACCTGGATGCTGAAGAAGCAACAGGACATCCGATGAGTCATACATTGGTTCAGGCACTCGGTCAGGGAGTAGACGAACTGCAGCGCAAAAAGGTGGAGATCAACCCTGGTGATGTTTTTCTGCTGTGCAGCGATGGCCTTTATGATATGGTACCTGATCATGAGATCCAGGAGTTACTCCACCAAGGTGTCAATGGGGGGAGGCCCTGTGATCTCCTGGTGGAAGCGGCCCTCGAAAACGGGGGGAGAGACAATGTTACCGTTATTGTTGTCCGGGTCCTTTAAAGTTATCCATCCATAAATCAGAGATTTCCGGATGGAGCCGTTAGCTAAGGGCTAAAAGCAGCCATGCTCAAATTGTCATTTGTGGATGGGCACAAGTGAGAGAAAAATGGGAATGATTACTCTGGAAGGTCTGAGGTATGAACAAAGCACAGGAAAATAGCCTCGAGATCGGGACCATCCTCAATGATAAATGGGTAATCCTTGAATTCGTCGGCAGGGGGGGCATGGGGGAGGTCTATCGTGCGCACCAGCTCAACCTAAAGCGTGATGTGGCCATCAAGGTCATCTCCAGGGAGTGGCTTGAATCCCTTGACAATGACGAAGAAGAGTTGCTCTCCGGTCTCCAGAGGTTCAGGAATGA
>JAOZOW010000151.1 GCA_029933075.1 Deltaproteobacteria bacterium | reverse complement strand
TCTTGGTGGGGAGGCTGTCTCAGAAGGCAGTCGCCCGTTTTGCCTCACTGCGGGCGAAGCGCTCTTTGAAACACTGAAGCTTATGGTGCCTATTGGGGGGGGGCGGCCTTGATCAACCCGCAGGCGTCTTTGGGAAGCGGCTTCCACTGGTCAGGCAGCAGCTCCCGGAGCCGATTAACCGGATGGCTCATGATGCGCCGAAGCACATCGTCGAGGTACTGCCAGGGATTGACCTGGCATGCCTTGCACGATTGGATCAGGCCGAGGAAAAGGGCCGTGGCCCGAGCACCCCGTTCACTTCCGGCAAATAGCCAGTTGCGGCGACCAAGGGCCAGGGGCCGGATGGCATTCTCTGCGGTGTTGTTGTCCGGCTTGAGGCGCCCATCTTCCAGGTACCGGCACAGGGCCTCCCGCTGGTTGAGGGTGTAATCCACCGCCTTTCGCAAAGGCTCCGAGGGAACAGTTTCTTTCCTCAGTTCCTCGATGCGGGTGAAAATCTCCTCAAGGATGGGCCCTGAATGCTCCTTGCGGTAGAGGCACCTCTGTTGGGGGGTCATCTCCGCACAGTGGCTTTCCACCCTGTAAAGCTTGGCAATATGAGCCATGATCTCCGCGGCCTCCCTGGGCCGGGATGAGAGCGCCTCGTCAAACTTTCGCCTGGCATGCGCCCAGCAGCCCACCTCAATGATGCCCTCTTTGCGAAACAGCTCGTCATACCCGCTATAGGCATCGGCATGCACATAGCCTTCAAAGCCCTCCAGGAAGCTCAGGGGGCGCTTCTTGCTCCGGTCCCGGGAAAAATCATAGACCGTAAGGGCAGGCTCAGGGTCCCCTCGGACATAGGTCCACAGCCGCCCCTTCTTCACACGACCATTCCCCTTGACCTGAATCGGGATGGGGGAATCATCCGTAAAGAGGACCCCACTTTCAAGGACCACTTCCTTGAGCACATCCCCCAGGGGTTGAATCGCCTCATAGCACTGCATGATCCAAAGGCTTTGGGTGGAACGGGGAATCTCCACCCCCTCTCGGGCCAGGATGCCGTTTTGGCGGTAAAGGGGGATATGGTCCCCGAATTTGCTTACGATGATGTAGGCAAGGAGGCCCACATCCGCCTTGCATCTCTCAATGGGATGATCCGGCATAGGGGCGGTGATCACCCCAACCTCTCCTTCAGCCATAGGATCAGGGGATCCGTACTTGGGCCGCTTGTAGACATTGACCAGCAGTTTCCCCGGCTGATACTCCAGCTTCTCCGAGACCTCCCAGCCGATCAGCTTGAGCGGGCGACCCGTCTCAGGGCAGATCTTCTCCTGTTGCGGGATATCCAGGACGATCTCCCTCCGCTCCAGGTGCTCAGGAATGGGGACGCGCCCCGGGTGACGACGCTTGGCCTTGGAGGCCTTCTTTTTGGGAGCCTCCTTTGAGACGGAAATTTCACCAAGGGGCTCCGGAGGCTCTGGGGGTTGGTTCTGCTCAAGGAAGGGGACCATCATATCAAAGGCCTGTTGGCCAGGATGGATCTTCTCTGATCGCCGGCCATAGATCCTGCGGAGGAGTTGCTCATTTTGGTTTTGGAGCATATTTAAAGAGAGCTGAAGAGAGTGCAGCTTTTTGCTCAGCTCTTCGATCTGAAGATCTTTTTTCTCGATGATCTTTATGGCATCTTCAAGCGAAGCAATCATGCTCCATGCTATAGCAGAAAGGGAAAGCTTTTGTCAAGGATTATTTTCTAAAAAAATACCTCCTTGTCACTTTTTTGGGGACAACTCCCTCCAGCAACATTGCAAGCTCTCTTCGATCAATTCTGTTATCATAAAAGGCTCTGTTCGGTATGGTGAAATATCCTCTTTCAAGCCTCTTGAACCAGATGGCGTATCCATCCTCTGACCAGTAGAGAATCTTGACCATATTACGACGCCGGTTGCAGAACACAAACAAGGAACCACTTAAGGGATCAGCCCCCAACTCGGATCGCACAATACCACAAAGGGCATCGAAGCTCTTTCGCATGTCGCATGGCTTTCGGTAAAGGTAGATGCTTGTAGAACCTATCAGCCCAAGCACGGAGGGACCCCTAAGAAAGAGTCTCAATGGTCCTTCGGAGGGTGGTGGGGTCAAACCCCTGCTCCACTTCAATGAGGATGCCGCCTCCCAGTCGAATGCGTATGCCGCTTGATCCTACATCACAAGAAGGGGTTAGCCGTAAAAAACCTCCCTGCCCACCTGAGGAGCCATGCTCGGTTCCGCGGACCTTCTTTCGCCATCGATAAAACTGCCAGGGCTTGAGCCCGTTTTGTCTGCAAAACTCAGCTCCACTCAGCCCGCTTTCCTCAAACCGCTCCACCACTGAGTGCCAGTAGCCGTTGTGATCCTCCATCCTCGCCATGATTCCTGCCTCCCATCTCCTGCCCCGTAGGGCGGCTTTCAAAGATTTGGGCAGGAATCATAGCCCGGGCACCACTCCCCCGATAAGGTGGGTTGCCTGGACGCTTAGTGCGCCGGTCAAAACCGGCAGAGAGTTGTGGATGAAAGAGCCATACAGTGAAGGCCTAGCGAGCCACACTGGCCCCGAGTCATGCGTAGGTGTTCGTGAGGGCACCGACGAAGCGTTGACAGGGGTACATGCAGGCCAGGTATTGAGCTGCGAAATCAATCCGTCCGGGACGCCGACGCTGTTAAGCGAAGCGGAAGGCAATACAGGTGGCAGCGATAGACGCGAGTTGCCCTCTGGTCCTGCGCAGTCGGAGACCCTGAGCATGTGTGGAAACTCTCTGGACGGGAACCGGGAGATCCCAGGAAACCCTTCCCTGGATGGTGGGGATGGGCGGTCGGGGAAGGCAGAAAGCCACAAGCCCGATATGGACTTTTCTGGGAAGTCGGATGGCTGCATAGTACCGAGGAAGCCGCCGAACAAGGGCAGAGGATGTCGGCCCGCGGAGGCGGTGGAGGGAAGGCGGCCAACCAAGGGGAACACGGGGCAGACGGCCACGCCTCGGACACAGAGCCGGCAAAGCGTGTTGCCCGGACTGCAACGTGTGCGGAAAGTGGCAAGGGAGGACAAGGATGCGCGGTTTACCGCCTTGCTGCACCATGTGACCCCGGCAGCGCTCAAGGAGAGCTTCTTTGCCCTGAAGCGGCAAGCTGCGCCGGGCGTCGATGGGGTGACTTGGCAGCAGTACGAAGAGAGACTCGGAGAGAGGATTGAGGAACTGCATGCGAGGGTGCATAACGGCACATACCGTGCCCAGCCCTCGAAGCGGGTATATATTCCCAAACCAGATGGGCGGATGCGCCCCCTGGGAATCGCGGCCCTGGAGGATAAGATCGTCCAGCATGCGGTGGGGAAGGTGCTCTCGGTCATCTACGAAGAGGACTTTCTGGGATTTTCCTACG
>JAOZOW010000150.1 GCA_029933075.1 Deltaproteobacteria bacterium | reverse complement strand
AAAAAATAAGGCCTGTCGGCTTCACATGAGCTGGCAGGCCTTGTAAGATTTTTCCCCTTTCAGAGAGAGGGACTTACGCTTCCAATTTTGCGATCAACTCCGCCGAGACCTCCTTTACGCCCGGCCTCCCGTCCAATTCGATGATCTTTGGGACCCCGCCATTTTTGGCTGAAAGCCGCTTAAAATAATTGACCGCGGCCATGGTGCCTGTCTCGGTGTCGTAATAAATATTGTGGCGCTGGTCAATGGCGGCTTCATCCTGATCATCGGAGCGGGTTTTCAGCTCGCCGCCACAGACCCTGCACCTGTCCCCATCCGGCTTTATGGCATCGATATTGACATTGTTGGGGTGATTGTTGTCATTGACGCAAAGCCGCCTCCCCATGATGCGGCCCTTTGCGATCTCGCGATCAAGGACGATCTCAATCACGATATCCAGTTGAATGCCTTCCTGCTTGAGGGCGCTGTCCAGGGCCTCGGCCTGACTCAGATTGCGCGGGAATCCATCCAGGAGCCACCCGTTCTTGCAGTCCTCCTGTTTGAGTCTGTCAAGAATCATGGGTATGGTGATGCTGTCAGGCACCAGTTCACCCCGGTCGATATACTCCTTGGCCTGATTTCCCAGGTCGGTTCCCCTGGAAATATTGTCCCTGAATATTACGCCTGTTTCAATGTGGGGGATATTGAACTTCTCTTTCACGATCGCCCCCTGGGTCCCTTTGCCGCTCCCGTTCGGGCCAAAAAACAGTATCTTCATGTTTCACTCTCCTTGTGGGAAAATTTTTTGCGCAAAATATTCGAAAAACCCTTCCCTGTCAAGGCATCAGCAGCCACTCAGAAATGCAGGCATCAACTTGTGCCCTTTCGGGAAAAAAAGTCCGGAGTCTTTTGCAGAGGCCTCCGTAAAACCGGGCCCTGAACCCCCCTGTTCAAGCTCACTGCGGCAAGCCCAGGCAAATGGCGTGGGGTCATCGGTGTGGGTCCTCCGTACAACGGGAGTCAGGTGGTCGCTCGCCACCAGGACAATATAATCATCAAAAGCGCCGAGGCCCTCCAGTACCCTCCCCACCACCTCTTCATCGAATTTCTCTATGGCCTTTATCTTTTCCAGATGGTCCCCGCTGTGGCCCGCCTCGTCAGGGGCCTCCACATGAAGGAAAACAAAATCCATAACCTCGAGCCTCTCAAGGGCCGCCTCCGCCTTTCCCCGGTAATTGGTATTGATATACCCCGTAGCGCCCTCCACCTCAATGGGCTCCAGTCCTGCATAAACACCTATGCCTTTCAGGAGATCCACGGCCGAGATCACCCCGCCCCTCAAACCGAACTTTTCTTGAAACGATGGGAGGCGGGGCGCCTTTCCCTGCCCCCACAGCCATATGGAGTTGGCCTCTTTCAGCCCCTTTTTTCTCCTTTGAAGGTTAACCGGGTGGTGTTCCAGGTGCTCCCATGAACGACGGATAAGCCCCGGTATGGGATTCCGCCCTGAACTGTTCAGATAGGAAGCCATGTTTCGGTCCAAGACATCATGGGGGGGGATGGTCTCATTTTCCACGGGGCCGTGGTCCCATAGGAGCAGGTTCCTGTAACCCACCCCCGGATACAGGCGGATATCGGGGAGGAGCCCCGCCCTGTCCAGGCTTTTTACAATCTCCCTGCCCTCTTCGCTGCTAAGGTCCCCTGCGCTGTGGCTCACCATCAGGATCTCTTTTTCGGAACGCCGATCCAGGGTAACAAGGTTCATCCTGTAGGCGACCTCGTCGGGCTTGAGCCTGATACCCATGCTGGCGGCTTCAAAGGGGGCCCTCCCGGTATGATAGACCCTTGGATCGTACCCTAACAGTGAAAGATTGGCCACGTCGCTTCCCGGTCCCATGCCTTCGGGGATGGTCTGGACCAGTCCGATACGGCATGCGGCAATGCGGTCCATATTGGGGGTGCGAGCCGCCTCTAAGGGCGTCCTCCCGCTCAACTCCGGGAGGGGATAGTCCCCCATACCATCGCCCACCATGAGCAAATATTTCTTCCTTTCACCCATCGGACTTATTCGCGCATCCTTTCCTTTACTCCTTTACCCTGCCTCCACCCTGATCATTACGGTCCTGTCAGTGAGCACCTCAAGCTCATTCATCAATGAAAGGGCTTTTATCACATTGCTCTCCTTTGCTTCGTGGGTGAGCATGACAATGGGGACAGACCCATTCACCTCCCTGCCCTTCTGAATCACGGAAGAAATGCTGATCCGGTGCTCCCCCAATACACCCGAAATCCTGGACAGGACCCCCGGCTCGTCAACGGCGGAGAACCGAAAGTAGTAAGCGGTATTCAACGACTCGATGGGCTGTATGGAGATACCTCCCCCCTGGGGTCGTACGTGGGCAAGGGGAGGCATGAGACCACTGATCCCGTGACGGATCTGCCTTGCCAGCCAAATGATATCCGAAACCACCGCACTTCCCGTGGGTCTTTTTCCCGCACCCAGCCCGTAGTAGAGATTAGGGCCCACGAAATCGCCTTCCACATAGATGGCGTTGTAGGCGCCGTTTACATTTGCCATGATATGATCCTTGGGCACCATGGCAGGATGAACTCTGGCCTCAATGCCGTCCCCCCGGTCCCTTGCAATGGCTAATAGCTTTATGCAATAGCCGAACTCCTCGGCAAACCGGATATCATCGGGGGTCAGGTAATCAATCCCTTGCCGGTAAATGCTGCCAAAGGGCGCGGGCATGCCAAATGCGATGGAGATGAGGATGGCGATCTTGTGGGCTGCGTCCGTACCGTTCACGTCAAGGGTGGGAGGGTCTTCTGCATACCCGAGATCTATGGCCTCCTGAACGGCCTCTTGATAGGGAAGGCCTTTTCGGGTCATCCGGGTCAGGATGTAATTGGAGGTGCCGTTGAGTATGCCCATAATGGTGTCTATGCGATTTGCCGACAACCCCTCCCTAAAGGCGCGTATCACCGGAATGCCCCCTCCCACACTGGCCTCGAAAGCAAGGTTCACCCCGCACCTCTCGGCACAGGCGTAAATCTCCTCCCCCGACTCGGCAAGAAGGGCCTTGTTGGCGGTGACCACATGCTTTCCCCTTTCCATGGCCTCCAGGATATACTCCTTTGCCTCTCCCAGGCCGCCAATCAACTCCAACACCACGTGGATATCAGGGTCGGTGATGACATCCATCGCCTCCCTGGTCAAAAGTCCGGGGTCTACCGGGACCCCCCTGTCAGATTCTATATCCAGGTCCGCGATCTTTTTGACAACCACCTCGGCACCCACGCGGTTCCTGATTATCTCCCGGTTCTTTGTCAGGACTTCAAATGTGCCGGATCCCACGGTCCCGAATCCGATAATGCCCACGTTCACGCTTTGCATCGATCCCTCTTCCATCTCCCTGACTCCGGCCTTGCGCCCCTAT
>JAOZOW010000073.1 GCA_029933075.1 Deltaproteobacteria bacterium | reverse complement strand
AAAAGCCGACCTCATTGTCCGCCGGAATTTATCTCTCCACACCCTTGTGGAGATGGATACTAAGGTTTGGCCTTATGCAAAATTACGCTGATTGCACAAACCCTCAACTATGTTGGAAAGCTTTTACTATTAGTATATCTAATTGTCAAGCAATAATGGGCGACCATTTCCTTCTTCCCCTTTCACTTCCTTTTTCAAAGATGGGAGGAACATGGAGATCCTTGTGTGAAGGGGCAAACTTGCCGCTATTTTAAACCTTCTTGAAAAGAGAGGTCATTTAAGATATTTATGTTTACTTAAGCCCTTTCAGTTCAACAACATCAATAGCATCCCAGGGATTCAGTAAGCATGGAAAGACTCTCAGAAAAGACATTTGAGAAGTACATAAAAGGAATTATGGATATCAGCAAGGCCATCACGAGCGACCTGTACCTGGAGGACATTCTCAAACTCATAGTTATTGTCACCGCAAAAGTCACAGGCTCCGAGATATGTTCCTTATGGCTCGTGGACAAAGACGAAACTTCCCCCAAGCTCAAGCTGAAAGCCACCCAGGCCATAGAACCCGACTATGTAAAAGAAAGATCTCTCAACATGGACGAGGGCGTTGTGGGCTTTGTGGCCACGCACAAAACTCCGCTCGTCCTTGAAAATGTACTTGCCGACAAGCGGTTTAAGGAAAAGGATATGGCCCGCAAGTTGGGACTTGTGAGCATGTTGAGCGTTCCTTTGATGGTTAAAAACAACGAGGTCATCGGAGTTCTTAATTGCTTCACTTCCGAAAGGCACGTTTTTTCGGAAACAGAAAAGAATTTGGTGATGACCGTCGCCAACCAGGCCGCGGTTGCCATCATGAACACGGAGTTGATGGTCAAAACAAGGGTCATACAGGAAGTGCTGGAAGCCCGAAAACTTATAGAAAGGGCCAAAGAGATCCTCATGGTCCGACGAAACATGACCGGGCAAGAGACTTATAGATGGCTCCAGAAGCGCAGCATGGACGTCAGGAAGCCCATACGCCAGATTGCTGAAGCGGTCATCCTCTCCGATGAAATCTGACGCTCACCCTGAGGGGCAAGCCCCTTAGTCTCGTCTTTTTAGTTGATCCTCAGTCCCATTGCCACGTCCACAAAATCCAGTGGATATAGGTCACTTCAACCTGATTTAGACAGTGGATTTGGGGTGTGCCTTATTTGACTTGATATGCAGTAGGGGATAAGTTATAAGCATCGTTTCCGCAAGCCAGGGGCCACTGAACTTTTCGCCTGAAACCGTGGTTCGGACGCACACTGCCTTTGCGTTGGCTGCAACTTAGTGAGTAGGGCATAGGAAGGAATGGAATTGGATTGGAGAAACAGGACATATTGCGGCGATCTTGGACCTGAGAACTCAGGCCAGCAGGTCTTGTTGATGGGCTGGGTTGACGCCATCAGGGACCATGGGAATCTCCTTTTCATCCACCTTCGCGACATCCGCGGTATTGTTCAGGTTGTCTTCGACCCCGGTGTAAGCAAGCAAAGCTGTGAGACCGCTGCCGCCCTGCGCCAGGAAGATGTCATAAAGGTGACTGGAAGCGTGGCCTTGCGGGAGAAAGGCACTGAGAACCCATATCTGAAGACAGGGGATATTGAGGTTTTTGCAAAAGAGCTCCACGTGCTTTCCAAGTCAAGGCCCCTGCCCTTTCAAATATCAGAGAAGGCGATGGTCTTCGGAGAGGAACTCCAGAGCAGCCCTGAAAATGTCGAAGAAGACCTGCGACTTCGATACCGGTACCTGGACTTCCGCAGACCCTCAATTCAAGAGCTTTTCATCAGGAGATATGAAATTCTAAAGTGCGTGAGGGAATATCTCGATCAGCAGAATTTCATCGAGGTGGAAACGCCCATCCTGACTAAAAGCACGCCCGAAGGGGCAAGGGACTATCTGGTGCCGAGCAGGGTTCATCAAGGTCATTTTTATGCCCTCCCCCAGTCCCCACAGCTCTTCAAACAGATTCTTATGGTGGGGGGGATGGACCGATACTTCCAGATCGTCCGCTGCTTCAGGGATGAAGACCTGCGGCCCAACCGCCAGCCGGAATTCACCCAGCTGGACCTGGAGGCCTCATTTATTGATGAAGAGTTCATCTATGAAGTGGTGGAGGAGCTTACCGCCAGGATGTTCGCCCTGGGCGGGATCATTCTGCCAAGGCCCTTTCCTCGCATGACTTACCGGGAGGCCATGGAGCGTTACGGCACTGATAGGCCGGATCTGCGCTTTGACATGGCTTTTGAAGATGTAACCGACATTTTGCAGGATACCGGCTATTCCGTCTTCCGCCAGGTCATTAAAATGGGAGGACGGATCAAGGGCTTTTGCGTGAAGGGTCAGGCCATGGCCCTGAGCAAGAACGTACTCCAAAATGAGTACGCCATGAAGATTGTCCCTTCTTTCGGCGCCAAGGGAATGACCTGGATGAAGGTGATCGAAGGGAGGCTCCAGTCTAATATTGTTCAGTTCTTCAGTGAAGGGGAGCTTGAGGAACTAATGAACCGGTTCGGTGCAACTGAGGGAGATGTCCTAATGATGATAGCGGATGTCTCCACCGATCTCATAAACAGGTGCCTGTGCAGCCTGAGGCTGCACGTGGCCGAAAGGCTCAAGCTGATCCCTGAGGACCTCCATGCCCCCCTGTGGGTGACCCATTTTCCCCTCTTTGAGCTTAAGGAGGGAGAATTGAGCTCTCAACATCACCCTTTCACCATGCCCGACAGGACCGATTTTGATCCCGAAGATAAGGAGGCCTTGCTCCAGCTCAATTCCAGGGCCTACGATCTCGTAATCAACGGGGAGGAGTTGGGCGGGGGCAGCATCCGTATTCACGATATGGAAACCCAGCAAAGAATCTTTCAGGCCCTCGGCCTCAGCGAAGAGGAGACTGAGAGTAAGTTCGGCTTTTTCCTAAGGGCCTTAGAGTATGGGGCGCCCCCACACGGCGGGCTGGCCCTGGGCTTGGACAGGATCATCGCCATGATCCTGAAAGCCAGATCAATCCGGGAGGTAATCGCCTTCCCAAAGAACAGGCGAGCGGTCTGTCCCTTAACCCGCGCTCCCTCCCTGGTAAAGCAATCGCAGCTAAAGGAACTGGGCCTGAAAGTGGAAAAGGGGCCTGAAGCCTCCGCGACGGAAGCACTGGGGGCCGTTCAGGGCGATATGGCGGGCAATGGGGTCGAGGAACCCGAGAAGATCTCCACGGAGCAGGTAAAACATGTTGCAAAGCTTGCTCGTTTGAGACTCAGCGACCCGGAGGTGACCGCCTTTCAGAAAGATCTCAATGCCATACTGGATTACGTGGAGACCCTCAATGAGCTGGATACCCGAAAGGTTCAACCCATGAGTCATGTGCTCCCGATCAAAAACGTGTGGCGGGCCGATGCACCCCGGAAATCAAACAAGTCGAGATCCATACTTTCCAATGCGCCTCGCAAGGAAAAGAGCTATTTTAGGGTTCCCAAGATATTGGAAGGTTAACATGGAACTTTGCGATCAAAGCGTTTCACAACTGGCCCAAATGCTCAGAAAGGGCGAAGTCAGTGCCAGACAGATCACGGAATCAGTCCTGAAAAGGATCGATGAGAAGGAACAATTGATCCATGCATACATCACGGTTACGAGGGAAAGGGCGCTGGAGCAGGCAGACCTGGCGGACAGGCGCTTTGCAAGAGGGAAAAGGGTGCCCCTTCTTAACGGGATTCCCATTGCCGTAAAGGACAATCTGTGCACCAAGGGCATCCCCACTACCTGCGGATCCAGGATCCTGGAGAACTACATACCACCTTACGACGCCACAGCGGTGAAAAGGGTCCTGAACAGCGGCGCCGTATTGATCGGAAAGACCAACATGGATGAATTTGCCATGGGATCTTCCACTGAGACAAGCGCCTTCGGACCCACCCGAAATCCCATTGATCCCCGACGGGTCCCGGGGGGATCGAGCGGAGGGTCCGCCGCAGCGGTCCAGGCCGGAGAAACGGTCTTGGCCATAGGATCGGACACTGGAGGCTCCATCCGACAGCCTGCTGCCTACTGCGGTGTGGTGGGGATAAAGCCCACCTACGGAAGGGTTTCCCGATACGGGCTCGTTTCCTATGCCTCCTCCCTTGACCAGGTAGGGGCCATTGGCAGATCCGTGGAGGACTGCGCCCTGCTTTTGAACGCCATTTGCGGCCATGACAGGCTGGACAGCACCTCGGCGGACATCAGGAAGCCGGACTTTCGTCGGTTCCTGAAAAAGGACATCAAGGGAATAAGGATCGGCCTCCCCAAAGAGTACTTCATAGAAGGCCTGGATCAAGGCATAAAAAACCAAGTATATCAGGCGGTGGCATTGTTGGAGCATAACGGCGCCCGAACCGTCGAGATCTCGCTCCCCCACACCCGCTATGCAGTCAGCGCCTATTACCTTATTGCAACTGCAGAGGCAAGCAGCAACCTTGCCAGATATGACGGCGTGAAATACGGCCTGCGCTCCGACCAAGAGCATGCGGACACGGTGTATATGTATGAAATGACCAGAAGCAAGGGGTTCGGCCTGGAGGTAAAGAGGAGGATAATGCTGGGGAGTTATGTGCTGTCAGCAGGCTACTACGATGCATATTACCTGAAGGCCCAGAAAGTCAGGGCGCTTATCAAGGAAGATTTCGACAGGGCCTTTGAGTCGGTAGACTGCATCATCACCCCTGTCTCACCCTGCCCTCCTTTCGAGCTGGGAGAGAAAGTCCAAGAGCCGCTCCAGATGTACCTCGTGGACATCTATACGGTTTCGTTGAACCTGTCCGGGCTCCCCGGCATGAGCGTAGGGTGCGGCACAGTGGACGGGCTTCCGGTGGGGCTCCAAATCATCGGAAGGCCTTTTGACGAAGAAACAGTGCTGAGGGTGGGTCACGCCTACGAGGAGATTTCGCGAAATGCACAGCCGGGAATATGAGCCTGTGATCTGCTTTGAAACGCATGTGGAGCTGAAGACCAAATCCAAGCTCTTTTGCAACTGTGCTGTCACCCACAAGGCGCGGCCAAACACCCAGATCTGCCCTGTCTGCACGGGGCAGCCCGGCGCGTTGCCGGTATTGAACAAAAAAGCGGTGGAATATGCGGTCCGGGCCGGTCTTGCCCTCAACTGCGCCATAAACACCCGCTCCCGTTTCGCTCGAAAGAACTACTTTTATCCCGACCTGCCCAAGGGATATCAGATATCCCAGTACGAGCTGCCGTTTTGCGAGGACGGGTACCTGGAAATAACAGGAGATGACGGCCGTCCCTACACCGTAGGAATCAAGCGAATCCACTTGGAAGAGGATGCAGGCAAGCTCGTTCACTCGGCCAGTTCATTTGAGGAATCAGAGTACAGCCTGGTGGATTATAACAGGTCCAGCGTGCCGCTGCTCGAAATAGTCACTGATCATGAGCGAAATCCCCTGCGCTCTGTCAGGGAGGCCAAGGCTTATCTGGAGAAGCTAAGGCAGGTACTCAAGTATATCGACATAAGCGATTGCGTTATCGAGAGAGGGCAGTTTCGTTGCGATGTCAATGTCTCCGTCCGGCCCAAAGGTTCATCGCACTTTGGAAACCGCGCCGAAATCAAGAACATGGCCTCCTTCAAGTTCATAACCGATGCCCTCCAGTATGAAATCCAGAGGCAGGTGGAGCTCATTGAATCCGGCAAGGAAGTGCCCCAGGAAACCAGGCTCTTTGATGAGACGAAAAAGATTACGCTGCCCATGCGCACCAAGGAGGATGCTCCCGATTACAGGTATTTTCCCGATCCGGACCTGGTGGAGGTGGAACTCGAACCCGGGTTCATTGAAAGCATCGAAAAGACAATGCCAGAGCTGCCGGACCAGAGGGTGCGCCGTGTCATTGACGCTTATGGCATCTCCAAGAGCGACGCCCTCATCCTGACCAAGGATCGAAACGTCATCAACTTCTTTGAAACCTGCGCTTCAACATGCAGCAATCCCAAAAAACTGTGCAACTGGATCATCAAGGATCTGTTCAAGCTCCTGAACGACGCCTCTCTCACCATAGAAAGCTCTCCAGTGGCGGCGGAAGACTTTTCTCGCCTGGTAAACTTGATATCGAGGGGTGAAATTACGGAGCACATGGCCAGGGCCATCCTGGAAGAGATGTTCGTGACAGGGGAGGGCCCGGAGGCCGTAATTGAACGAAAAGGCCTCAAGCCGATAAAGGATGCCGAGCGCCTCGAGGAGATCCTTGGGGAAGTGGTTTCCGACAACCCCGACATTGTCTCCCAGATAAAGGCGGGGGACACGAAACCCCTCAATTACCTCATGGGGCAGGTCATGAAACGCACAGGGGGAAGGGCCGATCCAAGAACCGTCCGCAAGCTCCTTGCCGAAAAGATCAAGTCTTGACAATACGATTCTAAAAATGCCATTGCCAGCCCCCCCGGGGGAAACCGGGCTCATTCATGGCCGCCTCCGGCAACCGTTCACGATCAATCCTTTACCAGGTACCTCTCATAAGACTCCCTCACCCGGTTGATACATTCCTCCAATCGCTCCATAAAGGTTTCAGCGGTAGCTTTGCGACCCAACATCTTTTTTGCGAGCCGGGTCAGCTCCTGGCGATCCTTTGGAATGGTGTGAATCTGCCGGTCCTCAAGGATCTGGAGGTAATGCTCGGTCCGGCGGAGGAAATCATAATCCTCCATCAGTTGATCCGCAACGGTCCCGGGAAGGACCCCCGCATCGCTCAACGCCTGGAGTGCAATCAGTGTATTCCCCTCGATCAGGGAGGGGTTGTCAGGTGCATGGATCAGCTGCAGGCCCTGGACCAAAAACTCAATGTCCCTCAGGCCACCGTGGCCTTCTTTTACATCCCAGCCCGGGCGGAGGGCATGTTGCACCTTCCCGGCGCCCAGACGGCGCATTCTTTGAATCGACTCTACAATCGCACCACGGTCCCCGCTCTCCATGATCAGCGCCCTCAGCTTCCGCATCAAATCGTAGCCGAGCTGCAGGTTTCCCGCAATGGGCCTCATTTTCAGCGAGGCCTGAACCTCCCACAGCGAGGCCATCTTCTGGTAATAGCGAATCAGGGCCGGCACAGTGGAGACCAATTCCCCCGAATCCCCGAAAGGTCTTAATCGGAGGTCCACCCGGTAGGCGTACCCTTCCTCGGTATGAGAGGAAAGATCGGATCTGAGCTGTTCCATGGCCCGGGCGAAAACCACCCTTGAAAAATGCCCGGCATCCCCGCCCGGCTTATGGCCCTCGGGGATACGACAGATTCCCATAAGGTCAATGTCGGAACTGTAATTGAGCTCCCTTGCACCCAGCTTGCCTAAGGCCATGACACAAAAGCGGTTTTCAAGGCCATCCATTTCAGGCGAAATCCTGCCTTCCTCCCTCATCCTTGTCCAAATGTTCTCCAGGACCACCTGGGCAAATGCTTCGGCAAGGATGGAAAGCTCCTCCATTACCTCCCTGGTAGGAACGCCGAGGCAAATATCCCGTGTGCCGATACGGAGGATCTCGCGTCGCCTGAATCTCCGCAGTTTATTAAGCCACTCCCTATGGTCGTTGGAATAATTTGCCGCCTTTCTGAGCTCATCCTCCAGGACCTTCTTATCCCGGGGGCGATTCAGGTTTTCCGGGATTACCACCCAGTCCAGAAAACCGGGATTGCGGATGAGGGTATCTGCCAGAAACTGGCTGGTAGAAAAGAGCCCTAAGAGAATCTCCAGCCTCATGGGCTGGGACAACATGAGATTGTAATGAAACTCCGGGCTTGTAAGGGCTCTCTTGAATCGCTCCCAGTTGTTAAGGGCCATATCGGGATCCGGTTTCTGCTGCAAAATATCCCCTGCAAGTACAGCCAGCTTTGCAAACGTATTCCTCTGCGACCCTTCACCCGCCAGATTCATCAGGTTCGTATATGCCTTCCGGAATTCCTGGAAACCGAGATGAGACAGGACATCCTTCTTGAGCTCCTCGGATGCATCTTCCAGGAAGATCAAATCGGCTATATTCCTTTGAGAGTATCCCGGCGCCGCGCCCTTGCCAATAAACCGACCCGCAAAGGTCCGCACCTTAGCGGTATGGGTCTCGAAGTCTATATGAAGCTGCTGGGCGGCCCCAAGCCCCCCCCTGCCCTCATAGCCCATGCGTCTGGCCAGGTGCTCATACTCGTCTGAATCCGCCGGGGGGAGAAAAAGATCCTTTGCTGAGCCACGAAGCATCCGCAAGCCGTTTATCAGCACCCTGAGAAATTCATAGGCATCCATCAGATGAGGCACCTCTTCAGGGGGCAGGACCTCCATTTCCGCCAACGCATTCAGGGCGTCACGGATGCCCGGCGTTCTCAGGGCCGCGGATCTTGCACCGTACATGACCTGAAGGATCTGTACGCTGTATTCCAAATCAACGAGACCGCCCGGACTGAACTTCGCGTTAATCTTCCCCGCTTCACTCTTTTCCTTGAATTGCCGCTCCCTGAGCCGGCGCAGGTCATCAATTTCAATGGACCTGGAAAAATAGATGATCTCATCCCTCAGGCGTTCGACTCTGCGGCCCAATTCCGGATCCCCCCCTATGGCCCGCATGCGCACCAGAGCCAAACGCTCATAGGAATGGGCCTGGCCTTCCGGTCCGTAGTAGCGGCAAAAATTCTCCAGACTACAGGCCAGCGGTCCTGCGTTTCCATGGGGCCTGAGCCGCAGATCTATCTGGAAGATGCCCTCCCTCTTGGCCCGGATAAACTGGCGGGTCTCCTTGACGAGGCGCTCGAAAAATTCCGAATTGTCTATGGGTTCCTTCCCATCGGTCCGCCCATTGTCGCTGTACACGAACAGCAGCTCGATATCCGATGCATAGCCCAGTTCCCGCCCCCCAAGCTTCCCCAGACCGAATACGGCATACTTTGCTGCCAGCCCCCCAACCGTCCTCGGGACCCCGAAGCGCCCTGCAAGATGTTTGAAGGCGAGTTTTGCGGCGGTGCGAACCACGGCATCCGCCAAAGAGCTTAGATGAAGTCCGAATTGACGCAGGGGGGTCCCCTGATTCAGGATATGGTCCAGATCAATAAGAAAAATTTCGCGGTCCTTGAATTCATTTAACCTGCGGCGTTGTTCTTCTGGGCTTGAGGCGCCTTCGAGGAAATTCTCCAGTCTTTCCTCTATGGTCTCCACCGACCCGCTGAACCGGCGCCCCTTGACGCGAGGCTGCAGCATGGGAAGGAGCGTCTCATACTGGAGCCTGATGAAATCCTCCCATAGAAAATCGCTTGTACCCAGCAGACGGGCCAGGTCCTGGAGCATATGCGGATTTGAGAACAGCTCCAACCATCTCCCCCTTTCTGGCATCTTAATAACGTCACCGAGTAACTGTTCAAAGCGCGACAGGGCGCTGTAAGGATCCGGCGCCTTGCTCAAAAAATAGGTGAATTGCTTTGTCAGCAGTACCGAAAGCTTGATCCTGTCAAGGACATCCTGATCTTCTATGGGGCCCCCACGGCTGTCTACCAGGTCGATTTCATCTTCTATCCGCCCATGTATGGTCCTGATCTTCACATGCTCAATGAGAACCCCGTGCAGGGAGAGGGCGTTGCCGAGGGCATAGAGGAATGCAGGGGTGTCCTCCGAGACCACTTTCAGACGTGTAAATGGACCGGCGTCATTCTGGATCTCTATGGTAACAGGGTAGAGAATGGGCGGAGTGTCTTTCTGCAGCATTGCCAACTCCTTGACCACCATCTCATTGACCCTGTGCTTTGCTTCCTTCATGGATTTCTCATCCCCTTTTTCCAGGAGGCCGATGATCTGTGCCATCGTATCCTTGAGGGTCAGGGACCACTGTTTGAAAGAGAGCCCCGGCTCCAGCAGGCCTGAGAAATGGTCGATGATCTTGCGCCTTTCTCTGGTATCCTCTACTTGACGCGCACCCCTGGATCTCCTCTTTTGCGCGCCCCTGCCAGGCCTCTTTTCGGCGCGGGCATAAGTGAACACGTCACCGGAGACAATGTTGAATCCCAGCCCCGCAAGCACGCCCGTAATCATGGAAAATTCATATGGATAATCAAAGGCGAGAACCGTGCACTCCACCGTGCCGTCCCTCCTCGTCTCGAGCAGGGTCTCCACCGGACTTTCCCGGCTCAGGCGTCCGAATGCCTCCAGATGCCGACAAATTTCCTTCTCGGCAAAACGACTGAAATAGCGCTCTCCAAGTCTGGAAAGGTGCTCCTGCGCGAGGTTTTCATCCAGATCCGGGCAGAGCGCTTTGATCTCTTTCAATGTAGGAATCATTATTCTCTCTATTGTCCAGGGAGCCTCCGGCATCCGCCCCCAACTGACCCCTTGCTCTTATACTTTACACCACATCATTTTAAGTTACAAATCCCGGCTTGCTCCACCACCTTCCACCCCCTGCCCTCATATGCGCCCCGCACCCGAATAACTGCCATTAAAAAAGCCCCCTGCGGCAATGCCGTCAGAGGGCTTTATTATTGAGAGCCAAAGGCTCAGGGCTCTGATTAGATATCGTAGTAAAGCGCAAACTCCCACGGATGGGGTCTGAGATCTATGGCCTGGACCTCATTTTCCATCTTGTATTCAATCCAGGTCTCGATCACATCAGAGGTAAATACATCTCCCTTCAACAGATACTCATGATCTCCTTCAAGTGCATTGAGGGCCTCCCTCAGAGACCCCGGGGTCTGCGGGACCTTGGCCAGCTCTTCGGGAGGAAGATCGTAGATGTCTTTGTCTAAGGGGTCACCCGGATCGATTTTGTTCTGAATCCCGTCAATGGCGGCCATCAGCATGGCGGAGAACGCCAGGTAAGGATTGCAACTGGGATCAGGACATCGGAATTCCAAGCGCTTGGCCTTGGGGGAAGTGGAATATAGCGGGATGCGGACCGCAGCACTCCTGTTCCGCCTGGAATAGGCCAGGTTTACCGGAGCTTCAAAGCCTGGTACAAGCCTCTTATAACTGTTGGTGGTGGGACTTGTAAACGCCAGGAGCGAGGGGGCATGTTTGAGGAGCCCGCCGATGGCATACATGGCCATCTCGGATAGCCCGGCGTAACCGTCGCCTGCAAACAGGTTTTCCCCCTCCTTCCAGATCGAGACATGCACGTGCATCCCTGTTCCGTTGTCATTGAAAAGGGGCTTGGGCATGAAAGTCACTGTCTTTCCATGCTTCCGGGCCGTTTCCTTGATAACGTACTTGTACTTGAGCAGGTTGTCAGCCATCTGCACCAGCGGCGCAAAACGCATGTCGATCTCCGCCTGCCCACCGGTCGCCACCTCGTGGTGCTGCGCCTCAATCAACACGCCGATCTTTTCCAGGGTCAGCATCATCTCACTCCGGAGATCCTGCATGCTATCTGTGGGAGGCACAGGAAAATAACCCTCTTTATACCTCGGCTTGTAGCCCAGATTAGGGTTTTCTTCCCGTCCGGAGTTCCACCTGCCCTCTACCGAATCGATATGATAATACCCCTCATGCTCATTCTGATCAAAGCGGATGTCATCGAAGATAAAGAACTCCGCCTCGGGGCCAAAGTACGCCACATCGCCGATACCGATGCTCTTGAGGTAGTTGGTAGCCTTGCGGGCGATGTTCCGGGGATCCCTGGTATAGTCCTCACCGGTTACAGGGTTGCAGATATTGCAGATCAGAACCAGGGTCCTTGCACTGAAAAAAGGATCGATAAAGGCCGTTTCCGGCGCCGGCTTTACAAGCATATCGGATTCGTTGATGGCCTGCCATCCCCGGATGCTCGAGCCGTCGAATCCAACGCCGCCCTCGAAAGTATCCTCGTCAAGCTCCCTGGCCGGAATGGAAAAATGCTGCCAAAGGCCCGGAAAATCCATGAACCTCAGATCAATCACCTCAATCTCCTCGGCTTTAACCAGGGCCAGTACATCTTTGCCTGTCTTGATTTCACCCATTTTTCGTCTCCCTCCTTATTGAAAAGTCGCAACGACCTTCACATTCCAAAATTTTTATTATATAGCAGCAAAAGTCATGCCGTTTCAAAATATTTCCCAAGTCCTTGATTCTACGCCAATTTTTTTAGCATCTCTTAAACACGCACCCAAAGATATATTACAATTTTGTAGACTATTTGCCGTCAACCTTACAAAATGGTGCCTTTTTACGCTCCTCACAAATAGTTGTCAAACAAAAACTCCCAGGATTCAGACATGCTTTCCCCTACTATCCTTGCCACGGGCGATGTAATAACTATCTTTATAAAAAAGCGCTATCTTTTTATATATAGGTCTTGGATAAACTCGAAATAAAGGCAAAAGCCATTAGGCTGAAACCAAAGGAGAATCAGAATGAAAAACTCGACCCGCGCTCATTACCGGACCTGGACCGTGGCAGTAGCTTTTCTTTTCCTTGCCGTAGGGTGCATACCGAATGCCGGCCAGCCCCTGGGAGAAGAGCAGATTTACCGAAAGGCCGTGGGCTACGTTTATGAGATCGGTGAGGTCAAGGCAGGGACTTCCGAAACAGCCGCATACCTCCCGGAGAAAATGAGGTTTGAGCTTACCAATACACTCAAAGGCAAGGGGCTTTTGGCCACGGCCTCCGGCTCGGAAAAGCGGTTGACGGTGAACCTCGAGGTAACAGGGCAGTGTCCGGGGGTCTCGCCCTCCGGTGACTGCAATGACTGCTATACGGAGCTTATCACCCGCCTCAAGGTCTACCACCCGCAACAGGAGGATCCCATTGCACAGGCGGTGATATATGCGTTCAATGGTGGTTGCGGCTTTGTGAGCATAAGCGACTTTACCGAGATAACCCACGCCCAGGACATCGCAGATTTTCTCGAACAGGTGGTCCGATAACCATCAAACATATCAGGGGCGCACCTTTTTCCGCCTGCAAGCTCTGGACTTGCGTCATGGACGAAGGGGATCCGATGCTGTTCAATATGCCCTGCCTACGACCTCCAGCCGATCCCCGACCTTCCCGACCATCAGGGGAAAGTCAGTGTGCTTGACCTGCCCTCCAACCAGTCTGCTTTTCTCTGGGGGCCCAGGAAAACCGGGAAGA
>JAOZOW010000020.1 GCA_029933075.1 Deltaproteobacteria bacterium | reverse complement strand
GCAGGCAGGGATGTTGCAAAACCGGTATAAGGCTTGACAGCCACGAGATTTTCGATTAATACTACTTGTTACATTGTAGTTATCGGGTCTTTTGGGTAATAACGAAATGAGGAAAAACATAATCATCATTATCAGCGCAACGGGGATTTCCATATCCCTGTTGCGATCCGAGCCCCAGGGCCTGATAATGATGGCATGAACACTTAAGAAAGATCCTCAACAATCCGTTATCAGGTCCCCTGATAACGGATTTTTTTTGGGGGAAAAGAGAGAGAAATACATATGCCCGAGAGAATCATCCTCTACGATACAACCTTAAGGGACGGCACGCAGGGAGAGCAGGTGAATCTTTCTGCCGAAGACAAGCTCCGCATTGCCCACAAGCTTGATGAATTCGGCATTCCATACATTGAGGGGGGATGGCCCGGCTCCAATCCCAAAGATGCACGGTTTTTTCAGATGGCTCGAAAAGAGCCCCTCCAAAACGCCCGGCTCACGGCCTTTGGGAGCACCAGGCGCCCTGGCGTGCGACCTGAGAAGGACGATAACATCCATGCGCTTTTAAAGACGGAGACCGATACCGTGACCCTGTTCGGAAAGAGCTGGGACCTGCACGCAAGGGAGGTCCTTGGGGTCTCCCTTGATGAAAACCTTGCCATGATAGAACAGACCGTGGCTTATCTCAGGAAGCGGGACCGTCACGTCATATACGATGCAGAGCATTTCTTCGACGGCTATAAGGCTAACCCCGCCTATGCGCTAAAGACGCTAAAAGCGGCACTGAGCGGCGGCGCCGAGCATGTGGTGCTCTGTGATACCAACGGCGGGACAATGCCCGCGGAAATAGAGTCTATAATGGAAGATGTCGTGCCGCGACTGCCGGTCCCGATTGGCATACACACCCACAACGATTGCGGTCTGGCCGTAGCCAATTCCCTGACCGCTGTCCGGTGCGGGGCTACCATGGTCCATGGAACCATCAACGGTTACGGCGAGCGGTGCGGCAATGCCGACCTGGTTACCCTGATCGGGATCCTCCAGCTCAAGATGGGATACCTATGCGTGGATTCTTCCAAACTGAAGCATCTGACCGAGCTTTCCCGGTTTGTAAGCGAGGTGGCCAACATACCCCCTTTGAACCATCGCCCCTTTGTGGGCAAGAGCGCCTTTGCTCACAAGGGCGGGGTGCACGTGAGCGCGATCATGAAAACGCCTTTCGCCTATGAACATATGTCCCCTGAGCTGGTGGGGAACAGAAGGCGTGTGCTGGTCTCGGATCTATCCGGGAAAAGCAACATTGAGTTCAAGGCAAGGGAAATGGATCTCCATTTAGGGGAAAACGGGTATGACAGCCAGAGAATTGTCCGCGAGATCAAGAAACTGGAGGACCAGGGATATCAGTTTGATGCGGCTGAGGGCTCCCTCGAGCTTTTGATAAAGAAGGTGACAGGGCAGTTTGAAGAGCCCTTTGTGCTTGAAAGCTTCCGAGTGAGCATAGAGAAGGACCGCAACGGGCCCAGCACGGCCCAGGCCACTATCAAGATCTCCGTGGGAGAGGAGGAGGAGATTACCGCTGCTGAAGGGGAGGGCCCGGTAAATGCCTTGGACAATGCACTAAGGAAGGCCCTGGCCAAGTTCTTTCCCCAGATCCAGGAAATGGGACTGGTGGATTTCAAGGTCCGCGTCATAGACGGCAGTAAGGCCACGGCATCCAAGGTGAGGGTCCAGATCGAGTCCAGGGACGCAAAGGAAATCTGGTCCACCATCGGGGTCTCTGAGAACATCATTGAAGCGAGCTGGCAGGCCCTTGTGGACAGCGTGCAATACAAGCTTTCAAAGGAGAATTTGGGGGAGATGAACCGGAAGTAGGGAATTGGAGACAGATCCCTGAGTATTATTGGGGGATAATTTTATTCTATGGGCATGACCATCACAGAAAAGATCCTTGCCCTCCATGCGGGAAAGGACTCGGTTGGTGAAGGGGATCTGATTGAGGCGAGGGTGGACCTGGCGCTCGCCAATGACATCACGGCGCCCCTTGCCATCCGGGTCTTCAAGGATCTGGGGGCTGGTCGGGTCTTTGACCCGAATCGGATAGCCTTGGTACAGGATCATTTCGTGCCCAACAAGGATATCGAATCGGCACAGCAGGTGAAAATTTTAGCCGATTTCGCCCGGCAGCATGATATCAGGCACTTCTTTGAGTTAGGGGAATCCGGCATCGAGCATGTGATCCTTCCGGAAAGGGGCCTCGTGGCGCCGGGAGACCTGGTGATAGGAGCGGACAGCCACACGTGCACTTACGGCGCCTTAGGCGCCTTTTCAGCGGGAGTGGGAAGCACCGATCTGGGGGTCATTCTGGCCATCGGAAAAATTTGGCTCAGGGTGCCGGGAACAATCAAAATCTCCTACCGGGGCCGTCTGGGCCCCTGGATCGGGGGAAAAGACCTCATCCTTAACACCCTGGGCCGACTGGGGGTTGATGGCGCCATTTACAAGGCCCTGGAATTCAGGGGTGAAGTAGTCCGGGGCCTTTCCATGGAGGATCGGTTCACCATGGCCAACATGGCTGTGGAGGCAGGGGCCAAAAACGGCATTTTCGAACCCGATGAGATTACCAGGGCCTATGTTGAAGATCATTCCGGGAAAAAGGGCCTTTATCTTTCGAGCGATCATGACGCCTCGTATCAGGATACCCTGGAGATAGATGTCAGCGGCATGGAACCGCAGGTGGCTCTTCCCCATTCGCCTGATAATGTGCATCCTGTCTCGCATGTAGATCCGGTGCGTATCCACCAGGTGTTCATCGGCTCCTGTACAAACGGGCGTCTATGTGACCTCAAAGTGGCGGCAGAGCTCTTAAAAGGTCGTTCGGTCGCCAGGGGCACCAGGCTGATCGTAATACCCGGGTCTCCAGCGGTATACAAAAAGGCCATCCAGGAAGGCATAATCGAAACCCTTCTCAATGCGGGCGCCGTGATAGGTCCCCCCTCGTGCGGTCCTTGCCTTGGCGGGCATATGGGTGTGCTGGCGGAAGGGGAGCGGGCGGTCTCCACCACCAACAGAAATTTTGTCGGCAGGATGGGACACCCCAAAAGCGAGGTCTATCTGGCGGGTCCGGCTGTGGCAGCGGCATCGGCCGTGCTGGGTAGAGTGGGGGGTCCTGAAGAGCTCTGATTGTTATGGGATGTCGAAGATTTTTTCAGTGACTTCTTCGAGTACTATCTGGTATAAGTACCTGATTTGAGAGAATGATGACCCTCCTGCCGGTTGTGGGAATGCTTCTTGCGGCCGGTGTTTTTGCCAGGGGACGGTACATTTTTCATATGAAAAACAGGTATCATGGAATTTGAAAAAAACATCCTCTGCATCGGGGCGGGTTATGTGGGCGGTCCCACCCTTGCAATGATCGCCTATAAGTGCCCCCAGTACAAGGTGACGGTGGTGGATATCAATCCGGAGAGGATTGCCCGGTGGAATTCCGACAATCTTCCCATCTATGAGCCGGGCCTCGATGAAATCGTAAAGGCTGTCCGGGGCCGCAATCTTTTCTTCAGCACGGATATCGAGAGGGGTATCCGGGAGGCCGACATTATTTTCGTAAGCGTCAATACTCCTACAAAGACCTTCGGGGCCGGCGCGGGCATGGCTGCCGATCTCCAGTACTGGGAAAAAACGGCAAGGCAGATACGGCAATACGCTGAATCCCCTAAGATCATCGTGGAAAAGAGCACCCTCCCCGTAAAAACCGCCCATGCCATGGAGAGAATGCTCCAGGCCACAAACAACCATGTCCATTTCGAGGTGCTTTCCAATCCCGAATTCCTTGCAGAAGGCACGGCCATCAGGGATCTGGAATATCCGGATCGCGTGCTTATCGGCTCCAGGGAGACGCCGAGTGGCCTGAAGGCAAGGCAAGAGTTAGTGGAAATCTATGCCAACTGGGTGCCAAGGGAGCGCATTATCACATCCAACCTCTGGAGCAGTGAGCTGTCAAAACTGGTGGCCAATGCTTTCCTTGCCCAGAGGATTTCCTCCATCAATTCCATCACATCACTTTGCGAAAAGACCGATGCCGATATCACCGAGGTGGCCCGTGCCGTGGGCACGGACAGCCGAATCGGCGATAAGTTTTTGAATGCCAGCGTGGGCTTTGGCGGCTCCTGCTTTAAAAAGGACATCCTTAACCTGGTCTACATATGCCGGTACTACGGCCTGGAGGAAGTTGCCGATTATTGGGAAGGCGTGGTAAAGATCAATGACTACCAAAAAGAACGTTTTGTGCTGAACATGTTGACCGCCATGTTCAACACGCTGGCAGGCAAGCGGATTTGCATATTCGGCTTTGCATTCAAAGCCAACACAGGAGACACACGGGAAAGCCCGGCCATTTTCGTCTGCAAGCGGTTGCTGGAGGAAAGGGCCGAGCTTGTGATCAGCGACCCGAAAGCGCTTGAAAACGCCAGAGAGGATCTCCAGGAGGCTCAGGGAAAGATTTCCTATGTGGAGGATCCTTATGAGGCCGTGGCCGGATGCGATGCCATTGCGGTGCTCACCGAATGGGATATCTACCGGCAGCTCGATTTTAAAAAGATATACGGTTCCATGGACAAACCCTGTTTCATATTTGACGGCCGTAATATTTTGGACCATAGGGGCCTGTTTGAAATCGGATTCAATGTGTTTCCCATCGGAAAGCCACCGCTTACCCATTTAAAGTAATAGACCAGGCTTAACAGGAAGCCGTGGGCTTTAGGAGGATTGCCCGGAAATGATGCACTTTCAAAAGCGGGTGCTTGTGACCGGGGGGGCAGGCTTTCTTGGCTCCCACCTCTGCGACCGATTAGTGTCACAAGGCGTTGACGTATTATGTCTGGATAATTTTTTCACCGGCGCCAAAAGTAATATAAGCCACCTGCTCGACTCCCCCAATTTTGAGCTGATCAGGCATGACTTGGTGCATCCCATTTTCCTGGAAGTGGACGAGATATACAACCTGGCGTGCCCCGCTTCCCCCATCCATTACCAGTACAATCCCGTCAAAACCGTGAAGACCAGCGTCATGGGATCCATCAATATGCTGGGCCTGGCAAAAAGGGTAAAGGCCAAGATACTTCAGGCCTCAACCAGTGAAATCTATGGAGATCCAAAGGTGCATCCCCAGAAAGAGGATTACTGGGGGAATGTGAATACCATCGGCCCCAGATCCTGCTATGACGAGGGAAAACGCTGTGCGGAGACCCTGTTTTTCGATTATCATCGCCAGAACAATGTCAACATCCGCGTGGCCCGCATTTTCAACACCTATGGTCCGAGAATGCACCCCAACGACGGCCGTGTAGTCAGTAACTTCATCGTTCAGGCCTTGACCAATCAGGACATCACCGTTTACGGCGAAGGCAAACAGACGCGCTCTTTTTGCTATGTGGAGGATATGATCGAGGGCCTGGTACGCCTCATGGAAGGACCTGACGACTTTATAGGTCCCGTGAACCTGGGTAACCCGGCGGAATATACCATCCTGCAACTGGCCGAACTCATACTGAAACTCACCGGGAGCCGTTCCAAGATCATCTTTCAGCCCCTTCCCCAGGACGATCCCTTGCAGCGCCAACCTGACATCTCTCTGGCCCAGGAGCGGCTCGGCTGGGAGCCAAAGGTGGGTCTGGAGCAGGGGCTTGAAAAGACCATCGAGTATTTCAGGACAATTATTTGATACCAGAGCTTTTCAAGGCTATCCCTGGTATCGGAAACGGAGGAGCCATGACAAGGAAATACTTTTTTGCCATGATTCTGCTGACCATCTGCTTTGGCGTTCTTGGCGGCGCTATTTCGGGCTGGGTCCTGGGAGGCGAAAACGCATTTGCCCGTCCCCAGACAAAGATAATTACCGCTCAGCAATTCCTGCTTACCGATGACAAAGGCAACAAGGTGGGGATGTTCGGCATGACCGACTCGGGCCCGGCCTTGGTCATAGGCGACAAAAAGAATTTTTCCATAGTGCTCGGCATTGTAAACGACACCGCCCGACTCTCCTTTTTCCACAAGCGCGCCGGGGAGAAAAAGCCGGTTGAAGTTGCCAATATCACCGTTAAAGGCAATGAACCGCTCCTCAGCCTTGAAAGCGGAGAGGGTGACCGCGCCATAGTCGGTATCCTGGCCGATACACCCTTCCTTCATCTCTCCAAGAAAAACAAACTTGGTTGCCTTATGAAGGTGGAAGAAGATGCTGCGCGATTGACATTTAGGGACCAGGCCGGAAAGAATCTGATCCATCTCGTGGTGAGGGAAAAATCCAGGGCGGCCATTGGCCTCGGGGATAAACGGTCAGGGGTCGATATCGTAAGCGTTAAGGATATACCCCTTCTGAGAGTTCGCAAAAAGGGGAGAATCCTCTGGTTCGCCCCCGCAGACAAGCAGCAGGATTCAAAATGATACAGCCCTTTTCAGGCTTAGCCCCTGAACTTGAAATAGGTTTGGTCAAGTCAAGAGTGATGCCCGATGCTTGATATTCGATAGGATTTACGGAAAATTCAGCTATCAGAAGGTATGAAGGATCCGATTATGAAAAGGCTTGAATGAAAGAGAGGCAAAAAATGAAAAAATTCCTGTTGCATCTCCTGGCGTTAACCTTCCTTTTTCCATTGAGCGCGTTTGGTGAATGTGTAGAAGGAAATTGTGTCGATGGTCAGGGGACATTTCTTTTTCCCGATGGTACCCGGTACGTGGGCCTGTTCAAGAACAGTGCCTTCAACGGGGAGGGGGTAATAACCTACCCTGATGGCACTCGATACAAGGGTCAGTTCAGGGACGGTATGTTCCATGGAAAAGGGAAGGAGGTTACTCCCGATGGAACCAGATATGTGGGAGAGTTCAGCAATGGCAAATTCAGTGGAGAAGGCGAAATCACATATCCTGATGGAACCAGGTATAGGGGGGAGTTCAAGAACAACAAATTCAATGGGACCGGGACCCTCTTTTATGCCGACGGGCACAAATACCAAGGCGAGTTCGTGGATGGAAAGTTCAACGGTCGAGGCACTATGACCTTCCCTGACGGGAGCAGGTATGTGGGGGAGTTCAAGGACAACGAGTTTAACGGGCATGGGGAAATGACTTACCGCAGTGGAGGCAAGTATGTGGGAGAGTTCCGGAACAACCTGCCCAACGGCTATGGAAAAGCCATCTTTTCGGACGGGACTGAATATGAGGGTGCAATGAAAGATGGGGTCCCCCATGGATACGGTACCATGACCCTTCCTGATGGAAGCGTGCAGGAGGGGGAGTTTAAAAAAGGTGCCTTTGTGGGAGAGTAGCGCCCCAGGTGTTTTCTGAAATTGATTCTGTAGTGAAACGGAAAGTATGCATTGAATCACCAAGGGATTCAGTGCTGAGTCCTGCTCACCATCTGAGCGAACGGGATGAGGGGATCCATCGGGTTCTGTGTCAGGGGTTCGATCGTAAGAAGCTGAGGTGGACAAGGGCATGATCCTGCGGGATGCTTTGGTTTGTATGAGAGTTGAAGCCCAAAGTGGACAAGGAGATTGAGGCATGCTTGAGCCGGGAACCCCGATTGAAATGACCAAGGGGTACAGAGGCGTAAGGGGCGTGATCGTTGAAAGGACAGGGTCGCAATTCGAACTGTACGTGCTGAAGCTGGAAAACGGCATCCAGATCGTTGCCGGCCCTACAGCCTTCACTGAGCGACCCGGAGAAAGGGATTCGGGGTAATCGGTCATCATTCCACTTCTATTCCCAGGTAGAGCTTCTGTACCATCTCGTTCTCTGAGAGATTTTCGGTGCTGTCCTCCAATGCAATGCTGCCTGTCTGGATGACATAGCCCCTGGTGGCGATCTGGAAGGCCATCAGGGCATTTTGCTCCACGAGCAGGATGGTGGTCCCCTCATTGCTGATTCGCTCTATGGTCTCAAAAATTGTTTCGACCAGCACCGGTGCCAGACCCATTGAAGGCTCATCCAGGAGCAAGAGATGGGGCCGAGCCATCAGGGCCCTGGCAATGGCAAGCATCTGCTGTTCCCCTCCTGAAAGAGTTCCTGCAACCTGCTGTCGTCTTTCCCTCAGCCTCGGGAAGAGCTCAAAAGCGGCCTCCATGTCTTTGGCAACCTCGCCCCTGTCCTTGCGCACAAAGGCGCCCATCTCCAGGTTTTCGATCACACTGAGGCGGGAAAATATTTTCCGGCCCTCAGGTACCTGGGAGATGCCCAGGTCGACGATCTTGTGGGCGGAGAGCTGGTCGATGCGGGATCCCTCAAAATAGATGGAGCCCTGTTTTGATCTGAGGATCCCGGAGACCGTGTTAAGGAGGGTGCTTTTACCAGCTCCGTTACTGCCGATGAGGGCTACTATCTCCTTCTCATTGACTTCAAGGGAAACACCCTTGAGCGCATGAATATTTCCGTAATAGGCGTGGATGTCCTGCACCCGTAATAGTGTCGGTTCCTGGTTTGTCATTAGGCGTCAGACTTTCCTCCTGCTACCCTTTTCCCCATTATTGTTCCGAGTCGCCCCAGATATGCCTCGATCACCTTGGGGTCTTTTTGGACTTCTTCAGGGCTTCCTTCAGAGATCTTTGTCCCGTAGTCCAGGACCGTGACGCGATCCGAGATTCCCATCACCACCCTCATGTCATGCTCGATCAGGAGGATGCTCAAGCCCAGCTCACTCCGTATCTTTTCAATAAACAGGGTCAGTTCTTTTGTCTCCTGGGGATTCATCCCTGCTGTAGGCTCATCCAGCAAAAGAAGCTTTGGCCTGGTGGCCAGGGCGCGGGCTATCTCCAGTCTCCGCTGATCGCCGTAAGGCAGATTTTTGGCCAGGGTGTCCTCTTTTTCCTGTAATCCTACAAAGGAGAGGAGCTGAGCTGCCTTTTTGAAGGCCTCCTTTTCCTCCCTGAGCGTGGCGGCATCACGAATCAGGGCTCCCCAGACCCCTGCCTTCATGCGACAGTGCTGGCCGACCAGTATGTTTTCAAGGGCGGTCATATGGTTAAACAGGCGTATGTTTTGGAAGGTCCTGGAAACCCCGAGGCTCGTAATGGCGTGGCTCTTGAGGCCGTTTATGCTTTTGCCCGCAAAGAGAATCTCACCGCCGTCTACTGGGTATACGCCGGTCAGACAGTTGAAAAAGGTGGTCTTGCCTGCTCCGTTGGGGCCAATAAGCCCTGCTATGCTCCCTTCCTCAATCTCGAAATCGAAGTCCTTGAGGGCAGCGAGTCCACCGAAGTTCTTTGTAACTCTTTTTGCCTCCAGAATAACCGCCATAGGAAGGGTTTATTCCTCTCTGAATTCCAGTTTTCTCCTGGCCGAAGGAATAAAGCCGGTCGGTCGAAAAATCATCATTGCAACAAGGAGTCCGCCAAAGGCAAGCATGCGGTACTGCTGTACTTCCCTGAGCACCTCGGGCAGCCCGATGAGCACCACAGCGCCCAAAATCACACCCGGAATGCTCCCCATACCGCCGATTATGATCAGGCACAGTACATTGATTGAGACCATCAGAGAGAAGTTTTCCGGGAATATGGAGCCCTGCCTGGCGGCGAATATGGCGCCGCCTATCCCGGCGAATGAAGCGCCGATGGCAAAGGCGAGGAGTTTATATTTCAGGATGTTGATACCCATGATCTCGGCGGCGTCCTGGTCCTCACGCATGGCGATCCAGGCCCTTCCTATTCGAGAGTTGTTCAGTCTGTCCGCAACGAATACCGAGAAGAGAATGCCTGCGAGGATCATGTAATACCACCTGGCGGGGCTGTTAATCACGAAGCCGCCCATGGCCGGCGGATCAATCCTGAGGAGTCCCCGGGGACCGTTTGTTACCGGGTCGAGATTGTTAAGCACGATCCTGATGATTTCGCCGAAACCGAGGGTTACGATGGCAAGGTAGTCCCCGCGCATGCGCAGGACAGGGATGCCGAGCAGGGCCCCGCCGCCCGCTGCCATGGCCACGCAGAGGGGCAACATCATCCAGAAGGGGATGTGGATGTTGAACTGTGGGGAAGCGAGGAGCGCATACCCGTAGGCACCGATGGCATAGAAGGCCACATAACCAAGGTCCAGCAGACCGGCAAAGCCTACCACCACGTTGAGGCCGATTCCCAGCATTACATAGATCCCGATATCACCCAGCACCTGTGTCCAGTAGTTGCCCACGATGGGGGGTAACAGGAGCAGGCAAAATAGCAAGGCGGCCAAATAGGCCTTCAGCGGGATATGTTTGAAAAAAGGTCCTTGCATCTTTATCAGCAGATCTCGAATAATCAGTTCAACTATGCCCTTTCCGACACGACCTCTCCCAGGATGCCCCTCGGCCTGAAAATAAGGACAAGCACCAGGAGACTGAAGGCGATGACGTCTTTGTACTCTGCGGGCATGAAGAGCACCCCGAGCGCTTCTGCCATCCCCAGGAAATATCCCCCCAACATCGCTCCGACCACGTTCCCGATCCCGCCCAGGACTGCTGCGGTAAAGGCCTTGATGCCGGGAATGAATCCCATCATGTGGTTGATCTGGCTATAGTACATCCCCACCATTACCCCTGCGGCCGCCGCCAGCGCTGAACCGATCACGAAGGTGATAAGGATTATCCTGTCCACATCGATACCCATCAGCAGGGCCGCCTCTCTGTCCTCGGCAACGGCCCTCATGGCCTTGCCCACTTTTGTCTTTTGTATAAATAGATAAAGGCCCACCATCAACAGGACCGAACCGGAGATAATGAAGATCTGAAAATAGGAGATAGACACCGGGCCCATTTCAAGGAATTCTTCCGGAATAATATCCGGGTATACCTGCATACGGGCCTTTATGATGAGCATCATGACATTTTGGAGAAATATGGAGGCGCCTATGGCGCTGATAAGGGGGGCGAGGCGGGGGGCGGTTCGGAGGGGACGGTAGGCGATTCGCTCAAGCAGGGCGCCAAGCACCGAAGAGACCACCATGGCAACCAGGAACGCCACCGCCACGCAGAGGATAGGATGGTTGCCTGTAATGCCCCTGTTGACAAAATAGGTCAAGGCCCAGAACCCCCCGAAAGACCCGAACATAAAGATCTCGCCATGCGCGAAGTTGATCATGAAAAGGATGCCGTAAACCAGGGTGTACCCGAGGGCGATCAAGGCGTAAATCCCACCGATCGTAAGGCCATTGATCACCTGATCTATCAGGATTTCCGGGTTGAGGAGGTTGGATATCATGGGCTCAATTCCATTGCGTTCCTAATGTCTCCTTTAATGCACAATGGCATCCAAGGGTCAAGTCAAATCCTTCGGATCTCTTCACAATGAAAAGGCCGAGGAGACCTCGACCTTTCAGATGGGTTGCCGCAAGGGGCGATTTATTTTAAGGAGCAGCTAAAAGGCCATTTGCTTGAAAAAGCGTTTGCCCTCCTCTTCCACCACCTTGTAGACCACTACCACTGACCCCGACCTGTCCCCATAAGGGTCAAAGGCGATTTCCCCTGTAATGCCATTATATTTGGTGTCCGCTATGGCATCCCTAAGGGCCTTTTTGCCGATGATGAGGGTGCCGTCCGCTTGTTTTTTGGCCACCCTTTCCACAGCCATCATCAGGATGGTGGCGGCATCGTATGCCTGTGGCGAGAAGGTTTGCCTCGGCCCGTATTTCGATTCAAACTCCTTGACCCATTCTGGATCAGGTTCCTTGGCATATGTGACATAACAGCCGTTGGTGGCCTTGCCGCCGGCCTGGATAAAGTCTTTTTCAGTATAGCAACCGTCATCACTCATGAAATGGGTCTTTCTAAGCCCCACCCGTTTCATCTGCCTTGCAACCAGCACTCCCTCGGCCGCCATCCCTCCGAAATAGATAAGCTGGGGCCTGAGGGGCTTGATTTTGGTGAGGACAGGGGTGAAGTCCTTGTCCCCCCTTGTAAGGCCCTCCATGGCAAGTATTTTCCCTCCCTTCTGCCTGATGTTTTCCGCAAAATCCTCAGCAAGGCTCTGACCGTAATCGCTCTTGTCGTGAAGCACCACCACTTTTGTCCATTTCCGGCTCAGGGCAAAGGCAGCGGCCCTCCTGGCCTGTATCTTGTCATTCCAGCAGGTTCGAAAGAAAATAGGGATGCCGCGCGCCGTAAGCTCTAAGGCCGTTGAGGAGGCGGAGATCATCACCACCTTGTACTTGTTGTGGATGTCAGATGCAGGTTTGCTTCCGCCGCTGCACATATACCCGATGAGCCCAACCACCAAGGGGTCGTTGCACATCTTCTCTGCAATTGCCACGGAAGGGGGACCGGCGCAGCCGTCATCTTCGGCCTGGAGGATCACACGGTGTCCCAAAATTTTGCCCTTTTTCTCTATGGCCATTTCCGCACCATGCTTGATGTCAATGCCCATGCTTGCATAATCGCCGGTCAGCATCGTGCCCATCCCGATCTTGATCGGTTTTCCGGGCGGTATGGTGATTACCCCCCATTGGTCTGCATGCCCTACAGGGGGTGCGAGAAAATTACCAATAAAAAAAAGCAGGAGCAGCGCCAATAATTTCTTTTTCATCTGAAACCTCCTTTCTATAAAGGACTTGTCTCGGAAGCTATTTTCCTTTTTCTGACCTTGGATTTGATCCTGTTGATATGTCCTCGTCCCAGTCCTTTGACCTCGCAATCAAGCTCGAAGTACCGTTCAATCTTTGCATCATCCAGGATGCCGAAACAGTCCACAACCGCCAGGGGGCCGCCTGCCATCCTGACCACCTCTTCCGGCTCAAGCGAAAGATAGGGACGATGCCGCACGGCTAAGACCACGGCGTCGGATCCTTTCAATGCTTCCTCCAGATCCGTTGACATCCTGAATTCACTCAACTGTTC
This sequence comes from Deltaproteobacteria bacterium, assembly GCA_029933075.1. GTDB lineage: Bacteria > Desulfobacterota > DSM-4660 > Desulfatiglandales > Desulfatiglandaceae > JAOZOW01. The sequence goes on along the minus strand of JAOZOW010000020.1, from coordinate 25,135 downwards.
CTGGTTCCTGAAAAAACGGGATCGACTGTCCCCCACCGCCGGGTAGGTGTCCTGTTTTTCCAGCTCCCACCAATGCTGGACATAAGGGTCGTGGGCCTTCACATCAGCTCCCATCTCCGTAAGCTTGCGCACGATGATTTCCGACCCGCTATACCGGGTGTCGCCCACATCTTCCCGGTATGATGCACCAAGTATGGTAATCTGGGAGGCGGCAACGATCTTGCCCATGTTTCTAAGGGCGTCACGTACCAGCTTGGCCGCATGAAGGGCCCTTGTGTCGTTGATGTTGATGGCCTCAGGAGTTATCCTGAATATGTCGGTCTCAAAGCCCATTAGGTGCTTGTCCGCCCAGATGCCCAGCCCTCCATCCTTTGGCAGACAGTAGCCGCCTATCCCCGGCCCGGGGAATATGATATTGTCGTGGGTAGGGCGGACCCTGATGGCGTCTATGAGCTTTATAAGGTCAACACCGTTAGTTTCAGCAAAAAGACTCCATTCATGGAGAAAAGCCAAGATTGTCGCCCTGTAGCTGTTTTCCACGATCTTGCATGTCTCGCTCTCAATGGGTCTATCAAGGATTGTCAACGGGTATTCTTCCACATTAAGGATCTCCGAGAGGAACTTGCGGACCCTGTCCCGGCTTTCCTGGTTGATCCCGCTGCAGACCCGCCAGAAGTCCCTTATGGACCTTACATAGTCCTTCCCCGGCATTACCCGCTCGAAGCTGTGTGCCAGCAACGGCTCCTGGGCGATGCCCCTCGACTTGAAGGCCTTTCTTATAAGGGGATAGGCTACATACTCGGTGGTTCCCGGTGGAACCGTGGTTTCGATCAATACCAGGCAATCAGGATCAATTTTCTGGCCTATGATCTTAAAACTGGTCTCCAGGGCGCTGATATCCGCATAACCGTTCTTGAGATTGCCAAGCTCCTGCTTGATAAAATCGCACTGCACATCCACCACCAGGATGTCTGCCAGCTTAAGGGCATCGTATGTGTATGTGGCCACCATGGTCTGTTTCTGTTTCACGCACCGCTCAATCATGGGGGCCACTTGGGGATCCTCTGCCCGCACAGGGGAGATGCCCCTGTTGAGAAGCGGTATCTTCCAGAAACTTCGGGTGCTGGGCCTTTGCATGCCGATGACGAATTTGGTCGGTCTCCCTGTCGCCTTGTCTACCGAATCGGCCACAACCGCCGCCATCACCACCCCGACAAAACCGAGGCCCATAACCACGACTATTTCAAGACCTTCCTGTCGTTTCGTCTCTACGAGTTTTTTGAGCTGTTCGTATTCTTGGATGTAATCCTGTTGCGCGGGGATTTTGAATTTTTCTCCATCAGGACTGACGGAATATTCAACTGACATAATAGTCTCCTTGTTGTAAGTGGATTTTCGATTCACCGTAGACCTTGGCGCAAGTGGGAACGTCCAGATCTTCGTGTCATCCCTCCCTACCGGGAGGCTAGAGCCGAATGGCTCAGCTCTTCGGAACCCGTAGATTCTGATTTAAATAATGGAAAGGACTGGGCATGTCAAGCGGGATGCAGGTGACATGCAGCGCGGCAAAAGCGGTCGTTGTCAGATCAGGGTAAAGATCTCAACGGGGTCGGCCTTGCCTTTTACCCTTGTGGGCGGAAGGGGCTTGAGGCGGAAATGATTCCCAATTCCTGCCCTTGTGGTTGAACTGAGGATGACCTCCGTACCGAATTCTTTGTTCAAGCCCTGGAGGCGAGAGGCAAGGTTCACGGTGTCCCCTACCAGGGCGTATGAGAGTCGCTCCGGGCTCCCGATATTGGCCGCCAGCACCTTCCCGGTGTGAATGCCTATCCCATGAGAAAGAGGAGGGTAGCCGCGCTGTTGAAGGACGCGGTTCAGGGCCCGGAGTCTTTGTCCCATTTCCTGGGCCGCCTGCACAGCCTTATATGGGTGCTTTTCCACCCTGATGGGGGCCCCAAAGACAGCCTCAATCTCATCGCCAATATATTGTAGGACCAATCCTTGGCACTCCCGTATGGCCTCTTCCATTTCTTTGAAATATCCGTTAATGATTTTTACGACTTCCTTGGGAGAGATGGACTCCACCATGGGGGTGTAATTTCTCAAGTCCGCAAATATGACTGTTACCTCCTTCAACTCTCCGTCCAATGGAATATTCCCGGACAGGATTTCGTCACGGATCTCCTCGGACACGTATTTTCCGAAGGTGTCCTTGATGAAATCTCGCTCCTTCAGGCCTTCTGTCATCTCATTAATCACGTCGCCAGCGTATCCGATCTCATCATTGGTGGTCACACGCACCTTGCTATCAAATCGCCCATGCCTCACTTCGCGAAGCACCCGAATGATTTCCTTGAGTGGCTTTGTGAGATTGCTCCGGACCAGGAATGTGAGCCAGGTCCCCACGGCCATGAACAGCAAGGCGTAAATCAGCAGGGTGGACTGGAGACGGTCAAAGGCCAAGGCAAAATTTGTCAAGTGCCTGGAGATCAGGCGGGAGCTGTTTATCACCGCGAAAAAGGGGATCAAGTTGCAGGCGAAAAGGAGGGCAACAAGCCTCGTGCCGATGCGAATATGGTATGTCCCGGGCGTCATGTAAAGGCCTCCTTCGGGGAAAAACCATGGGACAAGGTGCCGCTGGAAAACGAACTCAAATACAAAAAACGCGATAGTTGTGGATATAAGCCCTGTAAAGAAACTCCGGAGAAAAACGAGACGGATCAAGGAGCTTTCTGCCCCGAATGCCCGGAAGAGGGAAGAGTAGAGGATGGCGGCGAAGATCCATATGATCAAATCAAGCGCAATAAGGAAAAAGGGCTCATTTAGCAGCCTCCTTTTTACATCCAGCGGCAGGGCTTCAAAGGGCGACTTTATCTCCCGTCTCTGGTTCAGAAAACCCCGAATAGGTCTTTCATAGATGATGGTAATTATCACGGGAACCAGAAAAGAGAGGGGAATGAACACCTGATTGATGTTCTGTGCAAGATGGGCGATCCTCAGGGGAACCGGTGGACCGGTCCTTCTTATCAGGAACAGGACGACGGCGACACCAAGGACGTTAGAGATCATATTGGCAAGAAGCATGGCATTCTTTATGCGGAGAAAATGCAGGCTTTTCATTGATCGGCTCCTTGGATTGAATCACTCCGGTGTAGGTTGACCAGAATAAATGGAAAAGGCCAATGGATTGTCATGCTCGACTAAGGAACCCGTAGGGTTTCATAGAGAGGTACAAGGCCAAAGGCGTCTCTGTGTTCGAAGTCAAAATGATGCCCTGCACTGCGCGAGGCTTATTGGAAAGAGGACAGGGGGATTTCGGGTGGAGGATTCTTACTCCGCATCCCTTACGAGCCTGAAGCCGGTCGTGGTATACCTGGTGGGTGGCCGTCCAAAGGCTCGATTTGCTGATCGACAGGAATATCCGTACTTGAACCAGCTTCCCCCACGGCGGACCTTTTCGTCCCCAGAGTTGGGCCCTTTGGGGTCCACAACGGGTCCGGACGGATAGTCGCCATACCAGTCCTGGCACCATTCCCACACATTGCCATGCATGTCGTAGAGCCCCCAGGCATTTGGAGGGAAACTTTTTACCGGCGCAGGACCGTTGTTTTCGAGCCCCATGGCACGCATATGATCCATGCATTGGTTGTTGCCGTAACTGTTGCCGTACATGGCCCGGGTGCAGTCAATTGTTTCTCCCCAGCTGTAGGCCGTGCGGCTGCCGGCCCTGCAGGCGTATTCCCATTCCGCCTCTGTGGGGAGCCTGTAGGAGCCCTCGTTCAGTGCGTTGAGCTTCTTGATAAATTTCATGCAGTCGTACCAGGAGACCTTTGTCACGGGCATATTGCCCTTGCCCCTCCGGCGGCCCAAAAACCGCCTTTTCATCAGGGCCCGCCACTGCTTCAGGGTAACCTCGGTCGTCTGCATGTAAAAGGGCCTGGTAATGGTGACCTTGTGCTGGATCTCCTTTGGATTCCGGTGCGCTTCGCCAGAAGGGCTTCCCATGATAAATGTGCCCGCGGGGATCAGGACAAATTCCATGCCCAAGGAATTGCGAATCCGCTTTTCAAGTGAAAGGGCCTCGCAAGGAACCAGGGCGCACACGGCCATGAGAATAAAAAGGATACGCGTGAGCCTGCTGGCGCCATCTTTCAAAGTCCTGCCCATGCCATGTATCCCCCTTAACTTTTTGTAAGTATATCCCAAAGAAATTCTTTTGTCAGTCTCTTTCCCCCAACAGGGATGCCACCCGGGAAAAGGCCTTCATGAGCCTTGATCTAATCTGTCTCAACTTTTCGGGTACCGGGTTCATCCCCGTACGATCCACATAGAGATCCTGATTGATCTCGATCTGCACGGCCACTTTCCCCTGATCCCCCAATATTTTTCCATAATGAACCGTGATAAAGCCGCCTGCGTAAGGGGAATTCAGGGAAACAGAAAAACCGGCCTCTTGAAAGGCATCCTTCATGAGCATAAGGATCTGCGGGGGGCAGGTTAAAGGCCCCAGCGCGGGATCTTGGTTCCCCTGCCTGTCTCCGTTATTGCCGAGAATGATGTCTTTCCTTTTCACGCCCGGGTCGGGGGCCTCCGGTGGGCCGGTGCCGTTAAGGGAATGGCAGTCAAGGAGAGCCTTTGTTTGAGGATCCGAAAGTGCCGCCCTGAGTCGGTTATGGTAGGGCCAGTAATAAAGTTCGAGCCGCCGCTCCAGCTCCCGTTTGTCCGGCAGGCAGCCTGGGCGGTAAACCCGGCGGCCGTGGTAGTCAATCTGAGCTATAACGCCCTTGGGCCCGCGCTCGCGCGGACTACGATTGAGATCCACCACCAGACGGCTCCAGCGGCTGGTGAGGACCTCCCTTGCCGGTAAGGCCCCAAAGAGTTCCTCTGTGCCGATATCGGTAGACTGAGCGATTTCTTCTTCCGTGAGGGCCAGGCCGGTTCTCACTCCATCCGGTATTTTCCCGGAACAGTGGGGGACTGATATGATAAATGGGAATTTCATCACGCTTTTCGGAAAACCCTGCTGTACACCCAGTCCACAATCTGGCGCGCATGGGATGAGAGATTGCCTCCATGGTCTGCTGCGGGGAAGCGAAACAGGATCCGGCAGAGCCTGCGAAGAGACTCATCTGCCGGAAGATCACCGTCACCAACATCAGGGGGACCATCAACAATAATAAACTGTTGGTTGCTCTGGAGCAGGATTGGGTTTATCTCCTTTGTGACAAAAAAGCATGTTCCACTTTCAGGGTCAAGCTGGTAGATCCCTGCCTCCAGCTTGACCGGTTTCAGTGTTTTTGTTCCAGAGGGATAAAAGAGGAGCAGGTGGGTGCCTGTGAGGTCCTGTCCGTACTGTTCGTTGAGGCTCCTGAGGTCCGCATCATAGGGTGAATTGAGCAATTCCAGTATATGAAAGACTTCCATCGGGATCAGGCCTTTCTGGAGATGGAACAGGGAGAGCACTGGGAACACTCCCGTAAGACGGGGATTTATTTCAATGGGGTAAATGCGCGAGCTCCTGTTTTCCACCACGAAATCCACTCCAAAGATTCCCCTATAGCCCATGGATCCCAGATACCCGGCGATTCTCTCAGCCTGAGCCCGGGCCTCACGGATGACTTGGCTGGGGAATGATTTGTTTCCCCATACATGCCCGCAGAAAATACCGTTTTCCGGAAAGTCCCTGCAATAGGGCAGGTCGATGAGTTGCATCTGGAGGCCTGTAAGGAGGGGGCCTTTTCTTGTAAGGCAGACAGCGATGCTTGCAGGCGTTCCTTCTACGAGGCGGTGGAGGGAAATAGTTTTTATCCTTACCCCCCGCCATGTCTTGCCCTTGAGACGCTGCCGGAGGGTTTCATATTCAAAGGACGATCGGATGAAAAAAGTCCCTCTGCCGCCGCCCTGGCGGATGTCCGGAAGCTGGATTACGAACTTTGGTCCCAATTTTGCGGCCCACTGCTCGTAATCCTGTCGATATAGTTCTTTCAGGGGGTATATGCCTCCGGGCAGGTCGGGGAGGTTGAGCCTGTGAACCATGTTTTGGAAGAACGCCCTGCTTGAGACATTTAGGCGAAGTGCAGCGGGGTTGGCCACCAATTCCCATCCCTTTTTGCCGGCGAGTGTCTCTAACTGGGGGTAGCTCTGATAGAGGAAAAGACATTTGGGACCCGGGAGGCTACGGAGGAATTGCTGGGTTGATGGATCGGCAAGCAGATCAAAAGAGTTATATCCTTCTTGCCACACGGGCCGACCAAGCTCCTCTTCGAGGCAGAAAACAGGGGTATCCTTTCGCAAAGTGGGGAGATCGCAGGTCCTTCGCAGGCAGATTATATGATAGGGATGGATAAAATGGACCGGAAGTATCCTGGAATAGGCTGTTATCCCAGTGCCTGCAAAGGTCCGGCCCAGGGATGAGAAAAGGGCTCTGACATCCTCTAAGTTCCGTAGAAACATGTGTCGCCCCCGCTCCCCTCCGCCTGCTTCAGATCCGGTTCGAAGCAGGCCACAAAGTGGGAGGGGAAGATCTCTTTCAACAAGGGCTTATCCCTGCTGCATTTTGTCTCGTCGGCCGGACGGCATCGGGGGAAAAAAGGGCATGCCGAAGGCTCGACATATTCCCTTTCGCGGCCCAGCAGCGTTCCGTAATATTTCATCTCCCCACAGTCACCGAACCTTGGCAGGGCATCCAGCAGTGCCCGGGTATAGGGGTGAATGGGATTTTGGATGATTTCGTCGGCACTCCCGATTTCCATTAGGTTGCCCTTGTATATCACTGCTATTCGGTCGCAGAGATATCTGGCGGCAGCCAGGCTATGGGTGATAAACAACAGGGTGGCGTCGAGCTTTTCTCTCATTTCGATCAATATGTTGAAAATCTGAGCGGATATGGAGGCGTCCAGCATGGATGTAGGCTCGTCTGCTACTATGAATGAGGGTTTCAACACCATGGCCCTGGCAATTGCCACACGCTGTCTCTGCCCGCCGCTTAGCTGATGAGGGTAGCGGAACACATAATCTTCAGGGGGGGAGAGGCCTGCAGCCGTGAGGGCCTTTCGTACCTGTTCCTCCCTCTGGGAGCTGTTCCCGATTCTGTGGACCGTCAATGGCTCGGAGACCGTGTCGAATACCGAAAGCTGTGGATTCAGGGATTGGTAAGGGTCCTGGAAAATCATCTGGACCTTGCGCCGGAAGTCCCTCAGGGCCTTGCCCCTTAATTTAGTCACCTCGACCCCCTCAAGTCGTATGCTCCCCTGTTCAGGATCTTCCAGCCTCACAATGAGCCGACCTACGGTGGTCTTGCCGCTCCCGCTTTCCCCTACCAGGCCGAAGATTTCCCCATGATAGATCTCCAGGGAGACGCTGTTGAGGGCGACTACCTCACGGCCCCCGCTACCGAACAGAGATCTTCTGGTACGGTAGGTCTTGCGAATATCTCTTAGTTCGAGAAGAGGATTGTGTCTGCCTTCTGCCATAACACTCAACTCTTATGTTTTCTTTCTCCGCAATCTTCGAGACAGCGATCGCAGAGGGCCCGGTGAGTAGGAGTGATTTCCACCCATTCGGGCGGCCCCGTCTTACAGGTAGCCCCGGAGGCGCTGCACCTGTCACAAAAACGGCACCCCGGGGGCGGCTCGACCAGATTCGGCGCATCGCCCGGGATAGGCAGGAGTTGCTTTTTCTCCCTGCTGAGGGTGGGGTAGGAAGAGAGCAGGGCCTTTGTATAATAATGCATGGGGTTGTTGAAGACCTCTTCGCGTCGCCCGTACTCTACCAGCTGTCCCGCGTACATGATGCCGATATGATGACATACGTCAGCCACTATGGAAATATCGTGCGAGATGAAAATAATGCTGATATTAAATTCTTTTTGCAGGTTTTTTGTCTCTTGGAGTATCTGGTGTTGAACAATGACATCCAGCGCTGTAGTGGGCTCGTCGGCTATGATCAGCTTGGGTCGGCATGCCAAGGCCATTGCTATGATGGCCCTTTGCTTCATCCCCCCACTGTATTGATGGGGATAATCTCTCATGCGGGTTTTGGGGATTCCTACAAGCTCAAAGAGTTCCTCTACCTGTTTGACGGCCTCTTCCTTGGATATTTGGGGATTGTGAGTGAGTATGGCCTCCGCGATCTGGTCATCAACACGATGTACAGGGTTCAGGGCGTTCATGGCGGCCTGGAAGATCATGGCTATCTTCCGCCACCGGATGCCCCTCAGTTCACGTTCCGACATTTTCAGGAGATCATGGCCCTCGAACATTACTCGACCCCCTGTTACCGCACCATTTGGGGGCAACAGGCCCATTAAAGCCATGCCGATAGTGGTCTTCCCGCACCCCGACTCTCCCACCAAGCCGAGAGACTTGCCTTTCTCCAGGGTAAAAGAGACCTCTTCAACGGCCTTTAGAAAGCCCTTTTTTGTCTGGTACCCGACGCTCAGATTTTCTACTTCAAGAAGCACCGATTCTAACCTGCTTCCTGCTCCCTCCTCAGCCTGGGATCAAGCACTTCATCCATGGCCCTGCCCAGCATGTAGAAAGAGAGGGTGATAAGGGATATACAGATTCCGGGCGGCAGGAGCCAGTATGGGGCCTTGAACATGTGTCCCGTTTTCCATACCCACTGAAGCATCATGCCCCAGCTTACGGTGCCCGGATCCCCGAAACCAAGGAAGGCCAGAGCCGCTTCGATGATAATGGCCGAGGTGACCCTGAAGGTCATATAGAGGAAGGACAGGGGCAGCACATTGGGCATGATGTGTCTGAAAATAATCCTGAGGTGGGAAGCTCCCGCCACCCGCGCCGCCTCTATGAAGGGTCGTTGTTTGAGGGAGAGGGTCTGTGACCTGATCACCCTGGATACCCCCGGCCACCGGAACAGAGCGATTATCAGGACAATGGTCCAGATGTTAAGCTGGCCGAATAAAGAGGACAGGATAAGGACCACCAGCAGTGTCGGCATCACCATGATCATATCCGCCAGTCGCATGAGCAGGGTGTCCATGATGCGGCCCACATAGCCCGCGATCATGCCTATGGCGGTCCCGAGAAAGATGCTCATAAAAGCGGCAGATACCCCCACCATGAAAGCGATTCTGGCCCCAGCAAGGAGCTGACTCAGGATATCTCGGCCCATAAAGTCGGTGCCGAGCCAATGCCTCATGCTCGGGCCTGTGGAATGGGAGATTTTTGGGTCCACACCCGTCATGGGATCATACATGGGATCAAGCCGGGGGGGAATGTAGCTGCACAAGGCCATAAGGGCAAAGAGGAGCAACAGGACAAGACCGATCTTGCCCAGGAGACTCTGGTGAAAAATCCCCCAGCCTTCTCGAATCCGGAATACCCAGTGATATCTCAGCACAATTTTTTTTGTCGCTAATTCCATCCGCCTTCCTGCCCCGCTTTATGTCAGTATCTGATTCTCGGGTCCAGGTATGCGTATAGCACATCAACCACAAGATTTGAGACCAGCACCACAATGGCGATCAGGAGAAAGGATGCCTGGGCCAGGGGATAGTCGTTGTGGCTGACCGAGAAGACCAATTCCCTCCCTATTCCTGGCCATGTGAATACCGTTTCGGTGAGTGCGCCCCCGTTTATGGAGAAGGCAAGGCTGAGGCCCACGCTGGTGACAACAGGGAGTGCCGCATTGGGCGCCGCGTGGTGATTGCGGATTACCTTTTCCGATAAACCTTTTGCCCTTGCCGTGAGAATATAGTCCTCTTTGAGGGTTTCGAGCATGCTGCTTCGCATGATGAGCAGGTAACTGCCGAAATGGATCAGAAACAGTGTGGCCAAAGGGAGCGCCATGTGGTGAAGCACATCAAGGGACTTGGCCACAATGCCCGCCTCCGGGTTGAGCCACACTTCTTCGGAAATCATGCCTGTAATGGGAAACCACCCCAGTTTATAGGCAAAGACCCAGATCATTATCAGAGCAAGCCAGGGGAGAAAAACCGTGTGGGTTGCCAGAGCGCCTATGGTCATCCAGGCATCGACCTTTCCTCCTTTGTGCCAGGAGGCGATTTTCCCGAGGAAGACCCCTACAAAGGCCGATAGTATGATGGAAGTGGTAAAAAGCAGGATCGTGTTGGGCAAGCGGTTCGCTATGATCGTCACTACGGGCTGGCCGTAATGAAATGAGTTCCCGAACCGGCCCATAAAGAAATTTCTCAGATAATAGAGATACTGCATCCACAGAGGTTGATCAAGGCCAAGTTCGGAGATCAAAATCTGGGCTTCTTCCGGTGTCATGTCCGGATCGACCATCCTGGAGACCGGATCGCCCGGTGCAAGCCGGAAAAGCATAAACAGGACCGTCAGGATCACAAAAAAAATGATCGCAATCTGGACCAGTCTTCGGATGATGTATCTTCGCAGTTCCATTGGTAGCGCTATCCACTCATAATCCGAAATTCCTTACGGGAAGGGCAAGTGGAAAAAGCGTCAAAAAGGGCGCATCCATTGCGCCCTGAGGTACTCCATGTAGATGGCTATGGGTCATATGGTGCTATCTGGGTCTTAACCGGCAAAATGACCAGATGTTACCTATACCTCCTAACATCTCCACCCAGCCGGTGAACCTGTCGCTTCGCACGGCCTCCACCAGCTTGGGATTGTAAAGGGGGATGTAGGGCACGTCGTTCATGATGATTTTCTGCATCTGCCAGATCAACGCCCGTCTCTTGTCTCTGTCCATTGTGCCTGCCGATAAATCTGCAATGCGGTCGAATTCAGGGTTCTTGTAACCGCTCATATTCCAGCCTTTCGGCTTGTCGTTGCGGGAATGAAAAAAGTTTCTCAGGTAATCGGGATCAAGGGAGAGGTTGCCGTAGCCCAAGATAAAGGCGTCGAAATCCCGGCGGGTTTTCACCTGTTGAATGAGGGACCCGAAAGCCATGGGCTTTGAGAAGGCAGGCATACCCATGGCCCTGAGCCATTCCTGTATGATCATTCCGCACATGGCGCGATTGGGATCATAATCCGCAGGTGGGGTGAGGATTGTGAACCGCTTCATGGGCCTGCCGTCAGGCAAGCGGATATCCTTGGCCTTCACAATTTTTCCTTCCGTGTCAATGGGTGGAACCTGCCAGGTATATCCCGTTTTTCTGAGTATTTCGTAAGCCCTCCTGATGCGGGCTTCCTTGGGGAGCCCCTCCCCATAGCGGGGCAGGTTCGGGCAGTACCAGAAATGATTCCCCGGCGGCACAATGGAGTACATCTTGATACCGTATCCCTGAAGGATGCGCTTCAGGATAAAATCCTTGTCGATCAGGGTGGCGATGGCACGGCGCAAATTCACGTCATTGAACGGAGGCCTCCTTACATTGAAGCCCATGTAGTAAAGCGCGCTCTTTTCATTGTAAAACACACGGATGTTTTCATGCTTTCTGAGATCCTCCAGGTATCCTGGCTGAATGGCCCACCAGAACATGTCGATGCCCCCTTTTTTCAGGGCCATGATAGCGGCATCGGATGTCCCGAATATCTTGAAAATAATACCGCCGATGTGAGGTCCCAGCTTTCGATTGTCGATCGTTTTGTCCTGTCCGAAAAAATACCTGTTCTTTTGAAGGAAAAGGTATGCCCCCTGCTTCCAGTCTTTCAGTACGAACGGACCGCTGCTTACCGGCCTGTCCATTTTATGATTCAGGAGGGCATGGAGGGGCTTTTCCGTTTTTTTCGCGGCCTCAATTACCTCGGTCCATTCCCTTTTCTGGACAATGGGTGTTGTAAGGGTCCTGGTGAGAAAGATCGCTTTGGGTGTCTTGAGATAGAATCGCACGGTGTGTCTGTCCGGCGTTTCGATCTTCTTTATGAATTTCCACTTGGAGGCGTACCTGGGAACCCTGAACTCCTTTATGAGGCGTCCTGTGAAAGCCACATCCTCGGAAGTGAGATCAGAACCGTCGGACCACTTTGCGGGCCTTATTTTCACTGTGTATGAAAGTGTGGCCTCATCATATACGGGGTGTTCCTGGGCCAGCCAGGGTATGAACTTGAGGGTCTTGGGGTCTCTGATATAAAGCGGTTGATATATCTGGCCGAGGACCTTCCTTGACCACCTGTCGCTGGCAAGCCAGATATTGAGGGTCTTGGGTTCCTGGAGGAGTCCCACTTTCACCATGTCGGCCCCATAGGCATGGCGCCAGGGTATAAGAAACATGACGGCAAGAAGTCCCAGGATGAGCACCCTGGCGGTGAGAACGTGTGTTTTGACGTTATGCGTCAGGTTCATGATTTTTTCCTTTCTTTTTTCGGCGTTTTCCTCTTCTTTTCATTTCTTTTACTTTCTCTTCGATAAAGTCGATGATTTTGGCTTCCAGCTTCACCTTGTTAAGGCGGTTTATGCGGGGCACGCCGCCCGGGCTCACACAGTTGATTTCCACCAGTCTGCCGTCAATGACGTCAATGCCAACGAAATAGAGGCCATCCTTGACCAATTTCGGCTTGATGGCAGCGCAGATCTCCTTCTCCCTCCGCGTTATCTCATGCTTGTAGGACTTTGCGCCGGCATGGATATTGGTCCGGAAGTCTCCATACCGGGGCTTTCTCCTCATGGCGCCGAGGATCTCCCCGTTGAGGAGTAGAATCCTTACATCCCCCTCTTCCTGGACGCCGCTCAAATATTCTTGGACCATGATGGGTTCCCTTTCCGGGTAGGATCGATAGGCCCTTACATAAAAATTGATCAGGGAAACGAGGTTTTCCCGATCCCGTACGCTGACTTTGATGACCCCCTGGCCGCCATAGCGCTGTAAAGGTTTTACCACCATGGCCCCCCCGAAGTCATCGATTATCTTCTTTAGCCGAGCGGGATCCCTTGAAACATGGGTCTCTGGAATAATGTCGGGGAAATTGAGGATATAGAGCTTGCTGTTGCCAAGGATCTGTCCGCTGGTGCTGTTTATGATAAACACCTTGTCGTTGACTGATTCGAGGAACTCCATGGTCTGATACATGAGGGGTGGATCTTTTCTCAGGAACAGGGCGTCAAGGTCCGTAACGGTCTCAAATATGAGCTCGTCTTTTTTCAGGCACCTTATCAAAGACCGCCAGTACTTTTTCATGGAAAGGTGGGGTGGGACGGTGATGTTCCGCATCCTGGCAACCACCTGGTTGCCGCGGATATAGACGTCATGGGGCTCCAGGAAGTAGACCGTATGGCCCCGCTGGTTACACTCATACATCAGATGGGAGGTGGTCTCATTTTCAGGATCAATGGATTCCAGTCGGTCCATCAGGAAGGCGATGTGCATCTGTTTCCCCCGCAGGTTTGTACCACATACTGGATGATGTTGGATGCAACGTCAAGGCCTGCCGCGGCCTCGAGTCCCCTGAATCCAGGCGAATAGTTGGCCTCGATCACCCAGGGAGCGCCGTGGGCATCCAGAATGATATCCGTGCCGGAGATCTTCAGGCCGAGGGCCCTGGAGGAACGAACTGCAAGCTCCTGGATCTCTTTGTCCAGGGTCGTTGTGCGGCCTTTGCCGTTCAGATGGATATTGGTTCGGAAGTCGCCTCGTGATGGTTTCAACTCCATGGCCGCCACAACTCGGTCGCCGAGGACCAGCGCCCTGATGTCTCTACGCCGATCAGGATGGATAAATTGTTGTAAAAGGAGTCCCTGGCTCCGATCCATAAGGTTGTCCATGATGAATTTAGCGATAATCGCCGATTCTACAACCATTACACCTTTTCCCTGCCGACTGTTGATGATCTTGGCCACCACGGGATAGCCTCCCAACCTGGAGACCGCCTGTTCGAAGTTTTTGATATTGCTCACATAGTAAGACTCGGGCACGGGAATGCCATTACGGGCTAAGGTTTGGAGGCTCAGGAATTTGTTCCTCGTCAGCAAAAGGGACTGGAAATCATTTACCACCGGGATGCCGGAAAGCTCGAAATGGCGGACAAGGGTGAGGGCATACTGGTTGATGCTCGCCCCGATCCTGGGCAGAAGCACATCGATTTTCTGCGGAGCACCTGATATCTCCACACTCAGTCTGTCGGCGCTGATGTTCGATATGCAGTTTTTGGGATGCAAGAGGACTGCTCTGTGTCCTGCCTGGGCTGCAGCCTCTATCAATCTGCGGTTGGGATGATATCTGGCAGTTCTTGCACTCAGTATGCCGATATGCATAATAAAAAGATCCCTTCCCCGGGGCCGGGATGAACCTTCCGCATCAGGGGCTAAAATGTTACGCTTTTATAGAATTCGGTATAGCTAACTACAATACTTTTGATTTTATTTCTACCAAATAATAAGAATGTCATTCTTCAAGACCGATTTCATTCTGATGGCGAAGGCATGGGATCACTAAGCAGATGGGGTGGATTAAATCGTTAGGGGGAGGGGAAGCTTCCCTGAGGAGACTTAAAAGACGGGCCAAACCGGGAGCTTGAGGCCCCAGTTTCTTTACAAGGATCTTGAGAGTCTTATATTGAGCACGGGCCAGGTAATATGGATGATTGTAAAGAATTCAATACGCTTTTGATTTTTCCCCCGGTATGGACCCCGGTTACGCCCTACCTGGCGCTGCCGCTCCTCATTGCGTATCTTCGCAAAGAGGGGCTGAGGGCCAGTCAGTACGACGCAAGCCTCGCCTTTTTTCTGGAATACCTGCTGAAGCCGAAAACCCTCATGGATCTGCTCCATATCATCGGAGAGCGGGAAGAGGCAGGGGTGTACTTTTCGGCTTCTGAAGAGGACAAAGGCCTCCTCCGCGATATCAGGGAGCATCCCCAGGCCTGGGATGAACGGATAATGGGCGTGAGCGGCATGGTCAACACCTTGAGGGACGGTGAGCGTTTTTATGATCCTGCCGCCTGCATTGCCGCCCAGAGCGGTCTCTACGAGCTTTTGAGACTGGCCTCCCTTGCCTGTTATCCGGCGTCGTTCACTTTCAACACATTTTCAAATCCCGAAATAACCGACTTCCAGGGCATGCTGAAGTACAGTGAAGATGAAGCGGCCAATCCGTTTCTCAGGTTCTATAATGAGAATTTGCCCGGGAAAATGGATGAAGAGCGTCCGTCCCTTGTGGGGATTTCCATATCCACTTCACACCAGCTTGCCGGTGCGCTGACACTCGCCCGGTTCATCAGGAGGCAGTATCCCGCCGTCCATGTCACCCTTGGAGGAAAACATGTGCTGCGCCTGAAGGAGGCCCTGCTTGAAGCCCCTGCTTATTTTTCGGAATTTTGTCACAGCCTTGTGCTGGACAACGGAGAGAGGCCCCTCAGGAGGCTGATTGAACAATTGGCCTCCCGTGGGCCTTTAGGGGAGGTGCCGAATCTGGTCTACCTTCATGAGGACAGGCTTGTTTTCACCGAGATGGGTCCCCATGAGCCCATTTCGGCCCTTCCTACCGCTGACTTCAGTGACCTTCCGCTCCAGCGCTACCTTTCCCCCACGCCGATCATCCCCATCCGTTTGTCAGAAGGGTGCTACTGGGGGAAGTGCACCTTCTGTTCCCGTTACGATAACAAGCGGTTTCAGACTGTGCCGCCTGAAAACGCGGTCGGGCAGATGGATGAGCTGCAACAGCGTTACGGTGTATCATGCTTTACGGTAAATGATGATTGCCTCACGCCCACCTATCTTGAAGCCATTTCCCGCCTGATTGTGGAAAAGGGGCTCCATTTTCAGATTTCACTGTGGTGCAAGCCTGTGGGTACATTTACGCGGAGCAGGCTCCAGCTTCTTTCAAAGGCAGGGGTCCGGCTGATCCGGTGGGGGGTGGAGACCGGGCATCCCAGGATCCTCCAGCTCATGAACAAGGGGACAAATCTGAATGACACGGTAAGGGTGCTGAGGGATGCCTCCAATGCGGGGATCTGGAATCATGCCACCATGATCCTTGGATTCCCTACGGAGACAGAGGAGGAGGCTGAGGAAACCATCAGATTTCTTGACTGGAATCAGGATATCATACATTCTTCCATCTTTTTTCGGTTCGTGCTGCTGAACCATTCATACATCATCAATCACCCGGAAGAGTTCAGCATCCAACGGGTGGAAAGAGAGGAAAGCCTTTTTTCTTACGAGCATAGATTTAGAGCCTCTGAAGGCATGGATGCGGAAACGCTCTCCACATTCCTGTCCCGGGCCCAGAAATACAGGCTTGAGGACATGTATAGGCATCCTTTTTGGTTTTACTTGCGCATCCGCGAATACCTGCTTCTTTACGCGGCAAGGCATGGTGTCAGGAGGGTGCTGGGCTGGAAGGTGGACCCTGAAGATTTCTCCATCACCAAGGTGGGCGGGGCGATCAGGTATTTTTTTCAAAGACCGGAAGAGGTCCCCCCGGACATCCTGGAAAAGATATTTGAGCTTGTGGAGCGGGGAGGTGAAGTGGGCCTTTCATGGGTGAGGAACAACCTGAAAGAGGCCTTCCTGATCGGTTATGCTATGGAGGGCGAGAGGGTGGTGGGCACCATGACCCACAAGAAACCCCTGTCGAATTATGTAAGACAGATAGAGGAAAAGACACATTTAGACCTTCATGGCTATCTGGAGCGGGGATATACCAGCGTAAGGCCGGAGTACAGACATCTTGGCGTAGGAGATCGGCTGCTCAAGGGGCTGGTTGAAAGGTCGCCGGGGAAAAAGATCTATGTGACCATCAACGTGGACAACCTGGATCCTATCAAACTGACCCTGAGGAACCATATGAGGCTTGCGGCCACCTATTATAATGAGAGGACAGGACATGAGATCGGCGTCTTTATCAACAGATAAAAAAGGGAGCGGGATAGATTTGGGCCTCCTGGCTTCCCCTGCCCCGGATAAGGCCTTTTTCCGGGCGGAGGCGGCCTTCAGCCAGCTCGACCCGGTCCACAGGGTTGAAATGCTGATGGCTTATGAGCCAGAGATCTTTCAGGTTGAAACCACCACACAGTGCAATCTCAATTGCCCACTGTGCTCCACGCACCACCTCAGAAGGGGCCACAGCGAGACGCCGCTGGGGATGATAGAGAAGATTGTCGGGGACAACCCCCGCATCAGATACATGTGCCTTCATCTTATGGGGGAGCCGCTCCTTTCAAAATCCCTCTTTTCGATTATCAGGTATCTTGGATCAAAGAATATTTTTACTTATTTTTCCACCAACGGCCTCCTTTTGGATGAGAAAGTGGATGAGATCCTCTCAAGCGGGCTCGACAAGATCTCCATTTCCCTTGATGGCATCAACCAGGAAGATTTGGCCCGGTACCGCATTGGGGCAGATTTCAACAAGATCCTTAAAGGCATTCTGCGGCTCAAAGAGAGAAGAGATAGCTTGGGACTCAGTCGTCCCCTGATCCAGATCCAGACCATAATGTTTTCCTATAATGAGATGAAAGAATCAGAGGTGGTGGCCTTTCTGAAATCCCTGGGCGTGGATCGAATAAAATTGAAAAAGCCGAGCTTTGATACTTTTGGAGGAAAAAATGACGGAGAGGGACGGTTTTTGAAAGAAGGCGCTGATGCAGCGGGAAAATATTCCAGGGCAAACAAGTCCTATATGAAATATCGGGACAGGGTTGTTTGCAGGCTTCTTTTTCAGGGTTTTGCCCTTTCGGACGGCTCGGTGGTACCCTGCTGTATTGATTTTGACGGTGAGTACTCTTTCGGCAACCTGAACCATCAGCCCTGGCAGGATATATGGTCTTCCGAGAAGAGGCGTGAGATCCTGATGCAGTTTTTTATAGAGAAACTCCCGCTGTGCAAAACGTGCTCTCTGGGCTATGAGTATTCTACTACAGTCTATGACAGGGCCGCTATCACCCCTTCTTGATCTTGTGGTGGAGTTCCCTGAGACGTTGGCTCAGGACTTTGCATATGGCAAGGGCGATCTGAGGGTATTCTCTCACTATCTCCGTGAATTCCCGCTTGTGCAGGACCAGCAGTCTGGTATCTTCGAGGGGGCGGATTGTGGCTGAGCGTACATCCCCTTCGAACAGGGCCATTTCCCCGAAATAATCTCCTTTGCCGATACGATCCAGTTCGATCTCCTGACCCTCTTCGTCTTCTTTGATGACGGAGACTTCACCGCTTATGATCAGGTACATGGTTTCCCCTGGCTCACCCTGCTTGATGACGGTCTGACCCGCCGGGAACACCACCTCCTCTGTCACAGATGCAATGGCGGCCAGCTCCCCCACCGTGAGTCCCTGAAAGATATGGATTCCTTTCAGATGCAATATCTTGTCCGGCAAAGAAATCTCTGATTCCATAAATGCCTCCCTTTGCGCAGCATCGAGGCCCTGAAGATTCAGATAGCGCTGTGCCATCCACCGGACATGGTCGTTGTCCGAGGAGGTCAGTGCTTCCATAATGCCTCTTTCGGGCTCCACCAGCCCGTTCGTTGTCAAGAGATTCAGGGTCAGTATTACGGTTACCCAGTCCTCTTTTGTTAAGAGTCTGGAGTAAAGCTCCGGTGAGTTGAAATCAAGCAGAGGTAGCTGGAAGTATTTCTTCCCCACTGCCAGCCGCTCAGAATGTGAGCTGTCCTCTATAAGGGGCATCAGGACCTTTGACAGGGAAGGGTCCATAGAGTCATCAAGGGCCTCTATGCTGTTTGCCCTCTGGCGGGGATCGGCAGAGTAGATCCCCCGCCAGATCGTTCGCATCCGGGCGGTGCGATCCTGTGCAGCAAGCACACGGAGCGTGTTTTCCACATGAAAGCGGCATTTTTGTTCCAGGTGGTCAATGAGGAGGTCTCTTTCAGGGACCGGTGAAAGCGGACGGAGCGCTTCTGCCTCTGCAAGGCAACCGTAGCTTGTCTCAATCTGGGATCGGGCAAA
This sequence comes from Deltaproteobacteria bacterium, assembly GCA_029933075.1. GTDB lineage: Bacteria > Desulfobacterota > DSM-4660 > Desulfatiglandales > Desulfatiglandaceae > JAOZOW01. The sequence goes on along the minus strand of JAOZOW010000020.1, from coordinate 6,341 downwards.
ACGATAAATATCCAGGTCTTTGATGTTCAAGGATTCGAGCAGTTCGAATATGGCTTCTCTGACCCTGCGGCTCGGTATGATAAGGGACTCCACCAGGACCTGTGCGTTTTGGTAGGATGCCGTTTGAAGCTTTTCCTTGGCCCGCACCTGGATCCGCTCGGACGGATCGTCCAGCAGTGCTATGACGCTCTTGAGATCATTATCATCTTCGATTTCAAGGGCATCCAGGGCGGCCAGTCGTATTTCCTCTATGGGGTGTATGAGGTAGGGGCGGGCCGCCAAATTTGCCTCCTTGCCGCCCAACTCGTGAATGGCCTTAAGGATATGTGGCAGCAGGGCGCTTTCTCTTTCCCTTTCAAGCAGTTCCTTGAGCCTTAAGATGTAACCATGATCTCCGGAAGCACCTGCGGCAATGATCCCCGCCATCCTCTGGCTACTGTCCTCGGATTCGAGCCAGGAATCTATAATCTCCCTGTACTTACGGGGTGTTACACGGTATAGCCCGCTTACGGCATATGCTTTCACCTCCGGGTCATTGGCGTTCTCGAAGATTTCACGGCTAAAGCCCGCAAAGAGTTCAAACGGGAAACGGTGGAGCGCCTTGAGTATGGCCACCATGAGCTCCCGATTTTCAGTGTTTGCGATTTCCTTAAACACCTTTAATGCTTCCTTGCCGGCCTTTGGCGATACCAGTGGCAGTAGGCCGATTTTGGTCCGGTCGTCCTGCGTTTTGAGGGCGGATAGGATGTGGGTGTCCAGGTCTTCCACCCCGAGAGACTTGAGGAGCCTCGCATGCCACAGACAGTCCTCTCCCCTGGCGGAAGAAAAGGCCTGAAGCAATTGGTTTTTTATCTGCTTGTCGGCGAACACCTGGCTCACATCCTCTTCTCTCATGGACTTAAGGTCCAGCATATTGCGTGATATCAGGCCTAAGAGGATACCGGAGTAGCCTTTTTTGAGCATTATGGTGGCACCGATCCAGACGGCCACGAAAATGCCAGCAGCAATGGAGAGATATCTGGGGTGAACCAGGCTCTCGGAGAGCATGATCAGTCCGGAGCCTACCAGGATGCCAAGCCGAACCACCGTCCCCCTCAGAAAGGGCCTTACCACCGAACGGTATTCAGGGGGCACCAGGCCCACCAGCACCGCTCTGGCAGGGTTGTTGATGGTTGTCCTCAGGACATTCGTTGAGATTCTCGCATACATGGCGGAAATGATATCAAAACGGAGCAGAAAGGCCATGAAAGCGAGCAGGTAATTGAAGGGATGGAACATTAGGGCCACCGGGAGTCCCCAACGGCCGTATATCCTGCCCACAAAGAGCAATATGATCAGGCTGATGACATTCAGTGCCCCCCTGAAATAGCCAAAAAAGGCAATCATTTTCCCTTCCGTGACGAAGGCCTGGTCAATGGCGAAGTTGAACTGGTAGTTCATGATGGGGATCACGATATTGGGCAGGAGGGTCAGCATAACAAGGATTCGAACCAGTCTGGACTCTCTGATCATGGGCCAGACCTTCTTCAGTTCCTCTTTCATGGAAGTGCGCCCTTTTACTCTCTTGCCCTTGGTATCCATCATGAGGAGGGTGGGAAAAAGCGTACCCATCCTTTTTACGGACAGGGCACCCAGGACCGTAGTTCCGAGATAGGCAAGCATCAAATTGTCCAGGGAGATGGTCTTTGCCAGGGTGGGCGTTGCGAAGCTGCCGATTATCCCGCCCAATACGCCGCCAGCGGTTATCAGGGGAAACAGGCGTTTTGACTGCCTGGTGTTAAAAAGGTCATTGGCTAAGTTCCAAAACAGGAGCCCCAGCAGGACTTCATATTGGGATTTGAGCACGAACAGGACCGGGTAAAGGAGATCAATGCCCAGGGGGATGACGAAGCGGAGCCCCGCTACGGTTGTCCCGCAAAACAGGAGCATATAGTTCAGCAGGCGGCTTCCGGGCACACCGGCCATGATGCCGGCCATGAACCCCATGATGACAAAAGTAGTTATGGAGTTCGCCATATAGACTACGGGCAGGTACTCGACACCGAATCTTTTAAGGAATGCGGTCTCTGCAAAGTTGTTGAAGAGGACATTGGAACTGCGGATGAGGAATAGTATCAGGGCGCACCAGAGGAAGATGGTGATTTCGTCCTCGTGGATTTTGAGCCATTTGCCCACTCGTCTCAACATGGGTTTTCCCCCGGGCCTTTTACAATACCTTAAAGATCTCGATCTCCTGGCTCATGCCCCTGATGGGCGTATGACCGAGGCTTGCGAGCTTTACGCCCTTGGTTTTTAGAGACGCCTTTGTGTTTTGGCTGATGAGGATATCGCTGTGGAACGTCTTGTTGAGCCCCTGTATTCTTGATGCTATGTTCACGGTATCCCCTACCATGGCGTAAACAAGGCGTTCCGGGCTTCCCACGCTGCCTGCCAGAACGGTACCAGTATGAATGCCTATGCCGTGGGTGATGGGATCCTCCCCCCTTTCTTCCCTTTCCTGATTTAGCGCATTGAGCCGTTTTCGCATCTCCAGGGCGGCCATGACAGCCTTGTCAGGATGCTCGGGGTCCAGCACCGGGGCGCCGAATACGGCCTCGATTTCATCCCCGATATACTGGAGCACTATGCCATTGTGTCCTCTAACAGCCTTTTCCATTTCCGTGAAATATGCGTTAAGAAACTTCACTACCTCTTTTGGATCCTTTTTTTCCACAAGGGGCGTGTAACCCCTGAGATCGCAGAAAAGCACTGTGGCCTGGAACAGGACCCCCTCGGGGGAAATTGCACCGTTCAGGATCAGCTCGCTCACCTCCGGCGTAACATATTTCCCGAAGCTGACCTGGCAGACGGCTCCATCTTGCAAGCCCCGGATCATTTCGTTCGTTTTGGCTGCGATCATGCCAAACTCATCATTGCTTACAACCGGCACCAGCGTTTCATATTCTCCCCTGGTCACATTTTCCATTGCCTCTACCTGGACAGACAGGATGCTTTTGAGGTTTCGGGAATAACGGGTGAGGATTGTCAGGCTCAGGAAAAGGAGTATCGCAAATGCGAAAAGGATTTCTTTGAACACCCCGTAATAGACCTCCGGTCCGATCATATCCTTGTGCGACAGGAGGTAGTTTATATCCATGAAGACCATCAGCAGAATGGATACCACCATAAAAAGGAGCGCGGTTATCATGAAAAAAAGCATCTTGGTCCCTACAGAGAAGACCTTTTTGGGATGAGCGGTCGGTTTCATAGTCCCGGCGGTTTGCAGCAGGCCGATGATCCGTTTTTCCGTGGCGAGATAACTAAGCATTCCCCCGAATAGCCCGAAGCAAAGGCTGCCCAAGAAGACCTTAACGCCGGTCAGAAGAGGTGAACCGAAGTAGGAAATGTAGATGGCCGCCATAAGAGATCCGGCTATCATCCAGCAGGCCAGGTCCGCCCTGAACTCGTGCCAGGGCAGGGTGTAGACGTCGGCATGAATGGTACCAATTTGTTTGAGGCGCTTCCTGGTTTTGCCGAAGGCAAGGCCTCTCAACGGAAGCACCAGGAGCATGGGAACCAGGGTGTTGATTGAGGCCTTGAAATACCCGAGGCCCTCAAGAAAGGGTCACACCTGGACCCCGTATATTATAAGGATTAGGGCGAAGATGAGGTATCTTATGGTCACACCGATCATGGCCTGTTTCTACTTCATCTGTTTATCTTTGCCAAGTAGAAACGTTCCATTGGGATTTCCAGCACAATCTTTTACGGAGCTTTTGACAAAACCGAAGGAGGGAGGTAGAAGTAATTGTAAGGAGGATTCAAAAATGAGCAGGTACGTGATCCATCCCATTGTTGTGGGGACAAAGATTTTCGACAAGGGAATGATGACCTATCAGTATGGCTATGGCCAGCCCTATACCATACCGATCTATGCATGGTACCTGGAAGGAGGCGATAGAAAAGTTTTGGTGGATACTGGGGAAATGAGCCCAATCCAGTCCGATGACAGGGAAAACCAGATAGGTGGCAAGATTTATACCTTTGAAGAGGGCCTTGGCAGATGGGGCCTTTCACCCGAAGATATCGATATTGTCATCCATACCCATCTTCATAATGATCACTGTGAAAACGACTATAAGTGCATCAATGCCGTGTTCTATGTACACGAAAAGGAGCTGGAGCGGATCCACAGTCCCCATCCTCTGGATTTCCGCTACCTGGAGGACTATATCGAGGAGGTCGAAGAGAACGATCAGATGAGGACAGTTTTTCATGACACGGAAATCCTGCCCGGCATTCAGGTGATGCATACGCCGGCACACACCGAAGGGGGGCTGACCGTACTGGTGGATACCCCGAAGGGGAGGGCGGTTATTACGGGATTCTGCGTGATCATGGAAAATTTTGAGCCCCCGAAAGAGATCAGGGCCATGGAGATGGAGGTAATTCCGCCCGGGACCACGGTGAATCCTTATCAGGCCTACGATATAATGACCAAGGTCAGAGATATGGCCGACATCCTGTTGCCCCTTCATGAGCCGCGATTCGCAAGTATGGATACGATTCCATGAAAAACATGCCTTTCACTGATTCTCACACTCGTATGCGATCCCACCTCCTACTGCTCAAGGATGAGGCCGTAGGGCTTGGGGCGAGTGATGCTAAGATAATTCCGGCGGATATGATCCGTGTGGAAGATGAGATCATTGAGATGTGCAAGGCCCCGCGCTGTGAAGGGTACGGCAAGAGCGCCAATTGTCCTCCGCATGTGATGGGGCCCGAAAGGGCAAGAGAGTGGATTCGGGAGTATCCTGCAGCGGTATTATTCAAGATAGATGTCCCGGCCGCCCTGCTCGTCTCCCCGGATCGCTTCGAGGCCTTTCGAAGGGTGTATGAGATTTCCTCGGCCCTTGAAGCCATATCGGTTGAGGCCGGATATGTCTTTTCAAAGGCCCTGGGGGCAGGTTCCTGCAAGCCGGTCTTTTGTCCGGAAACCCCGTGTCAAATCCTGGAGGGGACAGGGGGGTGCCGAGCGCCTGAACTGGCGCGGCCTTCCATGGAGGCCCTCGGTATAAATGTATTTCGGCTTGTCAGAGATGCAGGCTGGGAGATACAGCCCATCCTCCGAACCACTGACCCTGAGACCGTATCCCAGGGAATGCTCGCTGGCCTCCTGCTCGTCTCCTGACCTGACTCACCATAATAGCCAATAGCCCCGCTTCCGTACTGCCAACGAGTTTGTCGCTCTGCATAATGGAAAAGGGTTAGCCCGCCCATCTCTTCACTGATTTCCCTTTATGCTGAAAAGAAAAGAGGTTGGTCGATATTGGGCGCCGAAATGAGCGGGCCTGAGGGACAGTTACTTTTCGAATTCCACAAGCAGTCTGGCACACTCATTGGCAACTTTGTAATCGGATTCCTTCTCACCCGGCATTATCGCCCAGCCCTGTTCCTTTACGTAGTCAGCTCTGTTCCAGGAGTCTAATTTTTTCAACTCCTTGAGTCGCTCTTCCCTGTTCGGGTCTTGCAGAAACTGTGCGACACAAATCGGCGCCAAGCGGTCGACTACAGCCGTCTCAGCCATCTCGATTGCCGTTCTACGGGCAGTACCAGCCGTAACCCATCCACCCAGACTGAACCCGATGATCGATATTACAACAGCGCCACCAGCAGCACTCCACAAATACGGCTTAATCTTATTCCAAGTCATCTGGATACCTCCTCTGTAAATAGAATTGGTACTGTGGTCTCTTTGAACTCCCTTTTTCTAAGCCATCAGCGGTGTAGAAAGTCCTCGGAGAATATAAACCTTATAATTGTCCATCATTGATCCCTATTCATTGAAACTTTGAAGGGAGGCTACACAAAACAACCACATTAGGAGGAAAAAAGGGCCATAACAGAGATACAGGTTTTTCTAAAGAGTATTACAGGTAAACCGGAGAAATTGACAGGCATGTTGGGCAGTGAAGGGATCAATATTTGATGCCCTCACAATCCAGGATGCCCCTGCATACATACGGGAACTCTTCAAGGCAAGAGGTAAATCCTTCAAGAGAATTGCAGCGGCAGGCTCTTAGGGTTCCATGAAAAAGGGCTCGGCGGTTTCGCCCTCATTCAGCCTCTGGTTGACTAAACGGATGAGGTAATCGATCCATCTCATAGGGGGTATGTTTCCTGATGTTATCCTGATCACCGGTCACCGCCAAGGAGATCGAAAACAAAGAAGGAACCCGGGCTGAAAAGTAGTGAAGAAAATTAGGTTGGGAACTTTTATTTCAAGTGTATACCTAAAATATCGGCACTGCAAACAAAATCTTCAAAGATTAAATTTGACGACCTTTCGTTTTTACAAAGGC